>JAFSNA010000056.1 GCA_017447645.1 Oscillospiraceae bacterium
AAGGGCAGGTCGTCCATGCGGTTGCCGACGTAGATCCAGTACGGGGTCAGCATCTCGACAGCCTTCTTCGGCAGGTCAAAGGTGTTGATGACTTCGGTGGCCGTGTAGCCGACGGTCTTTACAAAGTCCGGGTGCTTCATCAGCATCTGCACCTTGCTCATCGGCGTGACGGAGAGGATGTTCATGCTGTCGTACACGCGGCGGCAGAGCAGCATCAGCTCGTGCACCTTGTCATAGGTGCCGGGGACGACTTCGTCGATTTCCTTCGCGACAGTGGTGTAGCTGTCGTCGTAGTCGTGATGGAGGATCTTGTCGATGCCGGAGTTCGGCAGCGCGACGCGGTAGCACTCGGGCACGGGCAGCCAGTCGATGTCCACGCCCATGTCCTCAAAGAACTTGCCGACCTTGAGGCGCTTGCCGGGCTGGCCGATGGACATCATCTCATGCAGCGTCGCCTCGATCTCGAAGCCGTTGCGCACAAAGTCGGTGGCAAGGCCGCCGGGCATGTTGTGCTTTTCAAGGATCAGAATGTCCTTGACGCCCCAGGCCTGCAGCTGCAGGCAGGCGGACATGCCGGCCAGTGCGCCGCCGATGATCACGACGTCGTAATGGTCTTTATAAAATTTCATGCCGCATTCCTTTCAAAAACAGGGCCGGCAGGAGCCGGCCCCAAATCGGTGTGATTTAGAAGAATCTCTCAACCAGCTCGCGGGAGTACTCGGCCGTCTCGTCCATGTCGCCGAAGCTCATGACCTCGCCGGCATAATAGGTGTCGTACTTGCCCTGCATCGCCTCGACCTTGTCGTACCAGCCGGCGGCGTAATCCTCGGAGAAGACATGCGGGAAGTAGTAGACGCTCCACTCGTTGATGACTTCCTCGGCGGGGTTGTGCATGATCTTGAGGTCGTCCTGCACCATCTGGCGGCAGGTCTCGTAGGGGATCTCTTCCATGTTCTTGTGCTTGCGCAGCGCATAGGTGGTGATGACCTGGTCGATCTGATCCTTCCAGCGGCGGTAATAGACCATCAGGTGACCGAGCTTCTCGGGGACCATGTTGTCAAAGACGTAGTAGGAGATCTCCGGGTGGTTCTCGGGCTTGGTCAGGACGGCCTGCACGTCGTAGCGCTCATAGTCGATCTTGGAGAAGAGCTCCTTCTCGTCGTCGCGCACGTCGAAGTACTCGTCCATGCCCTTCTGACCGTCGGCGCGCGTGCCGGGGATGTGCAGAGGCGCGGTCACGATGACCTTGTCGAACTCCTCTACCTCGCCGTTGACGGTGATGAACACCTTGCCGTCATGACGCTCGACCTTCTCGATCGTGCTGTTGAGACGGGCGGGGTTCTTGATGTGGTCGTTGAGCTGCTCCCAGATGTACTGGGTGCCCTGCTCCCAGGTCCAGAGGTTGACCTTGACGAAGTTCATGCAGGTCTGGAAGTCGAGGTACTTCAGGACGTAGCCCGCGGGGATCTCGTCAAAGTAGCCGTAACCGAAGGAGGTGAAGGGTCCGATCCAGATCTTCTGGACCAGGGGGACGCCGTTGATCTCGCAGAACTGCTTGAACGGGAGCGCAAGATCCTTCAGGTTGGGGTTCTCGCCCTCGATCTTCTCGCGGCCCGGGGTGACGGCGTAGCCGTCGTAGCGGCCCTCGGCAACTCCGCGGTGGCCGTTGACGTCATAGCCCTTGTACTTGGTCTCGAGCAGCTCGCCGAACTTCTTGAGCTGACCCTTCATCTTGAGCATCCAGGGATTGCGGATGATGTTGCCGAGCGTGCGGGCGAAGGGCTCGATCACGTTGCCCTGGCTGTCCTTGTAGTTGCGGTTGAGCTTCGGGCCGTCGTGGGTGATGCCGCAGAACTTCTCGACGTCCTCAACGGCGTAGTAAGACGGCACGCCCATGATGGCGCCCATCTCGTAACGGCGGCCGTTGTAGTGGGGGCTCCAGCACTTGCCGCCGACGCGGTCGTTGCGCTCGAAGATCACGTAGTTCTCGTAGCCCTTCTGCTCGAGATACATGCCGGCGGAAAGGCCCGCGGGGCCGCCGCCGATGATGGCGATGCGAATGTTCTTGTCCATGTTTTTCCTCCGTAATTCAGATTTGGCGGATTATTGCTCAGATATAGTCATTATACAACAAACAGAGGGAAAATGCACTATCTATTTTTGCGGAATTGTCAAAAAAAAACAGGGCAAAAAACGCCGCCCGGGGGAAAAAGAAAAGTGCTTCCCTTGCGGCCGGAACTGTGATATATTGTTAAAAAAACGAGCTTAACATTCTCTCTTTCCGGAGGTGGCCCCGTGCGTTTTGACAGCTTTGAGCATCTGCTCTCCCACTTTGCCGAGACGAGTCCCGAAGCCCCCGCCCTTCGCTATGAGAAGGAAACGCTCAGCTTTTCACAGCTGCTCGCGCGCATACGCGAGCGCGCCGACGAGCTGAAAAAGGAGGGGAAGACCTGCATGGGACTTCTCTGCGACGGCAGTCTCGACAACGTCGTCGAGATCTTCGCCGCGAACCTCGCCGGACTGCAGCTCGTGCTGCTCGACGCCTCGCTGGAGGCCGAGGTCCTCAAGACCCTGATCCGCTACACCGACATCGACGTCCTCTGGGGCGACGAGGACCTGAAGGAGGAGCTGGAGCTTTCGCTCATGGCGGGCGTGAAGGACGGCCGAGGAAAGATCCTGTTCTTCACCTCCGGCACGACCGAGCGCTCGAAGGCCGTCGTCCTGACCGACCACAGCCTGTGCCAGAGCGCGTGGAACGGCTCGGCGAAGCTGCCGCTACAAGAGCGGGACACGCTGCTGTGCCTGCTGCCGCTGGGGCATGTGTTCGGCTTCGTCTGCGGCCTGCTCTGGGGCTTGAGCTGCGGGAGCTGCGTCGCACTCGGGCGCGGGCAGAGACACTATATGGACGACTGTGATTTCTACCGCCCCACGGCGGTCTCCGTCGTGCCGATGCTGCTGGGCTTCCTCGTAAAGATGCGCTGCATCAATCCGGAGCTCAGGCTCGTGCTCGTCGGCGCGGGCGACTGTCCGCCGGCGCTGCTGCAGGCGGCGGGGGCGATGGGTCTTCGCGTGAGCTTCGGCTACGGCCTGACCGAGACGAGCTCGGGCGTCGCGATCTCCGTCAGGGGCGATCCCTACGCGATGGAGATCTGCCCCGACGACACGATCACGATCGCCGAGGACGGAGAGATCCTGATCGAAGCGCCCACCTGCATGATGCAGGGCTACTACAAGCGTCCGGATGCGACGCGCGCGGTGCTGCAAAACGGCGTTTTCCACACCGGCGACCTCGGAGCGTTCGACGAGAACGGCCTGCTGCATATCACCGGGCGCAAGAAGGACATGCTGGTCCTCCCCGACGGGACGAAGATCTTCCTGCCGGAGTATGAGTCGGCTATCATGCGGACCCTCTCCCATACGGAGCTGGCCGTCACGCTGCGCGGCGAGAGGCCCATCCTGGTCTTCTCCGGTGAGGGCGACGCCAAGGCGCTCGGCGAAAAGCTGCGCGATCTGATGCGCACGCTGCCGCGCGGCCAGCAGATCACGGATATTCTGATCACGGACGAACCGCTGCCGAGAACGGCGACGGGCAAAATCAAGCGCTGGGAGCTCCAGCAGAAAGTGAGTGCAAAGCCATGACCAGACAGGAAGTTCTTGACCAGACCAAGAAGATCATTTTCGACTGCTTCCCCGACATGAAGGACCTCGATCTGCGGGAGGACAGCGTCATCAACAATGAGACGGCCATCGACTCGATGGGCTTTGTGCTCGTGATCTGCAAGCTCGAGGCGCTCTTCGACGTGCGCATCCCCGAGCGTCAGTGGAAGAAGCTGCAGACCCTCGGCGACGTCGTCAACGCGATCTGGAAGAGAGTACAATGAGCGTCTACCGCGAGGAGCTCCTGCTGCGGAGCAAGGACGTGGACATGTTCCGCCGTCTGCGCACCTCTGAGCTGTTCCGGCTGCTGCAGGAGGCGTCGATCCGCCATACCGAGCAGCTTGGCATGGGGCGCGACAAGACGCTGGACAAGGGCATCCTATGGGTGCTGCTGATGCAGCGCGCCGAGATCGCACGCATGCCGGAATACGACGAGCGCGTCGTGCTCAAAAGCTGGCCGGGCCGGACGATGCACCTGCTCTTCCCGCGGTATTATTCGCTGGAGACCGCGGACGGCGAGCCGCTTCTGAAGGCCAGCGCCATGTGGAGCCTGGTGGATTCCCGTACGCGCAAGGTCGTCTTCCCCGAAAAATACGGTGTCGTCATCGAAGGCGCCGTGACCGGGGAGGAGATCGCCATGCCCGGCACAGTCGCCAAGGGCGAGTGCGCCTTCGAGCGGGACTTTACCGTGCCTTACAGCTTCGTCGATCTCAACGGCCACATGAACAACACCCGCTATTTCGACCTCGCCGAGGACAGCGTCGGCGCGGCCGCGGCGGGGAAGCTGCTGCGCGGCATATCTGTGGAGTATCAGAACGAGGCGCGCCTGGGCGAGACGCTGCGCCTGCGCTGGAGCGGGGAGGACGGCAGCGTTTTCCTCTGCGGCGAGACGGATCGCCCCGTTTTCCGCATGCGGCTGGAATACCGATAAAAAAGCAGGGCCGTCCCCCACGGGCCGGCAGGGAATGTCAAGGGACCTTTTTCACAGCCTTTTTTCCGTTTTTTTAAAGCGCCGGACTGCATTTGCAGCCCGGCGCTTTAAAAAAACCGACTATGTGATCGAAAACTATTTGACCGCCAGGACCCAGCCCGCGGTCTCGGCCTCGCCGTGCTTGTCCTGCCCCAGGACCTTCACGCTGCCGTCGGAGAGCACGAGCGCGAAGTGGGTGCCGCCCGCGGCGATCGCCTTCACGTCCGTAAAGGAGGAGAGATCCAGCGCGTCGCTCTCGCGGAAGAAGTGCGCGAGCACCTTCCCGTTCAGGTCAAGCCCCAGGATAGCCGTGCCGCTCGCGGAGACGGCGATCACGTCCTGCCAGGAGGAGAGGTCGAACACAGAGGAGACGACGCTTCCGTCCGGCATCACGCCGACGGCGTAGCCGGTGTTGACGGCAAGGCCGACGCAGCCGCGCAGCACGTCGGTGTTCTTGAGCTTCGGATAGGTCCAGACCGTGCCGTCCGTGCGCAGCGCCGCGAGATTGTAGGAGCCGCCGGCTGCGGCGGAGAGGCCGGGCCATTGACGCGGTTCGCTGTAATCATAAAAGCCCGTGCACACCAGGCGCCCTTCCTTCGTCAGACCGAAGGTGGCGTAGTCCGAAGCGGCGATCGCCGTGATATTGCGCCAGGAGGAGGTGTCGCACTGCTTCTCGCTGTTGCGCCCGAGCGCGCTCACCGTGCCGTCGCTGTGCAGCGCGACCGTGTGATAGGCGCCGGCCGCCACGGCTTTGACGTCGTGCAGCTCGCCGACGGCGCACTGGCCGTAGCTGTCGTCCCCGCAGGCGACGACGCTGCCGTCGGGGCATACGCCGACCGTATGGTAAAAGCCGACGGCGATCACGCCCTGAGGCAGAGCCTCGCGTGCCGAGCCGAGAGCGACCATCTTCGCGCGCGCCTCCGGGCTCATCCCGCGGAAGGCGGAGAGCGCCTCCTCGGCGTTGGAAAGACCCGTGGCGGCTTTCGCGATGCGCAGCAGCCGCTCCTCCGCGTCGCGGTAGGGGCCGAGCGTGTCAAAGAGCGCGGCCGCCTCGTTCAGCGCGCCGGAGCTCTCCAGCGCGGCCGCCCGGTCGTAGCGGCAGTCGAGCGCGCGGTCCGCCGCGTTGCTGTAGCCGCCGAGCGAGGAAAAGAGCGTCTCTGCCTCCTCCAGCTGACCGGAGGCATACAGCGCGTCGGCGCGGCGGTAATCGCAGAGCTTGACCATCTCCGCGCTGTCCTCCCAGCTTCCGGCGGCGGCATAGAGCTCGCGCGCCGCGGCCCAGTCGCCGCGCGCAAAGGCCCTCTCGGCGTCGAGATAATCGCAGCGCGCCAGAAAGCTCTCGGCCGCGGTCTCGTCGCCGAGCTCGGGCGCGAGGCGGCGCACCGTGTCGGTATCGCCGGCGGCGAGCAGGGTCTCAAGCTTCTGCAGCCGTTGCTGCGGGATGCGCACGCGCATCAGGGTGAAGAAGATCAGCCCTGCGAAGAAGATGAGCGAGGCGAGGCAGATCAGCCGCAGCACGCCGAGCCTTAACTTTTTCTGTTCGTTGTCCATACGCGTTCCTCAGAAACGGAAGTAGATGAAGGGATTGTAGCTCTGCCCGATCAGGAAGAGCAGCGAGGCGGCGAAGATCAGCACGGTCAGCACGGTGCCCAGCAGGCCGCAGGTCTTCTCCGGCAGCTTTCCGGCCACGGCGGGCACGAGCGGAAGGCTCAGCACGAAAGCGCCGAGCGCCCAGATCCCGTAGCTGCGCAGCACGGTGATCGACGCGGGATCGCTCGCCCCGGAGATCCCGACGCCGAAGAGCGCGCCGAGCGCCTGGGCGACGGAGCCAAGGTCGGTATAGTAGAAGATCGACCAGCTGATCGTCACGAGCGTGAAGGCGATCAGCCAGCGCAGCAGACGCGGCAGATGATCTGTCACGCCGCGGAGCACGAAGCGCTCGAGGATCAGCAGCACGCCGAAATACAATCCCCAGAGCACGAAGTTCCAGGCGGCGCCGTGCCACAGGCCGGTCAGCGCCCAGACCAGCAGCATGTTCAGCACCGTACGCGCCGTACCGCGGCGGTTGCCGCCGAGCGGGATGTACACATAGTCGCGGAAAAAGCTGCCCATCGAGATATGCCAGCGCCGCCAGAACTCGGTGACGGAGAGCGAGGCATAGGGGAAGCGGAAGTTTTCCTTATAGCGGAAGCCGAGCGTCTGCCCCAGGCCGATGGCCATGTCGGAGTAGGCGGAGAAGTCGAAATAGATCTGCATGCCGTAGAGGAAGACGGCCAGCCATGCGCCGAGCAGCGACAGCGGCGCGCCCGTCCCGGCGAGCGTCAGTTCCTCCATCGCGGCGCCGCAGACATTGGCCAGCAGCACCTTCTTGCCGAGACCCTTGATGAAGCGCTGCAGACCGGCGGTAAAGTCGTCGGGCAGGATCGTCCGCTCGGCCAGCTGGTCGGCCACGTCCGCGTACTGCACGATCGGGCCGGCGATCAGCTGGGGGAAGCAGCTGATATACAGCAGCAGCCGCAGCGGGTTATCCAGCGCCGGGGCTTTTTTGCGGTAGACGTCCACGGTATAGGTCAGGATCTGGAAGGTGTAGAAGGAAATACCGATCGGCAGACGCCTCTCCGCCGCCCTCCAGCCGAGACCGAGGAGCTTCGCCAGAGAGTTGGCAAAGAAGGAGGAGTATTTGAAATAGAACAGAAAGCTCAGCGAGAAGACCACGCCGACGGCGAGGATCAGCCTGCGCTTTCCTTCGCTCTCGGTGCGCGTGAGCGCGCGGGCGCAGAAGAAGTTGGCAAAGGTCGAAACGAGCATCGCCAGGATCCAGAGCGGCTCGCCCCAGCCGTAGAACAGCAGGGACATCACCAGCAGCACGCCGTTGCGCCAGCGCGGGGCCCTGCCCGTGAAATACAGGATGTAAAGCAGCGGCAGGAAGATCAGTAAAAATGTCAGGCTGGAAAAGACCATAACAGCAACCTCGCAGGGTCAGGATGCGCGGGGGATCAGTAGGCCAGGTCGAGATAGGCGGACATGCGCGAGCGGATGTTGTCGCTGTAGAAGCGGGCGTTGGTGCTCCACACCACGTAGATGTCCTTCACGTCGTAGTGTGCGATATAGCTGGCGATGTTGGCGCCGGCGAGCTGGACCGAGTAGAAGTTGTCGCGCACGTCGGTCGAGATGATCTGATCGTAATAGGGCGCGAGATAGGGGATGAGCGGGATCGTGAAGCAGTCGCCCACGACCAGCGCGTTGCGCCCGGTGTGGAAGCCGCCCTCGATCAGCCGCCAGGGGCCCTTGTGCCCGCCGAGGAAGCCGACGTAGCCGCCGTCGGGCATCGTGAAGGTCGTTTTCTGGCGCTGCGTGAGGTAATTGAGGAAATAGCTCCCGGCCGGGGAGATCGCGCTCATGACCTCGATCGTCTCGCGGCCGTAGTTCATGCCGGCCAGCTCCTCGGTGGAGCGGGCGCGTCTGTCCTCGCGGAAGGAGAGCCAGTAGCGGTACTGGTCATAGTCCGCCGGCGCGACGCCCTGGGCGCTCATCAGCGCGTCGGCTGTGATGCTGGCCGCGATCGCGTGCCAGTAGTAGTCCTGCGTCGGATACAGCGCGGAGGGCGCGTCGTTGAGGTAGGGGTTGAGGATCGCCAGATCGTCCACGATGATCACGCCGTCGTCGACCAGGGGCTGCATCACCTCGACCAGGTCGGTGCCCCAGCCGACATACTTGGTCTTGCCGATGATGTTGTTTGCCACGTCCGAGACCTGCGGGGAGAAGAAATACAGTCTGCCGTCCTCGGGCAGCTTGGCGCGGTAGCGGTTGAGGATCCGGGCGAAGTCGGCGACCGATTCCGCCGGATAGGTGAAGAGCACGTCGCGCGTGCCGTCGGGGCGCTCGAGCCAGAGCGTGACGTCGCGCAGCTCGCCCGACGCGGCGGGCGTGGGCGTGCTTTCAACGGCGGCGGCAGAGGGGCTTTCCTCGCCGTGCTCGACGCGTTCCTCCTCGATCAGCTGCTGGAAGGCGGCCTCCTGCTCCTCGCTCTGATCCCACAGACGCTCGTCCTCGACCACGCCGGTGGCCGGGCCGTCGTCCGGGATGCTGACGAGACCCATCAGACCGTCGTGGAAGGAGGCGGCGCCGTCGCGGAAGGGAAAGGCGTCGGAGAGATAGCTCTCAAAGCCGCTCATGAAGCTGCCGTCCGCCACGCTCTGAACGCTGAGGGCGGGAAAGGCCGCAAGCATGCGGTTTTCGGACACAGAGAGCCGCTCGCCCTTATCGGGATTGAGCAGCTCGGCCGCGCCGAGACACAGCAGCGTGAGCAGGCACAGATAGACGCATATGAATGAAAAACGCTTTTTCAAGGCAAAACCTCATTTCCGGAAAAGGAAATCATAAATCATAAACTTCAGTATAGCACAAACGCGCGCGCGAGGCAACGCTGTTCGACTTTCGTTTTCAGTTTTCTTCGGGCTGGAGGGAAGCGTTTCCCGACGCGCAGAAGGCGTCGATCTCCTTCTGCAGGAGCCGGAACACGTTCGCCAGCAGGAAGCCGTCCGCCACGGCGTGGTTGAGCCGCACGCTCACGGGCATCATCAGCCGTCCGCCCTCCTCGCGCCAGCGGCCCCAGTTGACGATCGGCGCGAAGAAAAGATAGCCGTCCGGCAGCTCTAGGTGCAGCGCGTCGTAGGACAGCCAGGGGATGTACGAGGCGTCGAAGGAGTTCGGATGGCCCGCCGCATCCAGCGCGTATTCCCGGGTCTGCGCGGCGCGTTCGAGGTCCTCCGCCGCGGCGCGGTAAAAAGCGTCATAGTCCTCGCAGTAGCGCGAGTAGACCGGCGTGCAGGTCTCGGTGTCCTCGTGGAAGAGGTACTGCGTGGGGTGGATGACGTCGTAACAGATCAGCTCTTCCGTCTGCCAGAGCCAGCCCATCCGGTAGTCCTCGCGGGAGTTGAGCGTCCTCGCCAGCAGATACAGGAAATTGAGCGAAAACTTCGTCCCGCTCGCTTTGGAATACGCCGCAAGCGCGGTCACATCCACCCGCGCGGTCATGGACATCGAGCATTTGCAGTCCTCCGAAAAATGCCGGAAAACGCCGCTGCGGTAGTATGTATTTTTATCGATCACGCGGTAGCCGTCCACGTCCGTCCCTCTTTTCACCGTTTTTCGCCTTCATTGTACGCTCCGTCGCCGCGGGGCGCAAGAGAAAAGAGGGCGTTTTTTTCGCTTTCCGGCCCGAAGGCGTTGACAAGGGCCGCGCGATAAAATACAATCAAAAAAGGTCGGAATGTCGGCCGGTCATTGTTGAAGGAGGACTTGAAATGGCAAGAAAATATCGCGTGAAGTGCCCCAGGTGCGGCAACGTGCAGAACCTGCTTGCCCCCGCCGCCTGCGCGAAATGCGGCGAGCAGCTCAGCCTGGAGCAGGGCGGCCTGCTGGGGATCTACCGCATGGGCAATTTCGTCGGCTCGGCGGCCGGCTTCGGCATCTACATCAACGAGCAGCCCTACGGCCAGATCGGCAACCGCGAGAGCCTGTATCTCCCGCTTCCTTACGGCGAGTACAAGCTGCACATCGTCTGCGGCATGAACCGCAAATGCAACGACCCCGTGATCAAGCTCAGCCCGGAGGATCCCTTCGTCTGCGTGAAGGTCCACATCAACATGGGCTTCATCCAGAACAAGCTTGTGATCGAGCGCGCGGATCCCTCCACCATGCCTCAGGATTGAGGCGGCATCCGGCAAAAATACGGCAGCGGCGGCGCCTCCCGGGCGCCGCCGCTGCTTCTGCGCGGGAGCGTTCTGCCCTTCAGCTCCCGTGCCGGGCAAGATAGGCCTGCTTTTCCCGCTCGTCCTCAGCCTCGAGAGAGGAAGAGTTGCGGACCTGGCCCATGGATTCGAGATGGTGCCGGAATTCGTGGCGCAGGACGCCGCGCAGCAGTTCCCTGGCCTCCGCCGCGTCCGCGTTCGGATAGACCCGGTCGAAGGAGCCCTTGTACATGACGATCTGCCGCATGCCGTAGGAGACCTGATACTGCCCCATGGTGAAGAGGTCGTCGCCCCGGGCGTAGTCCGGGCTCAGCCTTGCCTCCGACACGATCACGCCGCCGGAGAGCTCCCGGAAAAACTCCTCCGGCAGCTCGTCTAGGAGCTCCGCGACGATTTTTTTGTATTCTTCCAGACTGATCATGACTTTCTTCTCCGGCCCGCGGCCGCGGTGTGATCTCGTTTTATGTATTATATCACGTTTTCCGCCCGCGTGCAAAGAGATCTCTCCTCCCGGGGACGGTTTTTGCGCCCGGCGATTGCTTTTTCCGCGCGGTAGCTTTACAATGGGAGACAGAAAAAGAGAGAAAGGGAGCGAAGCCGCAGCATGGAGACCCTGATCGAGCTGTTTGACCGGCGGCCGCTGGAAAACATCCTGGGCGTAGAGATGTTCCGTCCCCGCCGCGCCGTCTACATCTGCCCGGAGGACGCGGCCCGCAACGCCGCGCTGCACAGAAAGATGCGCGCCTACTTCAGCCGCCGCGGGCTGCAGACGGAGCTCATCTTTTTCAAGGCGGACGTGTACGACGCGGACGCGGTGCTCGTGCTGCTGCGCTCTATCCTCGCGCGCTACGGCGACTGCGCAATGGACATCACCGGCGGCACGGACGCGGTGCTCTTCGCCGCGGGACTCCTGGGCGCGGAGGCCGAGATCCCCGTCTTTACTTACAGCCGGAAGAAGAACAGCTATTACAACATCCGCAACGCGGCCTTCGCCGACGGGCTTGTCTGCCCCCTGCGCTACCGGGTCGAGGATTTCTTCCTCATGGCCGGCGGCTCCGTGCGCGAGGGGAGGGCGAACAACGCCGTGCTGGAGCGTTATCTGCAGGACTTCGACCCCTTCTTCGAGGTGTTCATGCGCTTCCGGCGGGACTGGACGAAGATCGTCACCTATCTCCAGCGCGTCTCCGCCGGCGGCGCCGACGGCACGTATTCGCTGGACGTCTCCGGCCCCTACACCGTCAAGGGCGAGCGCGGCTCGCGGATCGACGCGCCGGAGGACGCGCTGCGCTCCGTCGAGAGCATCGGCTTCATCCTGGATCTGCGCATCGCGCCGGAGGAGGTCTCCTTCCGCTTCCGCGACGGACAGGTCCGCTCCTGGCTGCGGGACGTCGGCAGCGTGCTGGAGACCTACGTCTATAAGGCCTGTCTGGACACGGCTCTCTTTGACGACGTGCGCCTGAGCGTGATCGTCGACTGGGAGGGCGAGAACAAGAGCAATTCCGTCAGCAACGAGCTGGACGTCATGTGCTGCCGCGGCGTCGTGCCGCTGTTCATCAGCTGCAAGACCTGCGACGTCAAGACCGAGGCGCTCAACGAGCTTGCCGTCCTGCGCGACCGCTTCGGCGGCGAGATGGCCCGCGCCGTCATCGTCACGGCCGAGCGCGGCAACGCCCGCATGCGCAGCCGCGCCGCCGAGCTGGACATCCAGGTGATCGAGCTGAGCGACCTCGCCGCGGACAGGCTGCGGCACCGGCTCCGGAACTGCATGAACGCCTGAGCCGAGGGCGTTTCCGAAAAAAGACATGACAAATCCGCCGCTCCGAAGGAAAGGCTCCTTCGGGGCGGCGGCTTTTTGTCAGGCTTCCGCGCAGTCGAGACAGACGATCTCGCCGTCAGACACGCGCAGGAAAGGCTCGCTGCATTTCTCGCCGCAGCGGGGGCAGATGCGGGGCGAGCCGCGGCGGCCCGGCTTGTCCTCCGGCGCCTCGAAACGTACCGGCGTCTGATCGAACACCGCCTCCAGCGGCGCCGTCAGGATATACTCCGTCAGCTCCTCCCGGCTCATGTCCTTCGGCTTGTCCCGGGCGACGAGACGGACGCTCTTTCCAGTGCTGCGGTCATAGAAATTAAAGGCCGATTTCCCGCGCGGACGCAGCTCCAGATTGCCGTTTCCCAGCGTCGTGCCGAAGATCATCTGGATCCCGTCCTGGTAGCAGGCGCGGTTTTCGGCGATGCAGTACAGCGCGTGGCCCTTCTTTTCGACCTCCAGGATGCGCAGCGCCTCCGCCGCCGCCCGCACGCCGGTCGCAAGGCCCGGGCAGTAATGACCGTGCAGCTCGCCGGCCTTTCTGAACAATTCGTGGATCATGTCTTTCCCTCCGTATTCCAATAGATCCAGGCGACCCTGGTGTTGACCGCGTCGTCGACGCGGCCGTCCGGCCCGCACAGGCGCCGGGCGGTCTCGAGCGCTGCGTCGCGCAGGCGCTCCGCCTCGGCCTCGTCCTCAAAATATCTGCGGCGGAGATAATCCGCCATCTGCTCCGGTGTCCTGCGGTCCGCCCAGCAGTAGTCCACCGTCCTGACGAGCGGCGCATATCCCGCCTCGCCGACCGCGCGGATCATGGACGAGACGTCGCCCTCGAGATCCGTGAGGTCGCGCAGCGGCGCGGCGCCGATCTCCCGCATGAGTTTGTCCCGGAAGGGCTGCTCCCAACTGCGAAAGCGAGCCAGGAAGCACCAGCCGCGGGACAGAGCGCTCATCTTCCGCACGGTCGCGGCGTCATGCACGGCGGGGGACATCGTGGAGATCACCAGATCGAAGCCGCCGGCAAAGACGGGCTCCTTTCCGGTCGCCTCATCGAAGTCGCAGCAATAGACCGCCCAGGGTGTCCGGTACCGGGCCATGTTCTCCACGGCGCGGCGAAGCATTTCGCCGGAGATGTCCGTCAGCGTCACGTCACAGCCGAGTTCGGCCAGATAGGTCCCGTATTTTCCCACGCCGCAGCCGATGTCCAGCACTCTCGCACCGGGCGGCAGCATACCGTTCTCTTTCCAGAAGCACAGGAGAGAGAAATTATACTCGTTCAGCCCGAGCAGAAAGACGTCCTGATAGTTGCCTGCGACGCGATCCCATTTTTCGGCTTCGTTCATGCGTATCATTCGTTTTTTTCAGTTTGCCTCATGCGGCTTCACGTCCGGGAAGGGGATGATCACCGGGATGCCCATATAGGTCTCCAGATGCACGTGCATCCCGTAGACGGTCTCGATGTTCTCGGGCGTCATGACCTCGCGCCCGCCGTATGCGTAGACCTTTGCGTCCTTCAAAAACAGGAAGCGGTCGCAATAGCGGATCGCTAGGTTGAGATCGTGCAGGATCGTAATCACGCAGATCTGCTTTTCGCGCGCGATCCTGCGGACGAGCTGCATGGCCTCGTGCTGGTTGCGGGGGTCGAGGTTGCTGGTGGGCTCGTCCAGAAGGAGCAGCCGGGGCTCCTGCGCCAGCGCGCGGGCCAGCATGACCTTCTGCGCCTCGCCGCCTGACAGCTCCGAGACGTTTCGCAGGATGAAGCTCTCGAGGTTCATCTGATGGATGACGTCGTTGGCGATGCGGCGGTCCGCCTCGGAAACGTCCCAGCGGATATAGGGCTTTCTTCCGAGAAGCACGGCGTCGAATACCGTCATATGGATGGCCGTGGTGTTCTGGGGGATGTAGGCGATGTTCTGGGCCATGAGCCTGCTGCTCATCTCAAAAACATTCTGCCCGTCGATGTATACCGCGCCGCCCGGGCTCGGATGGATCCGGTCGATGCACTTCAAAAGCGTGCTCTTGCCCGCGCCGTTGTTGCCCAGCACGGCGATGCACATGCCGTCGCCGATCTCAAAGCTGACGTCCTCGAGCACGCTGCCGAAGGCCTTGCCATAGGAAAAGCTGATGTTTTCGACTTTAACCACGGTTCCTGCCCCCCTTGAAGAGAATATACAGGAACAGCGGCGCCCCGAGGAAGGAGGTGAGCGCGCCGATGGGCAGGATCACCGGAGAGATGACCGTCCGGCTGACGAGATCTGCCAGCAAAAGGAGCATAGCCCCCGTGATGGCCGATCCCGGAACCAGATAGCGGTAGTCGTTGCCCGTAAAACGGCGCATGATATGCGGAGCGATCAAGCCCACAAAACTGATCACGCCGACAAAGGAGACCGCGACGGCGGCCAGCAGGGAGCAGATGCCCATGCTGACGAGCGTGACGGAGCGGGTGTTGACGCCCAGGCTTTTGGCGGTGTCCGCGCCGCTTTCCATGGCGTTGTAATTCCATCGGTTGAACAGAAAATACAGCATCGCGCCGACGAACACCACCGCCACGATCAGGATCTCCCGCCAGTCTGTGGAGCCCAGGTTGCCGAAGGACCAGAACACGATCGCTCCGAGCTTCCTGTCGTCGGCGAAGAACTGCAGCAGCGCGCTTCCGCCGCTGAACAGCGAGCCGAGAGCCGTGCCCGCAAGGATCAGTCCTGCGGGACCGATGTCGCGTTTGAAACGCGTGATCCCAAGGATGACAACGCAGGTCGCCATACCGAAGATAAAGGCCAGCGTCGTAACGAGGAACGGGTTGGTAACGGTTACCGCAGCATTGGCGGTGCCGATCTCGCCGGCGCCGAAAACCACGATGGCAAGCGCGGCGCCGAACGCCGCTCCCTGGGACACGCCCAGGGAGGACGCCGAGGCCAGCGGGTTGCGCAGGACGCACTGCATGACGGCGCCTGCCGCAGCCAGCGCCATACCGACCAGCAGCGCGGTAACGGCCCGCGGGAGACGGATGCTCATAATGGCCAGCTTGAACTTGGGCTCGCCTTTTCCTATGAACACCCGGAATATCTCCCGCAGTGAGATCTGGATCGGACCGACACGGATGGAAACGATGATCGCTGCGAGCGCGATCAGAGCGGCAACGGTAAGCGCGATCCTTTTCCGTCTGAGAAACCGGCTGTATACTTCAAGCCCTTCGTTTTTCACGGCCGGCTCTTACTCGCCCAGATTGACCTGCCCGTAGCCGTAGCCGGCTTCGGTGAGAACGTTGAGGTAATCGGGCATACCGTCGAACATGTCGAAGATCTCGGCAGCCTTTGCCTCGAGATCAACGTCCGCAAAGAGTTCGGGATAGACCAGGCTGCCGATGTAGTAAGCGTTCAGCAGCGACACGTCCACGTTGTAAACATGCGAGTTGTAGTTGGGCATCTGATAGATCTTGCCGTTTTGGAAGGCCTGGAGCTGTGCAAAGAAATCCGGGTTCTCGGCATAGTCGTCACGGACGAGATGCACATTGCTTGCATCCAGGAAAATGATGTCCGGATCCCACTCGAGGATCATTTCCTTGTCGACCAAAGCCGTGCTCTTAGCCTCGATGTCTTTGGCAACGTTGTTGATCCCCAGCGCGTTGAAAGCCGGATAGATCTTGTAAACGCCGTCGATGCTGTGGCCGCCGCGGAAGGTCGCAGCACCGCCCAGCACTTTGGGCTTCTGGGAATCGTCCAGACCGCTGACCCGCTCAGCCAGATCCGCTAGATTGTTGTTGATATAATCGACCAGCTCCCTGCCGCGTTCTTCACAGCCGCAGACATCGGCGATGAACAGCAGAGAATCCGCATACTCCTGTGTAAAGGGCTTCATGCTGCTCGGTACGCAAACCACAGGTATCGCGGTCTGACGCTGGATGTCATCGGCGATCTCGGCCGAGGTGGAAGTGATGATCACATCGGGATCTGCCTCGATGAGCTGTTCGGGATAGAACGCGAATTCACCGGCGCTCGTGCCCACGACGGGAAGTGCAGACCATTCTTCCGTGTGACTGACCGCATAGATGCGGATCGGGTTCTCGGTGATCTCGCAATCTTCGATGCCCACGATCATATCCGTGATGCCGAGATAGCAAACCATGATGGGAACATCTTCGATGGGTACGATCGTTTTCACCTTCGCCGGGATCTTCACCTCACGGCCGAGCATGTCGGTGACGACGCGCGTCCCAGCGGCTTCCTCGGCCGGCTCCGCGGTCTCGGGCGCTTCCGTGTTTTCAACCGCCGGCTCCACGCTTGCGGGAGCGGGGCTTTCCTGCTTGGCGCCGCTGTCAGAGCTGCCGCAGGCCGCCATGCCGAAGACCATGGTCAGAGCCAGCAATACGGCCAACAATCTTTTTGTCGAGTTCATGTTCTCTGTTCCTTTCTTTTGTTCCGTCTCTTGGGATGGAAGATATCGTCATTCTAGCTCATTGCCGGTCGTTCAGTAAGCCCCCGGGGGGGATGTTTTTTGCATTTTTTTCGGCAGAGCAGTGTTTTCGGCCTTGCCCGGCCGTCCGGGAGAGCGCGGAGGCTGTCAGAATAACGGAAAGGCAGCCCGACGGGCTGCCTTTCCGACTGCGTATAGTTTTTTTCGGCGCGGCTCTTGTCAGGCGCTGTCGCCGCCGCGAAGCTGCTGGAATCTCTGCAGCTCCTCGTTGACCTTTTTCGCCTCGAGGCTGTTCGTCAGCCACTGAAGGAAAAAGACCAGCAGATAGATCACCAGCACGCTGCAGGCGATCCCCCACACGACGGCGGGCCGCGAGGTGTCGATCACAGGACTTCCGAAAGCGAGGAAGAGCATGACGGCCTCGGTCAGCAGAAACTGCAGCGCCACACGCGCGACCCACTCGCGCCGTTTGAGCTCCCGTTTCGACCAGGTAACCAGAGAGGGCAGCACGCAGCAACCGGCATAGAGCAGCGGCGAGAGGAGGGCGTCGTATCCGAAGCGGGCCCCGGCGTCGAAGCGAGAGCCGAGAAGCCAGACGGCGACGGTGATAAGGGCCGAGAGCATAAAAAAGAGATTCAGCTTTCTGATGAGGAACTGTTTCAGATTCACGGTCCCGTCACCTTCCTTTCAAGGCGGACTTCAGGCCCTTTACGTAATTGCGGGAAATGATCACTTCCTCGCCCGACTGCAGCACCGCGGCCAGGCGCCCGTTCAGCGCGCCCCGGATCGAGCGGATCTTCATCAGATTCAGAAGCATGGATTTGGACACGCGCTGGAAGGCCTTTTCCCGAAGCAGATCCTCCAGCTCGTAGATCCGGTACGGCGTTTCATAGACCTGTTCCTTCGTATAGAGGAAGGTCTTGCCGTCCACCGACTCGACGTAATACAGATCGGAGACGGCGACTTCATACTGCTTCGCGTCCTGCATCCCGGTCAGGCTGCCTTGACGCGACTTGACGAAGGCCTCGATCTCGCGCACATTCTCGGTGACGGCGCGGCAGCGGATCAGGACCAGCTCGCGGTCCTGCGCGCCGATTTTTTCGATCTCTACATCCATTTTGCCATCCGGCGCACGGCGGTCTTCCGCGCCGCAAACGCGCCTCTGCCTTTCGGAGAATGGGGAGCGGATCCGGCGCGTGACCGCCCGCGGCGGCTGCGTTTGCCGAACGCTTCCTGCGGCTATTATACGGGCCCGAGGCACGGAATGCAAGCGCCTCCCGGCGGCCGGAGCGGGCAGCTTATTGTTCCGCGCTTTCCTCCGGCTGCGCCGCGCCGGCCTTCTCCCTGCCGGGGAAGGCGGAGGGCAGACGCTTGAGCCACAGACAGTAGACCGCGCCGATCACGATGGTCGCGCCGATGTAGAGAGCGCTGCTCCACAGGGTCTCCCTGGCGACCATGGACAGAATGTCGACGACGGCGTGGACGATGATGCAGATCAGCAGGCTGCCGCTCTTATAGTAGACCATGGTGAAGACAAAGCCCCAGGCGATGGCAAAAACGATCGTGAGCAGGTTTTCCAGCGTCGCCATGCCGGCCAGAAGATTCACGATATGGCCGATGCCGAAGGTCACGGCGGAGACGATGACGGCGACCTTCGGGCCGTCTTTCTTCAAGAGGGCGCGGAAGAGGAAGCCGCGGAAGATCATTTCTTCAACGAAGCCGACGAGGGCCATCGAGCCGATCGCGTACCACAGGGCGGCGCCGGTGTAGTTCAAATGGAAGCCGCCCCAGACGTTGCCGGTGGCAAGAATAAACATGGGGATGAAGTACAGGCACAGCCGGGCGTTCTGCGCCCGGGCGGCGACGCCGAGCTTCTTCCACAGGGGGATCGCGCTGCAGACGGCGGCGATGGCGAGGGAGACGACGGACAGACCGATCAGGGACTGGATGCTCCCGTCGCCGAACTCGCCGCGGATCGGGATGGTCACGGCGCAGTAGAACACGATAAACAGGACGGCGAAGAGGACCGGCTTTTTTTCATACAGCTTTTTCACGGCGTTTCTCCTTTTCAAGACGGTCCCGGATGCGGGACCGTTCATTTTTGTTCGCAGCGCCATTCTAACGGTTTTTCCGGCCATTTCAAGCCCTCGGAGGACAAGATGCATTTTTGCGCGATAAGATGCACAAAAACGAAAGAACAGCCCATCCTTTTTTATAGTCATGTTCCTCCCATTTGAGCCGTAAATCTTGATAACTACTGATACCAAAGGCTTTGAAAAAACAAAGGGCACTCTGACTTTCTATCAAAACCAGAGTACCCTTTTGGAAAAGGACTATGAAAATGAAAGCGCGCGCTGCGATTTTGGGCAAAGGCTTAAAAAACTGGGCAGACCCTTAAAAAGTTGGACAGACAATCGGAAAACTGGGCAGCCTTAGGATTATATAAATATGTAGTCCAGTTCTCCACATCAGTCAGGTTCAGTTCGGCTGTCTCTGATCAGTTTTTCCAGTGTCTCAAACAATGCCTCAGGCTCCACAGGTTTAGACAGGTGAGCATTTAAACCGGCCTGCATACTTTGCTGAACATCCTCATCAAAAGCATTTGCGGTCAGGGCAATGATAGGAATCGATTTAGCATCGTCGCGCTGAAGGCGTCTAATAGTTCTCGTTGCCTCCAGGCCATCCATTTCCGGCATGCGCATATCCATCAGAATGGCATCATAGTATCCGGGTTCGTGGCTTTCAAACAGATTTACGGCAACTAATCCATTTTCAGCCAAGTCCACTTCCATTTCACGCATGCTGAGCACCATCATCATAATTTCGGCATTCACGGCAACATCTTCCGCAAGAAGCACTCTTAGGCCTTTCAAATCCGCCGTTTTCTCTACGAGCACTTCATTCTTGCTTCGGAACGCCTCCGCGAATTCATCCATTACTGTACTGGCAAAAAGAGGCTTCGCTACGAAAGTGTCTGCCCCTGCCTCACGAGCTTCATCTGCGACATCGTCCCAGTTGAATGAGGTAAGAATAATGACTGGGGTGTGGGTTCCCACAATTTTTCGTATCTGCCGTGTTGTTTCGATCCCATCCATTTCCGGCATTTTCCAGTCGACAATGATAAGGTTGTAGTCTTCTCTGCGTCCATGACGTATACGGACTTTATCTATGCCTTCAAAACCGGACTCTGCCGTCTCGCAGCTAATGCCAACTTGGTTGAGAACGATTTCCGCGTGCTCCAGAGCTATGGGATCATCGTCGATTACAAGTACACTTATGTCATGAGGAACCAGACCGGACTCATCAATCTGCTGCTTCCTATCGGATTCACCCAGCGTGACGGTTACTGTGAATGTGGTTCCTTTTCCTTTTTCGCTGACAACATCGATGTGGCCATTCATGAGCTCTACGATGCTTTTCGTGATAGGCATACCCAGGCCGGTTGATCCGTATTTACTGGTAGAGGAAGCATCTTCCTGACTGAAAGGATCAAAGATGTGCGGAAGATAATCTTCGCTCATGCCTATGCCAGTATCACTGATGATAAATTTCAGAACGGCGTTCCGGTCATAACGACTTCCTTCTTCAATAAGAAAACGTACCGATCCGCCTTTCGGAGTGAACTTGACAGCATTACCGAGAATGTTGATCATAACCTGTTTGAGCTTCATGACATCGCCAATATAATAATCATCCACCTGACCTATTGTTTGACAGTCATAAACAATATCTTTGGCAAGGCATTGATCATTGATGATTGTATTGACCTGCTCCAGCGCTTTGGCAAAGGAGAACTCTTCTTTCTTTATGGTCATTCTCCCGGATTCAATGCGGCTCATATCCAGAATGTCATTTATAATCCCCAGGAGGTGCTGGGCAGAGGCTCCGATTTTGCTCAGATATTCCTTTACTTGATCGCTGGCTGTCGGATCGTTCATTGCGATGTTATTCAAACCGATAATCGCATTCATGGGCGTACGGATCTCATGGCTCATATTGGAGAGGAAAGAAGTTTTTGCCTTATTGGCGCTCTCCGCAACTGCCAAAGCGTCCTTCAGGGATTCCCGGCTTTCCGACAATTCCATTTTCTGTTTCTGGTCTCTTTTTGCCGCCTCCTCCAATTCGCGGCGATATTCTTCTTTCTCATCCTCAACCACAAAGCTATGCAGCAGACTGAGACCCAACATACACCCCATCGCATACAGGGGCAGCAATGGGTAAAAAACCTGGATTGTAATCAGCGTCATCATGGCGATGCCAAAGAAACCTATAGTCAGGTGGCGATGTCTGACCCTGCCTTTGGATTTAGAGGCGACATAGAGTGTATAAACTGCGGTCACCAGAAACATGAGAATCTGAATCCCGAGCGTCACATATCGGGCAATGCCTGCCTGATAAGCACCGTTTTCATCAAACCAAAACAGCACAGGTTTGAAGAAATTTGCGACAATAAAAATGAGTTCCAGAACAAAGAATACGCGTCCGGCGATTTTCAGTATACGCTCAAATGTGCTGCCGGTATCAAGATAGGATACAACATACTGCGTCCAGAGCATCACTGCGCCAACCATAGCGGCGAAATGAATCGATGTGTCGGCAAACAAAAGCGTAATGAGGTGCTTTGAGTCCAAAATTCCCCAAAGCAAATCCGTTATGAGATAGACCAACACTCCCACTAGAAACAGACGGTAATTCCGCTGGGTTTTGGTGAGAGTGTTTCCGTCATGGTTGAAAAGAATATCTTGGTTGATAATCACCAGGAGAATGCTTGTCAGAATCCCAATGATTGAATATGTCACATCGTTCACCCCATCTCTTATTACAAAGAGCGAGTTGTAGTCGTTTCTTTTAATCCAGTTCTATGAAAATTTACCTGATAACTACATCAAGCATTTTCAGTGGTAAATATGACGTGTATCGCTATCAATATACCAGTAAGGGTAGTAAAGCGCAACTATAAAGCAAATGATTTTTGGGTCTTGTCGGGGAACCAGACTCCAATCAAGCACATTATATTCCCAATCTGATGAGGTTCAGTTGTTCCCGCCTCAGTGAAAGAGCGCCCGGCATAGAAGGCTGGTTTCATTTGGTGAAAAGATAGGCCAAAAAAGCATGAAAAAGTGCAGAATTATTGCCAGTTATATAAGACCGGCTGTCAGAAGGAAAGACACAAAGAGAAGTAGCAGAAGAATATGGTAGTTTAGACTTGATTTCTATCAAAACTTTTATAATTATTTTATCAGTCTTTGTGGAAGGGGTCAACTGTTTGATACGACGCAACTCCTGAAACTATTGCACCAATACCGAAACTTTTACACAACTAGTGAAACTATTTACCCTATAACTGAACGATTTCAAACTGATGACGCCCACATTTCGACACAAATTAAGCAAAAAACGGCCCAATTGGGAGAATAAAAGGATCTCTCAATCGAGCCGTTAATCTATAAAACCGCTGATACCAAAGGGCTTGAAAAAACATAGGGTACTCTGACATTCTATCAATATCAGAGTACCCTTTTGGCAGCGGGAGAAGGATTCGAACCCTCACATACGGAGTCAGAGTCCGCTGTGCTACCTTTACACAATCCCGCTAAACGCAAGAGCTATTATACAGAAAAAACGTGCGTTGTCAAGAACTTTTTTCCCGCGTTTCGCGGTCTTTTTCTTTGCGCGGCCGAGGCGGGGAAGCGCGGGGGGAGAAGGGCCCGGACGGCCGCGGCGCGACGCGGAAAGAGGAGCAAAGGCCCCCGTCCGCCGCGGCATGACGCGAAGAGAGCGGGAAAAGCCCGGACGGCCGAGCGCCGGGGGAGCGCGCGGGGCTTACTCGACGGCGAGCAGGCGTACGCTGTCCACGCCGGCGACCTTCTCCAGCGCGGAGACAAGCGCGCTGATGCCGCGGGACACGCCAGAGACGTCGATCGTCAGTGTGACGCTGGCCTTGCCGAGCACGGGCAGGCTCTGCGTGATGGTCAGGATGTTCGCGCCGGCGCCGAAAAGCCGCGAGAGCACGGCGCTGAGCACGCCGGGCTGATGGTCGAGCATCAGCTCGAGCACGGCCTTGCGGCCGCCGGTCGTCTCGGCGGGCTCGAACACGAAGTCCCTGTATTTGTAATAGGTGCTGCGCGAGATGCCGACCCGGCGGACTGCCTCGCTGACTTCCCGGACTCTGCCGGACTCCAGCAGCCGCCGCGCCTCCAGCACCTTTTCAAAGTAATCGGGCAGGACGCTTTTGTGGATGATCAGATAGTTGTCGCTCATATCGATCGCCTCCCTTGCGTCCCATGATACACTGTCCCCGGGAAAAACACAAGCGTCCTTTGCGGAAGGACGCCGCTTTACGAGGTTGAAAAACCTGCGCGCTCGTGCTAAACTGAAAGGCACGAAATACCAACGAAAGGAAGCATGATTGTGAAAGCACCCTTCTCCCACTACCTCGACGCGATCGCTCCGGGGCTGAAAAAGCTTGTGGAGCTGCTCGGCGAGGACTTCGATTACGTCAGCGTGCTGTCCACGGATTCCGTGGGCTTCATGGTGTCGATCTCCCAGCGTGCCAAGGCCGTCAATCACTCGACGATGATGACCGAGCGCGGCAGCGTCGTCCGCGTACGGCGCGGCGGGCTGTACAGCGAGTATGCCTTTGACCGTTTTGACCCCGCGCGCCCCGAGCTCACCGCCGCCGAGGCGCGGCGTGTGCTGAACGAGCAGTTTGCCCTGCTTGAAGAGACGGGCACGGCGATCTACGACACCCCGGTCCTGCCGGACGAGCCCTGCGAGCTGCGCGTGGAAATGGAGACCGGCAGTCTGCCGGAGGAGGCGGATCTCGGCGCGCTGGTCGACAGCTTCTCGGCGATGTCGGCGCGCGGCGTCAGCCTCGGCGAGCACGCCATCGACTGCCATGTGCGGGCTCAGTCCACGCATGTGTGCAAAATGTTCCTCACCGCCAGACGCGACATGCGCCAGAGCTATGTCTACTCCGAGGGTATGACCGCGGTGATCGCGCTGAAGGACGGCGACGTCAAATTCGGCTATGACAGTGTCTCCGGCCGCGAGGGACCGGAGCTCTTCAAACAGATGGACGAGAAGGTCGAAAAAGTCTCGAAGATCGCCGAGGAGCTGCTGACGGCCGAACGGATGGAGCCCGGCGAGTACGAGGTCATCGTCTCGCCCGAGGTCAGCGGCCTGATCGCGCACGAGGCCTTCGGCCACGGCGTGGAGATGGACATGTTCGTGAAGAACCGCGCGCTGGGCGCGCAGTACATCGGCAAGCGGGTCGGCAGCGACCTGGTGACGATGCACGAGGGCGCCAAGCCCGAGATCCAGGTGGCGAGCTATGCCTTCGACGACGAGGGTACGCCGGCCCACGACACGGTGGAGATCCGGAACGGCATCCTCAAAACCGGCGTGTGCGACGCGCTCGCGGCCCTGCGCCTCGGCGTCGAGCCGACCGGCAACGGCAAACGCGAAAACTTTGAGCACAAGGTATACACCCGCATGACCAACACGGTCTTTGAATCGGGCGATTCCACGCTCGAGGAGATGATCGCCACGGTGCCCTACGGCTATCTCCTCTCCGGCATGCAGTCCGGCATGGAGGATCCCAAGCACTGGGGCATCCAGTGCATCCTCGACCGCGGCTACGAGATCCGGGACGGCAAGCTGACCGGCAGGGTCGTCTCGCCGATCGTCATGACCGGCTACGTGCCGGATCTGCTCGGCTCGATCTCGATGCTCAGCCGCGACCACGAGCTCTTCGGCTCCGGCGGCTGCGGCAAGGGCCACAAGGAATGGGTCAAGGTCTCGGACGGCGGCCCCTACATGAAAGCGAAAGCGAGGCTCGGATAAATGGAAAACTTCATTCTTGATCTGCTCCGCGCATCGGGCGCCGACGGCTGGACCGTCGCGGACGAGTACCGCAAGGGCTGGGAATTCTACTTCATCCGCCACGCGCTCGACCAGAACCGCGTGCGTGACGTCGAGCATATCGTGCTCACGGTGTACAAGCGCTTCTCCGAGGACGGACAGGAATTCCTCGGCAGCGCGTCGGCGGGGATCTCGCCGACGGCTTCCCGCGACGAGGCCGAAAAGCTGATCGCCCAGCTCCTCGGCGAAGCCAAGCTGATCCGCAACCCGATCTACAAGCTCAACGAGCCGCGCGGCGAGGCCGCGGCGGCCGCCGAAGCGCCCGACCTGCGCGCGATCTCCGGCGATTTCCTGCGCGCGATGCGCTCCGTGGAAGAGAGCGAGGACGCGGACATCAACTCCTACGAGATCTTCGCCGACTGCGTGACGCGCCGCTTCATCTCCTCGACCGGCATCGACGTGACGGACGTCTATCCCGCCTCGATGACGGAGGTCGTCGTCAATGCCCGCCGCGCCGGGCATGAGATCGAGCTCTACCGCATGTACCGCTCCGGCAGCTGCGACGCCGCGGCGCTGAAGGCGAACGTCGAGGAAACGCTGCGCTTCGGCCGCGACAAGCTCCGCGCCGGGAAAACGCCCGCGCTCGGCAAGTATGACGTCGTGTTCTCCACGGACGACGCGCTGGAGATCTACGGCTATTTCATCGACCGCATGAGCACAAACATGGTCTATCAGCATATCTCCGATTTCGAGATCGGCAAGCGCGTCTGTGAAGACGAGGGCGGCGATCCGATCACGATCAGGGCGAAGCGCTTTCTCGAAAACTCCTCGCACAACGGCGCCTATGACAACGAGGGCGCGCCGGTGCGCGACATGACGATCATTGAGGGCGGCGTTGCCAGGAATTACTTCGGCAGCCGCATGTTCTCGCAGTACCTGGGCCTGCAGGACAGCTTCATGCCCGGCAACTTCGCCGTCGACGGCGGAGCCTCCTCCGCGGCGGAGCTGCGTACGGGCCGCTTCCTCGAGATCGTCGAGTTCTCCGATTTTCAGGTCGATTCCACGACCGGCGACATCGCCGGCGAGATCCGCCTGGGCTATCTGCACGACGGCGACTCGGTCACGATCGTGGAGGGCGGCTCGGTCTCCGGCACGATGCGCGAGCTGGCCGGGACGATGCGCTTCTCGAAGGAGCTTAAACAGTACAACAACTATCGGATCCCCGCCGTCACGCGTCTGCACGACGCGGTCATCACCGGCGCGGAATAAGGCTCAAAACCGATCCGCATGCAAAAACCGCTCTCCCACCGGGAGAGCGGTTTTCGTCGTTTCGCTTACTCGAGATTGAGGCGCTTCCTGAGGATATAGCGCGTCAGGAAGAAGAAGGCCGCGCAGAGGACAAGCTCTGTCACGATGGCGGTGCCGATCGCTCCGGCCGCCATGCCGAGCCCGTGGGCGGTGATCTCTCCGCTTGCGGAGAAGAAGCCCCAGCTCGAACCGAAGCCCAGCAGGCGCTCGACGAGGCCGTTCGATACGCCGATGCCGAAGAGTATGTTCAGCGCGAAGCCGATGCCCACATAGCTCAGCAGGGCCCAGAGCGCGCGGTGCCTTTTCGCCAGATGGCCCAGCGCGATCGCCGCGTAGATCTTCAGCGTCTGCGCCGCGGCGGTGACAAGGAAGAGCACGACGCCCTCGACGATCAGCCAGGGGAAGCCCGAGGGGACCTTGAGCTGCCCCAGCGCGCGCCAGAACTCGACCCAGCCCTCGGCAAAGCCGGCGGGACGGTAGACCGTAACGAGCAGGAAGCCGCTCAGTACCGCGACCAGACCGGAGACGATCTCCAGGATCAGCGCGGTCAGGCCCTTCGAGGCGATGTGCGCCCCCGCTGAGGCGGGCAGCGTGAGCATCAGATAGCCCTCGTCGCCGAGGAGCCCCCTGTAAAAGCGCTCGCAGACGAAGATCAGCGCGAGCACTGCCATCGCGACGAACAGACCGAAGAGCACCATCGAGGGCAGTACGCCCAGCAGGAAGGTGACGAGGCCGCCGCTGCCGCCTTCGATGTCGACGACATAGCGGAAGGACAGGCCGATCAGCACGCTCAGCGCCAGCGCGGCGATCCAGAGCGGGGCAAACTTGCGCAGGCAGGAGCGCAGGTCATATTTCATCAGTTTTCCAAGCATGTTCTTTTCCTCCCTCTTCAAATCTGTGCGCGGAACATGTCGCGGAAGAGCTGATCGACGCTGCCGCCGGTGCGCTCGCGGATGCTGTCCACGCTCTCGTGCAGGACCACCTGGCCCTGCCGCAGGAACACCGCCTCGTCGAGCACCTGCTCGACGTCGAGGATCAGGTGCGTCGAGATCAGCACCGTGCCGTCCTCGCTGTAATTCGTCAGGATCGTGCGCATGATGAACTCGCGCGCCGCCGGGTCGACGCCCGCGATCGGCTCGTCGAGCAGATAGAGCTTCGCGGCGCGGGACATGACCAGCATCAGCTGCATTTTCTCGCGCGTGCCCTTCGACAGCGTCCGGATCGCCAGCTTTTTGTCCAGCCCCAGCACGCGGCACATCTCGTCCGCCTTGACGCGGTCGAAGTCGGCATAGAAATCGGCGAAGAGCTCGATCATGTCGCCCACGCGCATCCACGCGGGGAAATAGCCGCGGTCGGGCAGGTAGCTGACGATCTTCTTCGTCTCGACGCCGGGGGCGTTCCCGGCGATGCGGACCTCGCCCGTGGTGGGCTGCAGCAGTCCGTTGAGGATCTTGATCAAGGTCGTTTTGCCCGAGCCGTTCGGCCCCAGCAGTCCGACGATCCTGCCGGAGGGCAGGCTGAGATCAACGCCGTCGAGCGCGCGCACTTCGCCGAAGCGGCGGCTCAGGTTGGTGCATCTGACCAGTTCGTTCATGTTTCTTCCTCCGTTTCCGCCGCGGCGAGCTCCGCGGCCTGCGAGCGGGAATAACCCAGCTCCTTCATATCCGAAAAGTACTTTTCTCTCAGCTCCTTCGCCAGACGCTTGCGCATCGCGTCGAGCACGGCCACGTCCTCGGTCACGGTGCGGCCCGCGGTGCGGTTCGTGATCACGAGCCCTTCGCTCTCAAGCTGGCCCAGCGCGCGCTGCATCGTGTTCGGGTTGACGCCGGCTTCGGCGGCCAGCTCGCGCACGGTGGGGAAGCGCGAGCCCGGCGGGTAGGCGCCGGTCACGATCCGGCGGCCGAGCTGCTCAGCCAGCTGCAGCCAGATCGGCCGGGAGCTCTGCAGTTCAAAGTCCATATTCGCCCTCCTTTTTGTGTAGTTGTATTAAGCAATTAGTACAATACTACAATGACACAATCCTGTCAAGCCTTTTTTGAAAAAAACTATAAAAATTCCCCCGGCCCGCGCGGAAGGCCGCGGACGGGAGAGGAAGGCTTTCTTAATAAATCTTTGTTTTCCCGCGCCGGGGCTGTACTTTTCCGCGGAGAGGGTGTATAAAAAGGCACATGAGAAGACAAGTCCCGTCCCCCTTTACGGAAAGGAAGCAAGCATGAAAAAGACCTCTATCGCGATCGTCCTCCTTCTCGCCGCGGCGCTGATCGTCGTGTGCGCCCTGCGCCGGGATGAAAAGACCGCGCCTCCCGCAGCGGAGAGCGTCGCGGCGCTGAGCCCGCAGACGGGATCTCAGGCCGCGCTGCCGAACCCGGTGCGCGAGAGCTCGATGGAGGAGCTCTCTGCGCTCTTCGGCGTCGAGCTGAGGGCTCCGGAGGACGCCTCCGACGTGGTATACAGCCTCATCGAGACCGAGCCGCAAGTCGCTCAGATGAACTTCACGCGCGGCGGGATTTCCTGCAGCTGCCGTATTTCTTCGGGCGACGCGCTGCGCGACATCTCCGGCCTGTATTACGACTGGGAGACGAGCGTCCTCGACTCCGGGCGCGGCCTGAGCATGAAGCTGGTCCCGGGCGGTCCCGGCGTCGCATCCTGCTTCTGCGAGCCGAAGGGCCTCGTCCTCTCGCTCGCTCTGTCCTCCGGCGCGGACAAGGAGCTGCTGCGCTCGCTCTTCGACGAGATCTTCGGCGCGCCGATCGACGCGGCCGACGGTCTGGCCGCCCAGCTCTGCGAACAGTTCGACGCCCTGCGCGCCGCCTGCTTCCCCGGCACGGCGGGCAGCTCGCTGTCCTCCGCGGCCTGCGCGGCGGAGATGGCGGACTTCTTTTCCGCGAGCGGCATCGGCCCCGATTCGGTCGAGCGCATCCTGCGGAGCTATTGCGCAGCGCTCTCTCAGGAGGACGCGCAGCTGTTTGAAACGCAGCTCGAGCTCGTTGCCGGCGCCTTCGGCCGGCTGACGGAAGAGGGAGGCGAGGGCCTGCTCTCCGACTGCGGCTATGAGAGCAGCACCTGGCCCTGGGACGGAGAGGACGTGCGGGACTGCTTCGCCGCCCTGCTCGGCACAGATTGAGCTTGTGGCTTTCAGAGGACGGGGCCGCGGGGCGATGTCCGCGGCGGCGCCTGTTCCCGATAAGAAAAAGATAAAGAGCACGGCGGATCCGCAAATCTTCTCGGATCCGCCGTGCTCTTTTCTCAATTATAAAATTACAGACCCCTCAGCACCGCCTCGGCGCAGCGCAACCCGTCCACGGCGGCGGAGGTGATGCCGCCGGCGTAGCCCGCGCCCTCGCCGCAGGGGTAAAGCCCCGGGACGGCGCCGGAACAGAGATCCGCGCCGCGCAGGATGCGCACGGGAGAGGACGAGCGCGTCTCCGGCGCGGTCAGCACCGCGTCGGGATCGTCGAAGCCGCGCAGCTTTTTGGCGAATTCCGGGATCGCGCGCGCAAGCACGGAGCTGATCTTCTCCGGCAGGATCTCCCGCAGCTCGCCCCAGACGACGCCGGGACGGTAAGTGGGCGAAACGCTCCCGGGGCCGACGCTCGGCCGCGCGGCAAGAAAATCGCCGACCAGCTGCGCCGGGGCGCGGTAATCCCCGCCGCCGAAGGAATAGGCCGCACGCTCGATCCTGCGCTGCCACTCCATGCCCTCAAAGAGCTCGGGAGTCGAAAAATCCTCCGGCCGCAGCGTGACGAGCAGCGCGGCGTTGGCGTTCACGCCGCCGCGCGCGGCACAGCTCATCCCGTTGGTGACGACGCCGCCCGCCTCCGAGGCCGCGGCAAAGACCTGCCCGCCGGGGCACATGCAGAAGGTATAGGCGCTCTCGCCGTCGGGAAAGTGGAAGCTCAGCGCGTAATCGGCCGGAGGCAGATCGTCGCCTCGCGCGCGGCCGTACTGCGCCAGGTCGATCGCGCTTTGCAGGTGCTCGATGCGCACGCCCATCGAAAAGGCCTTCCGTTCCATCGGCACGCCCAGGGCATGCAGCATCGAAAAGGTATCCCGCGCCGAGTGGCCGATCGCGAGGATCAGCTTTGAGCAGGGAAGGAGATAGTCTCCCTCCGGAGCGTGCACACGCGCGCCGCGGAGCGCGCCTCCCTCGATCTCCAGCCCCTCGAGCCGGGAGAAGAAGCGGACCTCGCCGCCGTGTGCGAGGATGTCCTTTCGGATGGACTTGACCACGCCGCCGAGCACATCCGTGCCGATGTGCGGCTTGGCGTCGTACAGGATCTCCTCCTGCGCGCCGTGGGCGTAGAACTGCCGCAGCACCCAGGCGATGCGCCCGTCGTGCGTGCCGGTATTCAGCTTCCCGTCGGAGAAGGTCCCGGCGCCGCCCTCGCCGAACTGGACGTTGTTCTCCTCGTCCAGCGCGCCGCCCGCGCGGAAGCGCTCGACCGCCGCGAGCCGGCTGTCGACGTCGCCGCCGCGCTCGAGCACGATCGGCCGCGCGCCCGCATAAGCAAGCAGCAGCGCGGCGAACATGCCCGCCGGACCGAAGCCGACGACGACGGGACGCTCGGCCGTCTCCACGCGCGGGATCGGGTATTCCTTCTCCCGATAGGGAGAGAGATCCGCGCTTTTCCTGCGCGCGAGGAGCCGCGCCTCTTCCTTCTCGTCCACTTCGACGGCGAGCGAGCAGACGTAGTGGATGTCGTCCTTTTTCCGCGCGTCGAGCGAGCGCTTCACAAGCTTCGCCACCCGGATCTCCCCGGGCCGGAGCCCCAGCTTCTTCGCCGCGCGCTTTTCCAGCGCGTCCGTGCCCTCGCCGGGCATGAGACGCAGATCACGCACGAGGATCATCTTCCCAGCCTCCCGGCCAGGGCGCCGCTGGCCCAGGCCCACTGCAGGTTATAGCCTCCGCAGTCGCCGTCGACGTCCAGCACCTCGCCGCAGGCGAAGAGCCCGGGCACGAGGCGGCTTTGCAGCGTCTCGGGGTCGAACTGCGCGGTGGAGATCCCGCCCGCCGTGACCTGCGCGGCGTCGAAGCCCGCCGCGCCGCGCACTTCCAGCCGGAAATCGCGGCAGACGGCCAGCACACGCCGCAGCTCCTCATCCGAGAGCGTTCCGATCGGTACGGCCCCGGAGAGAGAGGCGTATTTCACGCACATGCGGCCGAGCCGGTTGTGCAGCATGCCGCACAGCAGCTCGCCCGCCTCCAGCTCCGGCATGGAATCGCGCCGCCCGCGCAGCATGGCGAGCAGCTCCGCGTCATCCCGACCGCGGAAGAAATCAAAGCAGATCTCCGCCCCGGCGCCGCTGACCGCGGCCGCGCGCGAGACGTCGAACACGGCCGGTCCGGAGACGCCCGTCTCGGTGAACTGCAGCTCGCCCGCACTTTTTGCGATCACCTCGGCGCCCCGCCGCAGCGTGACGGCGGCGTCGGCGCGCACGCCCTTGAGCGCGCGGGGATATTCCGGCGCGGTGATCAGCGGCGTCAGCGCCGGATAGAGCTTCGTGCGGCTGTGGCCGAGACTTTTGAGGATCTCATAACCGTCCGTGACGCCGCAGAGCTTTGCCCCCGCCGCGCCGCCGCAGGCGACGATCAGCGCGTCGGCGAAAAAGCGCCCGCTTTCACATTCGACGGCAAAGCCGCCCCGATCGCGCCGCACGGCGGCGACGCGGCAGGCGGTATGCACTTCCGCGCCCGAGCGGTCGAGGGCGAAGCGCAGCACGTCGAGCACGCTGTTGGCGGAATTCGACAGCGGATAGACCCGCCCGCCGTATTCCTCCTCGGTCAGCAGCCCGAGCGAGGAGAAGAAGGCGAGCGTGTCCGCGGGGGAAAAGCGCGCGAGGGCGCTTTGCGCGAAGGCGGCGTCCTCGCCGTGATAATGCTCGATGGAGGCGCCGGTATTCGTCAGGTTGCAGCGTCCGTTGCCCGTGGCGAGCAGCTTGCGCCCCGGGCGCTGCTGGCGCTCGAGCAGCAGGACGCGGTTTTGAGGGTCCTTTGCGGCCGTGAGCGCGGCCATCAGGCCGGAGGCGCCGCCGCCGATCACGATGACAGTTTTCATGGCTTATCCCCTGTGAAGCATGTCCGGGCCGACCGGGGTATAGAAGCGCGCGGCGACCTCGTCGGGATCGCGCGTCTCGGCGAGGATCCACATGATCTTCGCCAGCGCGGCCTCGCTGGTCATGTCGTAGGCCTCCAGCACGCCGCGATTTTCCTTGAGCCGGTGCCCGACGCTGTAGACCGACAGGTCCGAGCCCTCGTTCTGCACCTGTGTGGTGACGACGATATATTTCCCCGCCTCCGTATGGCGGCGGACCACCTCGAAGAGCGCGTCGTCGCTGTAAGAGGGCAGACCGCCCACGCCGAAGCACTCCATGATCACGGCGTCCTTGCGCGAGAGCAGGAAATCCATCAGCTCCACGTCGGTGCCGGGGATCATTTTGATCAGTCCCACGTTAGCGTCGAGCGCCGCGGAAAAGAGCGGCGTCGGGGCGTATTCGCTCTCGATATAGCACAGCAGCCGCCCGTCCTGCAGCGTGCCGATGTCGGGGTAGTTGATGGACGAGAAGGCCGCGAAGCTCTTCGAGCAGGTCTTTCTCGCCCGGGTGCCGGTAATGACGCGGCCGGAAAAGACGATGTTCACGCCGTGGATCTTCTCCGAGCAGGCGCAGGTGAAGGCGTCGGAGAGATTGATCTTCGAATCGGTCGAGTCGAAGCCGATCGGCTTCTGCGCGCCGGTGAGGATGATGGGCTTTTTCGCCCCGCGGATGAGATAGGACAGCGCGGCCGCGGTGTAGGCCATCGTGTCCGTGCCGTGGGAAATGACAAAGCCGTCGTAATGGCCGTAATGCTCGCAGATCGCGCCGGCGATGCGCAGGTAATGCGCGGGCGTGATGTTCGTCGAGTCTATGGAGAACAGCGACAGGCAGTCGACCTCGCACAGCGAGGAGATCGACGGGACCGCGCGCAGCAGCTGCGCGGGCGTGAGCTCGGGGCTCAGGCCGTCCGGCGTCATCTCCGAGGCGATGGTGCCGCCCGTTCCGATCATCAGGATGCGTTTCATCTTCTGTTCCTCCCGTCTTACAGCCGCCGCGCGATCTCCAGCGCGAGCCGCAGTTTTTCCCGGTTATGGTTGGCCTCCGGCAGACCCTCGGGCGTGTAGCCGTCGGCGGAAAAGCTGTCGCCGGTCTCCAGAAAGGCATAGAGCGAAAAGCCGTGGAAATCGCAGACGGCCTGCACCCCGGCGATCTCCATCTCCACGGCGAGGCAGCCCTCGGCGCGCCGCCGCGCGACCTGGCCGGCCGTCTCGCGCAGGAAGGCGTCCGTCGTCCAGACGCGGCCCTCGACGCAGGGGACGCCCAGCTCGCCGAAGAGCGCCGCGACCGTCCGGTGCCCGGGCACGGCGATGTAATCCGCCGGCGGGGCGTAGTGATAGGACATGCCCTCGTCGCGGTAGGCCTCCGTCGGCAGGACATAGCGTCCCGCTGTCTTTTCCCGGTCCAGGCTCCCGGCGGAGCCGAAGAGGATGAAGCTCGTCGCGCCGCAGACCCAGTTGGCCTCGATGCAGTACTGCGCCGCCATCGTCGAGCCGACGGGGGACAGATAAAAGGCCAGCGGCCGCCCGTTGAGCTCAAAGCACCAGATCGGCGTCTCGCCGTTGACGGAGACGATCACGCCGGCCCGGCGGCAGGGATGAAGGCTCAGCAGCTCGTCATGGAGCCGCCGCGAGAAGACGAGCAGGCAGCGCTCCGCCGCATGCCCCTGCTCGCCGTAAAAGTCCTCGAGCCGGATCAGGGCCTTCGTCCGGTCGTCAAAGGAATCGGTGATCATGCGCCATTCCTCCGCGTACGCTCATTTTCCTTATTATACCGCCAAAGCGGTCTGACTGCAACTTGCAATTGTGCTGTTGAATTATTCGCAAAAGGATGCTATTATTATATGGTTAGCAAAAAGCAGGAGGGAGGAGAGCGCCTTGGGCGAGACCAAGCTGACCTTCAAGCGCATGGAAAAAAAGTATCTCCTCTCCCGCGAGCAGTATGAAAAGCTGTTCTCCGCTCTGGAGGAGCATATCGAGCCGGATGTGTACTTCCGCAGCACCGTGTGCTCGCTCTACTATGACACCGACGACTTTTCGCTCATCCGCCACTCCATCGAGGCGCCCGTCTACAAAGAGAAGCTGCGCCTGCGCAGCTACGGCGTCCCGGGCAGGGACGACACGGTGTTCATCGAGCTGAAAAAGAAGTACAAGGGCATGGTCTACAAACGGCGTCTCGCCATGGCGGCGGGGGACGCCGCGGCCTATCTTGCCGGCGAGGCGGCGCCGGAGGAGCGCTCGCAGATGACGAAGGAGATCGACTGGTTCCTCCGCCAGAACAAGGTCAGTCCCAAGGTCTTCATCGCCTGTGACCGCACGGCCTGGGTGGCGAGGGACGACCATGAGCTGCGCATCACCTTCGACGAAAACCTTCGCTGGCGCGAAACGGAGCTCGACCTCACGCGCGGCAGCGCGGGCGAGAGCCTTACCGAGCCGGGCTGCGTGCTCATGGAGATCAAGATCCCCGGCACCGCGCCGCTCTGGCTGGCGCACCTGCTATCGGAGCAGGCTTTGTTTCCCACCGGCTTTTCCAAATACGGTACCTGTTACAGGGACCATATCCTCGGCGAATACTTTAACGGAGTGATCGAGTGTGTTTAATTGTGTGATCCCCAACGGCGTCATGAGCGTCTCCGTGTTTCTTATCTGTCTGCTCGGCGCGCTCGTGCTGGGCGTGCTGACCGCGCTGGTCTTTTCCTTCCGCACCGAGCACAGCGGCAACCTGCCCTTCGCGCTGGTGCTGGTGCCGCCGATCGTGACGCTGGTGATAATGATGGTCAACGGCAATATCGGCGCGGGCCTCGGCGTCGCGGGCGCCTTCTCGCTGATCCGTTTCCGCAGCGCCCCCGGCACCGCGCGCGAGCTCAGCGGCCTGTTCACCGGCACGGCGATCGGTCTGGCCTGCGGCATGGGCTACGTCGGCATCGCGGCGCTGTTCTTCCTCGTCGTGGCGCTCACGGTGATCGCGCTGACGCTGCTGCGCTTCGGAGAAAAGAGCCGCAGCTATCGCCACCTGCGCATCACGATCCCGGAGAACCTGGACTACGACGGGCTCTTTGACGATCTGTTCGAGAAGTATACCGCCGAGCACGAGCTGCACAAGGTCAAGACCACCAACATGGGCACGCTCTATGAGCTGAGCTATCACATCCACATCAAGGGCAGCGACGTCCCCAAGGAATTCCTCGACGAGCTTCGCTGCCGCAACGGCAATCTGAACATCGTGTGCGGGCGCGAGTCCGACAAGGACATGCTTTGATTATGAAGAAACTGAGTATCATCCTGCTCTGCCTTGCGCCGTGTCTCGGCGCGCTTTCCGGCTGCAGCGACATCGTGATCGACCCGTCGCCGACGGCGGGCGCTTCCGCCGCGGCGGCGACGCTGCCTCCCGACGCCATCGACCCCGCGCCCGACGACAGTCCCAAGGGCGCGGAGATCACGCTCGAGGGAACGGGCGCGCGCATCCACGGCGGCGGCGTGTCCGCCTCCGGCGGCGTCGTGACGATCTCCTCCCCGGGCAGCTATTCCGTCAAGGGCACGCTCAGCGACGGATGCATCATCGTCGACACCGGCGAGGTCAAGGGCGACGTCACGCTGACGCTGCGCGGCGCGGACATCACCTGTCTCAGCGGCCCGGCGATCCATGTGATCGAGGCCAAAAACTTCGACCTGGTGCTCGAGAACGGGACGGAAAACCGTCTCGTCTCCGGCTCGGCCGATTCCATCCCGGACGAAAAGCAGAACGGCGCGGCCCTCTTCTGCGAGGACGACCTTGACATCCTCGGCACCGGCTCGCTGGAGATCTTCGGCTATCTCAACAACGGCATCACCTGCAAGGACGACCTGGACATCAAGGACGGCACGATCTCCGTCACGGCGGTCAACAACGGCGTCAAGGGCTCGGAATCCGTCGAGATCTTCGCCGGCAGCCTGACCGTCCGCGCCGGCAACGACGGCGTGAAGGCGACCTCCGCGAAAAAGGAGGGCAAGGGCTTTGTCTCGATCTCGGGCGGCACGATCGAAATCAGCGCGCTCGGCGACGGCATCTCGGCCGAGAGCGAGCTGACGGTCTCGGGCGGCGAGATCCGCATCACGACCACCGGAGAGAAGAACGAGCGGAGCTGCAAGGCGATCAAGGCCAAGACCCTGCTCACGATCTCGGGCGGCACGCTCGTGCTCGCGTGCGAGGATCACGCTCTGCATTCCGCGGGCGACATGCTGCTCTCTGGCGGCACGCTCTCGATCGTCTCCCACGCGGGCAAGGGCGTCTCCGCTCACGGCGCGCTGGAGCTGTCCGGCAGTATCCTCGACATTGAGGCGGGCAGCGACGGGATCGAGGCCGAGGAGTCGATCACGGTCTCCGGCGGCGAGATCCGCCTGCTTGCCGGGGCGGACGGCCTGAAGGCCGGCAGCAAGACCGGCTCGGGCGCGGGGACGCTTACGATCGAGGGCGGCAGCGTCACGCTCAGCGCCTACGGCGATCCCTTCGACGCCAAGGGCGGAGCGGTGATCTCGGACGGCGTTTTCATCGGCGTCGGCAGCCCGAAGACGGCGCGGGGCTTTTCCGCGGAGAGCACGCAGCGCTCGCTGCTGTTTGCGCTCGGCGGCGCGAAGGACACGGCGGCCGAGGTAAAAACGGCCTCGGGCGAGAGCGTCGGTACGATCGAGGCCCGCTGCGGCTACACCTGCGCGATCTTCTCGGTCCCCGGTCTCACGTCCGGCAGCTACACGCTCAGCCTTGGCACGCTCAGCGCGTCCGCGGAAGCGTAAAAAAGCGCTGCTCTCAGGGCCTTTTGTGAAAGGAGAACAAAAATGTCTTATCCGAAAATCCTAACCATCCAGGACATTTCCTGCGTCGGACAGTGCTCGCTGACCGTCGCGCTGCCGATCCTCTCGGCCGCGGGGACCGAGACCTGCATCCTGCCCTCTGCCGTGCTCTCGACGCACACGGCGGGCTTTTCCGGCTTCACGGTGCGCGACCTGACCGAGGATATCCCCGCCATCGCGGCGCACTGGCGCAAAGAGAAGATCGCCTTTGACGCGGTCTATACGGGCTATCTCGGCTCGACCGAGCAGATCGCCTTTGTCCGGGACATTTTCGACACGCTGCTCAAGCCGGGCGGACTCACGATCGTCGATCCGGCGATGGCCGACAACGGCAAGCTCTATCCGGCCTTCGACGCCGCGTACGTCGAGGCGATGAAGAGCCTGGCCTTCGGGGCGGACATCATCCTGCCCAACATCACCGAGGCCTGCTTCCTCACGGGCATGGAATACCGCGAGAGCTATGACGAGGGCTACATCGCCGCGCTGCTGGACCGTCTGAGCGCCGCCGGCGCGAAGACGATCGTGCTCACCGGCGTGGGCTACGCCCCGGACAAGACCGGCGTGGTCGTGCGCGAGGGAGGCGAGACGCGCTATTATGAGCACCGGAAGATCGCCAAGGGCTGCCACGGCACGGGCGACGTGTACGCCTCCGCCTTCGTCGGCGCGCTGGAAAACGGCTTTGCCCCCTACGACGCCGCCGTGCTGGCCGCGGATTATACCGTCGCGTGCATCGAAGTCACACAGGGCGATCCGGATCACTGGTACGGTGTGAAGTTCGAGCTGGAGCTGCCGAAGTTCATCCGCATGCTGGGGAAATAAAGAGTGAAGAAACACCGCCGCAGGCTGCTGCCTGCGGCGGTGTTTCTTTATTTCAGCAGATCCGTCAGCGCCGCGATCTCCCGGCAGCTCTCCGGCAGCGGCGCGCCGCGCGGCGGCGACTGCCAGGTGTGGATATAGCGGCTCTCCATCCCGACGCTCTCCGCGCCGCAGATGTCCGCCGTCGGGTCGTTGCCGACCATCAGCGCCTCCCGCGGCGATACGCCGGCGCGCTCCAAAGCCGCGCGGAAGAAGGCGGGGGATGGCTTGCGGCAGCCGAAATCGGAGGAGAGGAAGATCCCGTCGAAGGCCTCCGTGATCCCAAGCCTGTGCAGCTCCGGCATCGTGAAGCAGCTCTGCGCGTTGGACAGAAGAAAGATCCGCGCCCCCTGCCGCCGCAGCCCTTCGAGCGTCCGGCGCGCCCCCGGCATCAGCCGCGGCGCGCGGCGGAAGGAGAGCGCGCGGAACAGCACGGCCGTATCGGCGACGCGCCCGTCGTCAGCGGCCGCGCCCTTTTCCTCCAGCAGACGGCGGAAGACCTCCCGCAGCTCGATCTCGACGCCCTCCTCGCCCAGCTCCGGGCGCGCCGCGGCCAGCGCGGCCGTCTCCTCCGCGCAGAGGGCGAGATAGCGCTCCTTCAATTCGGCGCTTGTATAGGCCGCGCCGCAGAGAGACAGAAAATCGGCCGCGCCGCGCCAGAGCGAGGGCTTCCGCTCATCCGTCCGGATGTCGACGAGCGTGCCGTAGAGGTCAAAGAAATAGGTCCCGGCCATGCTCAGATGATCCCCAGCGGGATGAGCACGAGCATCAGCAGCACGTCGACGGCCCACAGCACGCCGCAGAACTTCTTCTGGGTCGGCCTCTTCGCGTCGTAGATGAGGTAGGACGCGAGGAAGAAGGGGATATAGGTCGTGACGAACACGGGCAGGAAGCCCCACCACCTGTACACCCAGATGAAGGCCGGGGTGGAGGCCAGGAAGATCTCAAAGAGCGAGAAGCCCAGCGCCGAGCCGATCGCGAACACGATGCGGTTGTTGACGCCGAAGATCTTTTTGTTCTTGTCCTCCGGCAGCAGCTCGGCCGTGAAGCCGGCGATGGAGAACATCAGCGACAGCTCCCAGCACACGCCGACGAGGATGATCCAGCTCGTGCTCTCCGGCGAGACGTGCCAGAGCGCGTAGCCGGAGAAATGGCAGATCACGGCGTTCATGATCTCATAGAACCAGTGCACGCCGTAAAGCGCGAGCGCGGCGAAGACCGCGTTCCATCGCTTGTCCCGGATGCGCGGGATCCACACCCCGCACACGACCAGTGCCAGCAGGGCGATGAAGGTCCAGTTGAAATGGTCGGTGCTGCGCACCGCGTCGATCGCAGCCTGAGCCGCTGCCTTGGCCGCCTCCGACCCGTCTCCCCAGAACATGGCAAAGCCTCCTTTGATCAAACGATAATAAATGGATAATTATTCCTGCCCGCCCGCGGCAGGGAGAGGGCGCGGAGACGCCCTCAGTCCTCGTCGCAGTCGAAGATCGTCTTTGCGGCGACGAGGCCGCCGTATTCGGCTTTCCAGCGCAGATGCGGCTCGGAGACGTCGTAGGCGGGGAGCGCGTCCCTGTCCATGTCCATGACGATCATCATATCATAGCGGTTCGACCGCTCGGAATTGGACAGGCGCACGTCGACGCCGCGGATGCCGGGAATGGAAAGCGTCTGGGCGAAAATGCCGCGGATCGGCTCCGCCAGCGCGCGGTAATCCGTCCCCTGCGTAAACTTCACGATGATGTAATGCTTCATACCTGCCTCCTTCGGGGCCCCCGCCCCGTCCTGCCGGCAGCTTCCGGCCTGGGGCGGAGAAGACGTCAGCCCTCTCCGGAAAAGGAGAGGGCTGATGCAGAATGATCTTATGCTTTCAGACTGTTCTGCACGGCGACGGCGACGGCCACGGTCGCGCCGACCATGGGGTTGTTGCCCATGCCGAGGAAGCCCATCATCTCCACGTGAGCGGGGACGGAGGACGAGCCGGCAAACTGCGCGTCGGAGTGCATGCGGCCCATGGTGTCGGTCATGCCGTAGGAGGCGGGGCCGGCGGCCATGTTGTCCGGGTGCAGCGTGCGGCCGGTGCCGCCGCCGGAGGCCACGGAGAAGTACTTCTTGCCCTGCTCCACGCATTCCTTTTTGTAGGTGCCCGCCACCGGGTGCTGGAAGCGGGTGGGGTTGGTGGAGTTGCCGGTGATGGAGACGTCCACGCCCTCGAAGTGCATGATGGCCACGCCCTCGCGCACGTCGTCGGCGCCGTAGCAGCGCACGTTCGCGCGCTCGCCGGCGGAGTAGGGGATCTCGCGGACGACCTTCAGCTCGCCGGTGAAGTAATCGAACTGGGTCTGCACATAGGTAAAGCCGTTGATGCGGGAAATGATCTGCGCGGCGTCCTTGCCCAGACCGTTGAGGATCACGCGCAGCGGCTGCCTGCGGACCTTGTTGGCGTTGCGGACGATGCCGATCGCGCCCTCGGCGGCGGCAAAGGACTCGTGTCCCGCCAGGAAGGCGAAGCACTTCGTCTCGTCGCCGAGCAGCATCGCGGCCAGATTGCCGTGGCCGATGCCGACCTTGCGGCTCTCGGCGACGGAGCCGTCGATACAGAAGCTCTGCAGGCCGATGCCGATATAGCGGGCGGCCTCCTCGGCGTTCTTCGCTCCGGCCTTCAGCGCGATCGCGGCGCCGACGCAGAAGGCCCAGCAGACGTTTTCAAAGCAGATGGGCTGGATGCCCTTGGCGATCTCGTAGGGGTCGAAGCCCGCGGCCTTGCAGATCTCGCGCGCCTCTTCCACGGAGGCGATGCCGTACTCGGCGAGCACGCCGTTGATCTTGCCGATCCGGCGGTCGTAGTTTTCAAATAATGCCATCGTCTTCCTCCTCCCTTATTCCTTGCGGGGATCGATGTACTTCACGGCGGCGTCCCACTGGCCGTAGTGGCCGGTGGCTTTCTTGAGCGCTTCGTTCGCGTCCATGCCGCCCTTGATGAAGTCCATCATCTTGCCGAGGCTGACGAACTCATAGCCGATGATCTCGCCTTCGGCGTTGAGCGCCATGCGGGAACAGTAGCCCTCGGTCATTTCCAGATAGCGCGGGCCCTTTTCCTTCGTGGCGAACATTGTGCCGATCTGGGAGCGCAGCCCCTTGCCGAGATCCTCCAGCGAAGCGCCGACGAGCAGTCCGCCCTCGGAGAAGGCGCTCTGCGTGCGGCCGTAGACGATCTGCAGGAACAGCTCGCGCATGGCTGTGTTGATCGCGTCGCAGACGAGGTCGGTGTTGAGCGCCTCGAGCAGCGTCTTGCCGATCAGGATCTCCGAGGCCATGGCTGCGGAGTGGGTCATGCCGGAGCAGCCGAGCGTTTCAACCAGAGCCTCTTCGATAATGCCGTCCTTGACATTGAGCGTCAGCTTGCAGGCGCCCTGCTGCGGCGCGCACCAGCCCACGCCGTGGGTAAAGCCGGAGATGTCTCCGATCTGTTTTGCCTGCACCCATTTCCCTTCTTCGGGGATCGGGGCGGGACCGTGATACGCGCCCTTGGCGACGGGGCACATATGCGTGACTTCCGCGGTGTAAATCATAGGCCATTCCTCCTGTAAAAAATGACAAGCCGATGATCCTGTGCAGAAAGCAGAGCTCATCGGCTGCTTTTCCGGTGATCTGGTTTTCAGAGAAGCGTTCCCTTCCCACCGATCCCATCATAACAGGTCGTTCGACCGAAAGCAAGAAAAAACCTGTTTCAGGTTTTTCGTGTCTGTTCTTCAAATCTAATAACGCGCGCCCGCGCGGGGCAGCCGACAGGGAGGGACAGCCGCGCAGGACGAAGAAGTACTCCGGCGGGAGTTCGGACCCCGTGACCGCGGCTGCGCCGCGATCACTTTTTATCCGCTTCGCTCAAAAAACGCTCCGCGTTTTGGTGTCCGGGGTTCGAATGAGCAAAAACGCGAAAAGAAAAACAGACCGCGCAAAGCGGTCTGCTTTTCTTTTGGTGCTCCAGCGGGGATTCGAACCCCGGACACCCTGCTTAAAAGGCAGGTGCTCTGCCTACTGAGCTACTGGGGCATGGCTGGGATGGCGGGACTCGAACCCACTATATCGGAGTCAAAGTCCGGTGTGTTACCATTACACTACATCCCAATGGCTGTTTGAAAGAGGCCTCACGGCCTGCGGCCGCGGGCCTCTTTCAGGTGGGGTGGGATATGGGGCTCGAACCCACGACACCCGGAACCACAATCCGGTGCTCTGCCAACTGAGCTAATCCCACCAAATCGTCCTCGCAAGCTGCGTATCGTCTCGCTTCCTCGGCAAGCTCGAAAGCTCGCTCACTTCGCTGCTCGTCCTCCCGAAAACAGACCCGCTGGCGCTGGGCTCTGTTTTTGAAAACGCGAGGATTTTCGGTATCTTTTTCGCCGTCTGACCAAATCAAAGCCCAACGAAGTGGGTTTGATTTGGAAAAGGAAGAAGGAACTGACGGATGTGCAGTTTTCGCGGCCCTTACGCAAACCGCGGAAACGGAACGGAGTCTGTTTCTTCTGACGTTGGCACGCCAAGAGGGATTCGAACCCCCGACCTACTGCTTAGAAGGCAGTTGCTCTATCCTGCTGAGCTATTGGCGCATATACAAAACGCTGCCCGCTCAACTTCCCGTCGTCCCGAATCGAGGCCCGGCGAAACGGGCGAAGCGATCTTAGACGTTGGAGCGGGTGATGGGAATCGAACCCACGTATCCAGCTTGGAAGGCTGGTGTTCTACCATTGAACTACACCCGCAGGGGGGCTCTATCCACATTCAGCCATAGGATAATATCATAAGCGGGACGGCGATGTCAACATTTTTGTTTCCGTTTTCCGTCCGGCCGGAGGTCGGGCCTGCATTTTTCTGCAGAAAGACGAAATATACTGTATATTTAACACAATTTTTCAACTATATTTTTGGTCGATTTAGCGAAAAGAAGCGGCTTTTTCAATTGACAAAGAGGGTGACAACCGCTATAATGATAAGGCGAAAATACATACCCAAATCAACTTTCGCGTATGTATTCAAAAAAATAGGAGGAAATGAAATGAAAAGATTTCTCGCAATGCTTCTCGCTGTCGTGATGATCTTTGCGCTCGCCGCCTGCGGTCAGCAGACTGCTACGACGCCCGCGAATGTTCAGCCGGCCGGTGACGAGCCCGCCGAACCCGAAGCTCCCGCGCTGCCGGCCTTCGAGGAAGACGACGCTAAGATCTATGCCGACGCACTCGGCGAGTACCAGGCTCTCCTGGAGACCGCAAAGGCTGAGGTCAACAACGTCTCCCTGCGTTACGCGCTGGAGGCTGTTGCCGAGGCCAAGCTCCTCGAGTCTGCCGTGTACATCCCCGGCTATTCCAAGGGCGGCATGTACGCGATCGGCCGCGTTGCTCCCAGCACGGTTGACTACCAGTACTGGGGCAATGACCAGGATCGCTTCTACAAGGCTCTCGTCGTCAAGGGCGATCCCATCAAGGCTGAGGATCGCGTTGAGATGCGCGCCAAGTTTGCCGAACTCAAGGGCACCGGCGAGTACTACGCCTGGGCCAAGCAGTTCCTGGCCGACAAGGGCTATGAGCTGAAGGACACCTACACCATCGGCTATTCGTCCGACCCCAAGACCTGGGACATCCTTGAGACCTATCGTTCCGCCGACGCCGAGGCGATCGTGAACACCTTCTCGAACCTCGTCGAGTACGACAACGAGAGCGTCATGCATCCCGCCCTGGCCGTTGACTTCCCCGAAGTCTCCGAGGACGGCCTGACCTACACCTTCAAGATCCGTGAAGGCGTTATCTGGGTCGACTCTCAAGGCCGCAAGGTCGCTGACGTCACCGCCAACGACTGGGTCACCGGTCTGCAGCACTGCCTCGACACCGAGGGTACCTCTTACCTGGTGCAGGGCGTCATCAAGGGCGTCAATGATTATCTCGACGGCAACATCGTTGACTTCGCTGAAGTCGGCGTCAAGGCCATCGACGACTACACCCTTGAGTACACGCTCGAGCAGCCCACTCCGTACTTCCTGTCCATGTTCACCTACAACCCGTTTGCTCCGATGAACAAGGAGTACTTCGAGTCCAAGGGCGGCGTCCTGGGCCGTGACGCCTGGGCGTCTCTGGAATCCTGCGACTACGGCAAGGACCCGGACAACATCGCTTACTGCGGCCCGTACCTTGTCTCCAACAACACCGCTTCCAACAAGATCGTCTTCACCGCCAACCCCAACTACTATGATCCCGACTCCGTCACCATCAAGACCCTGACCTGGCTCTACAACGACGGCAAGGATCCCACCAAGGCCTACAACGACATGAAGGCCGAGGTTCTCGACGGCTGCAGCCTGAACAGCCAGACCCTGCAGCTGGCGAAGGACGACGGCTGGTTCGACAAGTACCAGTTCGTCAGCTCCACTGACGCCACCTCCTACGGCATGTTCATGAACCTCCGCCGCGGCGGCTATGCCCTGTTCAACGACGACACCGCCGTTGTCTCCAGCCTGTCCGACGAGCAGAAGGCTCTTGCCAATGCCGCCATGCAGAACGTCCACTTCCGCCGCGCCATTGCTTACGGCGCTGACCGTATCGCTTACAACGCTCAGGTCACCAGCGACGAAGTCGCCGAGCTGTCCGTCATCAACTCCTACACCCCGGGCAACTTCGTCCGCCTGGAGGAGGATGTGACCATCGATCTCGGCACCTTCAAGGCCGGCACCTACTACGGTGAGATCATGCAGGCTCAGCTCGACGCTGACGGCATGCCCATCAAGGTTTGGGATCCTGAGAAGGAAGGCGGCGCTGGCTCCAGCGCTGGCTTCGACGGCTGGTACAACCCCGAGAACGCGAAGGCTGAGCTTGCTCTCGCCGCCGAAGAGCTCGGCATCGAGATCAGCAAGGAGAACCCGGTCGTCATCGAGCTGGTTTACCCCTCCGAGGTCGTTCAGTACGCCAACCGTGCCAACGCGTGGAAGCAGTCTGTTGAGGCCTCCACCGACGGCGCCATCATCATTGAGCTGCTCGACAGCACCTCTCTGATGAACTGGTACTACTCCGGCTACTACTGCGAGTCCGGCTCTCAGTGCGACTACAACATGTACGACTGCTCCGGCTGGGGCCCGGACTACGGCGATCCAAAGACCTACCTGGATACGCTGCAGGACGAGATCGGCGACATGATCCACATGCTCGGTATCTATTGATCCGACTGATCGTACAGAAAAGCAAAAGAACCTAATCTGAATCGGGACAGGGGGATGCGCCCAAGCGCACATCCTCCTGTTTCCCGCTATGTTTCACCGCCGCTATTTCACAGATAGGTTGGGTAAAATATGACGAAATATGTTTTACGGCGCATTCTGCACGGGGCGATCTCGACGATCATTGTGGTTGCGCTCGCCATGCTGCTGATCTATTCGCTGATGAACCGGCAGCTGATCTTTCAGTCGGATGCGCTCTACCCCAAAAAACTGAATAACGACAAAACCAGCTACATGTACAGCAAATGGGAACAATACGGTTACCTTGACTACGTGCCGTACTCGGACTATCTGATCGCTCTGAAGAACGACGGAGATATCGACGACGCGACTTACGCCAAGGCGACCTATCCTCGCACCGGCAACGTGGTTGCCGACGAGGTCGTCAAATACACGACTCAATTCAAGGAACATTATCAGTCTGAAGGCTACGAGATCGTCGAACTGGAGGCCGTCCATTACGGAAGCGGCAGCAAGATCGCCGACGGCGGCAACGCCAGACTGTTTGCTTACAAGAACAATCCTCTGTTAAAACGATTGCTGAGCTATTTCACCGGCCTGATCAGCGTTGACAACGTCCACTATGTCAAGGACGACGCCGATCTGGTCGGCGAGCGCGGACTGACCTTCACCTGGCACGATCCCGTTTACACCGAGTATAACGAAGACGGAACGGTCAAGAGCGAGAAACTCTCACCCGCGCTGATGGGCAACGGCACAAAGTATCGCTACCTGTTTTACTGCGACAATCGCTTCCCCTACATCCACCAGAACCTCGTCAAGTTCCGTCTCGGCATGTCCTACGCGGTCAACGCCGGCTATGACGTGTCCGAAACGATGTCCGTGCCCCAGGGCTCCTACGCACCCGAGCTGATCACCTACCCCAAGGGCCAGAGGATCTCCTCCGCGGACAATCTCCACTCGGCCAGTTATGTGCCCGGATCGCTGAAGGCGAACATCGCCTATCAGGAGCTGTTCGTGGACGACTACACCAATATGTCCACGCAGAAGGCCGGCAAGTCGAAGCTGGGCTACTCCTTCTCCATCGGCATCTGTGAGGTCATCCTGGCTTATCTGCTCAGTATCCCGCTTGGCATTCTGATGGCCCTGAACAAGGACAAGCTGATCGACAAGATCGGCACGGCCTACATCGTCTTCATCATGGCCGTCCCGTCGCTGGCGTATATCTTCATGTTCAAGGCGATGGGCGCCGCGGCCGGCTTGCCGACGACCTTTGACATGGACTCGGCCAGCAAGCTCATGTATGTCCTGCCGATCGTATCGCTGGCGCTGCCGGCCATCGGCGGTCTGATGAGATGGCTGCGCCGCTACATGATCGACCAAATGAACTCCGACTACGTCAAGTTCGCCCGTTCCGGCGGCCTGACCGAGGGCGAGATCTTCTCCCGTCACATTCTGAAGAACGCGATCATCCCGATCGTGCACGGCATCCCCGGCAGCATCCTCGCCGCCATGACGGGCGCGATCATCACCGAGCGCGTCTACACGGTCCCCGGCGCAGGCAACCTGCTCACCACCGCGATCAGCGCCTATGACAACGGCGTCATCGTCGGTCTGGTTCTCTTCTACGCACTGCTGAGCATCGCCTCCGTCATCATGGGCGACGTGCTCATGAGCATCGTCGATCCGCGTATCTCCTTTACTGCGAAAGCGAGGTGAGAAGCTTGAACGAAACATACGATTTCTCCCAGTTGGGTCTGTCCGAGGAGGAGCTGTTCTCCCACGTCGACCACGACTCCGTGGAGTCCGAACGCATCACGGCGCCCCGCTATTCCTACTGGCGCAGCGTCTTCCGCGTCTTTTTCAAGAAAAGGATCAACATCGTCATCCTTTCGATCCTGCTGCTCGTGATCGTTTTCGCCTATGTTTATCCGACGGTCACGCACTATGACCCGATGGCGAACCTGCTCGACAGCAGCTCCAAGCATCTCTCCCCGTCCCAGGCGATCTCAAAGTACGGCTTCTCGGTCAAATACATCCTCGGCACCGGAGCGTCCGGTCAGTCCACATGGGACGCCGTCTGGTACGGCTCTCAGATCTCCATTTCGCTGGCCTTCATCTGCGCGGCGATCAACATGACCATCGGCGTCATCGTCGGAGCGATCTGGGGCTTTTCCAAGAAGGTCGACATGGTAATGACCGAGGTCTACAACATCATCGGCAACGTGCCGTATATCCTGTTCATTTCCGTCATGGTCATGATCTTCACCGCCGGCTTCTGGACCTTCGTCTTCGCGTTGACGGTCACCGGATGGCTTTTCATCGCCTTCTTCATCCGCACGCAGGTCATCATCATCCGCGACCGCGAGTACAATCTGGCCTCCCGCTGCCTGGGCACGCCGATCACCCGCATCGCCTCGAAGAATATCCTGCCGTTCATGACCTCCGTCATCGTCACCCTGTTGGCGACGGAAGTCCCCTCCTACATCTCTTACGAGGTCTTCCTCTCCTACATCGGCATGGGCATGGGCACCAAGACCATCTCGCTCGGCCGTCTGATCGAGATGAATGAAAGCTCCATGCTGATCCCCAGCTGGCGGATCGAATTCTGGAGCCCTGTCGCGATCGCTTCCATCATCACCATCGTGCTCTACGTGGTCGGCCAGAACCTCGGCGACGCCTCCGATCCGCGTACGCACATGTAAGGGAGGCGCGGCATGGAAGAAAAGAAAGTATTGCTCTCCGTCAAGGATCTCACCGTCAAATTTCGCGTCCGCGGCCGTATCCTCACGGCGATCCGCGGCATTTCCCTTGACATCTACGAAAACGAATCCATTGCCATCGTCGGCGAATCCGGCTCCGGCAAGTCCGTCTTCACGAAGACCTTCGCCGGCATGCTCGATCAGAACGGCTTCATCGACACGGGCTCGATCTTCTTCGACGACGACGAGCTGTCCGTCACCGATGTGACGCTCACTCCCGCCAAGGAAGCGACGCTCGGGCGCGTCGTCCGCGCGCTGGATCACAGCTCCCGTCTGGAGAACGGCGCCGCGACCTGGAAGGAGATCCTCAACCTCCAGTCTGAGAAGAAGCTCCGCGAGGGGCTGACCGAGGAGGAAGAGGCGCGCTTTAACGAAGAGATCAGCGACATCATCTACCGCAAGACCGAGCGTTTTAATTACAAGCAGACGCTCGATCCCCGCGCCGAGAGAGACAAGGTCCGCATGGTCTCCGCCGAGATCGACAGGCTCGAGGCAGAGGTTAAGGCCAAGAAGGCCGAAAAGGCCGAGCTGCTGAAGCAGCGCAAAAAGCTCGCCGCGCAGGACGTTGAATACACCCGCAGCTACGACGAGCGCATGAGCGCCCTCAAGGAGCGCTATGAGTCTGAGATCCGCCAGCCTGTCTCCGAACAGACCCATGCACGGAACCAGATGATCGGCGAGGAGTTCTTCCTCTCGGTCGACCGTTATGGGCTCCTCCGCCGCCGCAAGGCGCTCAAGGAGCTGCTCAAAGCCGCCGAGGAGGCCATGAAGCTCGGCGTCGATCTCAACGATCGCGACGCGCGTCTGAGCGTCTTCGGAGATCTGGTCCTCTACGCCTTCCTGACGAACCGTGAGGGCAGCACCCTCCACGGCAGAAGCGTGAACGACCTGTCCAAGATCAAGAACCCCGAGGACTGGACCAAGATCCGCGGCAAGCGCATCGCCACCGTTTTCCAGGATCCGATGACCTCGCTCAACCCGATCATCACGATCGGCAAGCAGATCACCTCCATCATCATGAAGCACCAGAACGTCTCGGAGGCGGAAGCCCGCATGAGAGCGATGGAGCTCATGTACAAGGTCGGCATCCCGAACGCGGAAAACCGCTTCGACGATTACCCCTTCCAGTACTCCGGCGGCATGCGCCAGCGCATCGTTATCGCCATCGCGCTGAGCTGCCAGCCCAAGATCCTGATCTGCGACGAGCCGACCACGGCTCTGGACGTCACCATCCAGGCGCAGATCCTCAAGCTGCTGAAGGATCTGCAGAAGGAATACAGCTACACGATCGTCTTCATCACGCACGACCTGGGCGTCGTGGCCAACGTGGCAGATCGCGTCGCGGTGCTCTACGCCGGCCAGATCGTCGAGCTCGGCACCGTTGAGGAAGTCTTCTACGATCCGAGACACCCGTACACCTGGGCGCTGCTGTCCAGTCTGCCGCAGCTCGCGCAGCGCGACACCCGCCTCTTCTCGATCACGGGCACGCCGCCGAGCCTGTACAACAAGATCGTCGGCGACGCTTTCGCCCCGCGCAATCCTTACTGCATGAAGATCGACACGCTGGTGGAGCCGCCCATGTTCCAGATCACGGAGACCCACTTCGCCAAGACCTGGCTGCTTGATCCGAGAGCGCCGAAGCTGGAGAAGCCGGAGATCATCCATGATACGCACGAAAAGCTGAAAAAAGCTTTCAACATTTAAGGGGGATGCGTCATATGAGCAATAAGCCTGAAAAACAGACGCAGACCGCGACCAGTCTGCCGGAGCACGGCCCGATTGACGAAAACGGGCGCGAGATCCTGCTCCAGGTCAAAAATGTTGACATCACCTTCGGCAAGGGCGACAGTGCGGTCCGCGCCGTCAAGAACGCGAGCTTCGACATCTACAAGGGCGAGACCTTCTCGCTCGTCGGCGAGTCCGGCTCCGGCAAGACCACGATCGGCCGCGCCGTCATCCGCGTCAACCCCTGCGCCGCCGGCGAGATCGATTACAAGGGCGTGCGCATCTCCGGCAAGATCCCCCGCTCTCTGGACCGGGAGGTCATCCGCAACATCCAGATGGTCTTCCAGGACCCCGCGGCCTCGCTCAACGAGCGCGCCACGGTCGACTATATCATCTCCGAGGGCCTGTACAACTTCCACCTCTTTGAAAACGAGGCGGACCGCGTCAACAAGGTCGAGACCATCATCAAAGAGGTCGGCCTGCTGCCCGAGCATCTGACCCGCTATCCGCACGAGTTTTCCGGCGGCCAGCGTCAGAGGATCGGTCTGGCCCGCGCGATGGTCATGGAGCCTGAGCTCGTCATCGCGGACGAGCCGATCTCCGCGCTCGACGTTTCGATCCGCGCGCAGGTGCTGAACCTGATGAAGGATTTCCAGAAAGAACGTGGCCTGACCTATCTGTTCATCGCGCATGACCTGTCGATCGTCCGTTTCATCTCCGACCGTATCGCCGTTATCTACAAGGGCGACATCGTCGAGGTCGCCGAAACGACCGAGCTGTTCGATTTCCCGCTCCATCCCTACACCCACTCGCTGATCTCGGCGATCCCGATCCCGGATCCCGTGCTGGAGAAGAACAAGGTGCTCTACACCTATGATCCCTCCATTCACGATTACAGCGTGGACAAGCCGGAGCTGGTGGACATCGGACACAACCACTTCGTGTACGGCAACAAGGAAGAGATCGAGCGCTACAAGGCCATCCGCGAAAAGAACGAGCCGATCAAGACCATCACGATCCTCACGCCCGAAGAGCGCGAGGAGGCTGACCGCAAGCGCCTGGCGGAAGGGAAGGAGCAGATTGCCGTTCCCTCCGATGCAGACGTCATCATCAATCGCCCGACGCACGACACGGGCAGCTTCTGGTACGGCGTACTGGCCTTCCTGCTGCCGATCATCGGCCTGATCAGTTCGCTGATCTTCCGAAACCACAACTATATACGCAACTACAAGGTGCTCAAGAAGGGAGCGATCGCCGGACTTCTCGTCCGCGCCGCGATCATCGTATTCTTCCTGTTGATGCTGCTGTTGGCTATCTTGTAGGATTGAGCAACTCACAAAAGCGCCGCGCTGCCGTCAGGACAGCGCGGCGTTTTTGCAGCCTCGGGGCGGGAGAAAGGCCCTGTCCCGGGCAAAAAGACCGACACGGCGGCCTTCTCCGCCTGCGGCGCCCGGCTCGCTCTTGCCGGAAGATCTCCTTCCGATAAGTTGTCAATTCAGCCCGGCAGTGATATAATGAAAACAATCCATCATCAAAGAAGGGATCGAACATGGCCAAGCGCGAATGGTACAAGAACATGGCCGTCTATCAGATCTGGCCGCGGAGCTTCTGCGACGGCAACGGCGACGGCATCGGCGATCTGTGGGGCGTGCTGGAAAAGCTGGACTATATCAAGTCCTTGAACGTGGACGCGATCTGGTTCTCGCCGCTCTTTCCCTCGCCCAACGCGGACTACGGCTACGACATCTCGGATTACATGGACATCCATCCCGACTACGGCAATCTGGAGGTCTTTCGCCGGGTGCTCGACGGCGCACACGCGCGCGGGATGAAGGTCTTTATGGACCTGGTCGTCAACCACACCTCGGACGAGCACAAGTGGTTCGTCGAGGGGCGGAAGGACAGAAACAGCCCCTACCACGACTATTATTTCTGGCGCAAGGGCCGCACGACACGCTCGGGCCGCCGCCTGCCGCCCAACAACTGGTCGAGCGTCTTTGAGGGCGGCGCCTGGGAATACGACGAAAAGCTGGACGAATACTATCTGCACGTCTTCGCCAAGAAGCAGCCGGATCTGAACATGGCCAATCCCCGCGTACGCGCGGAAGTCAAAAACATTCTGCGCTTCTGGCTGGACATGGGCGTGGACGGCTTCCGCGAGGACGTCATCACCTTCATCGCCAAGGACGAGGGCCTGCCGAACTCCTATCCGCCGCTGCCGGTAGCCAACGGCATCAAGCATTACGCCAACCGCCCGAAGGCGCACGACTACCTGCGCGAGTTCAAGCGCGAGGTGCTGGACTTCTACGACTGCTTCACCGTCGGCGAGAGCCCGATGACCACCCCGGAGGTGGCGCTCAAATACATCGACGAGAACGGCGACAAGGTGCTCGACGAGATGATCGCCTTCAGCCACATGGAGGCCGACTGCTTCATGCTCGACATGCTGCAGCTGCCCTTCAACCTGGTGAAGATGAAGCGCGCCTTTTCCGACTGGCAGACGAAGCTGCAGGGAAAGGCCTGGAACGCGCTCTACATCGAAAACCACGACCATCCGCGCATCATCAGCCGCTACGGCAGCGAGGAGTACCGCACCGAGAGCGGCAAGATGCTCGCGGCCATGTACATCCTCCTGCGCGGCACGCCCTTCATCTACCAGGGCCAGGAGATCGGCATGCTCAACACCAACCTGACGGAGCTGGGCATGTACAAGGACGTGATGGCCCAGAACAACATCGACATCGCCACGCGCTTCATGCCGCGCTCGACGGCGATGAAGCTGCTTGCGCGCTCGTCCCGCGACAACGCCCGCACGCCCTTCCAGTGGACGGCCGGCGAGAACGCCGGTTTTACGGAGGGAAAGCCCTGGTTCTGCGTCAACGAGAACTACAAAGAGATCAATGCCGCGCAGCAGGAGGACGATCCGAACTCCCTGCTGAACTTCTACCGCGCGATCCTGAAGTTCAAAAAGGAGACGCCCGTCGCCGTCTGGGGCGATTACAAAGAGTATTATCCCAAGGACAAGAACTTCTACGTCTACGCTCGGGAATACGAGGGGAAGCGTCTGCTCGTGATCTGCTCCTTCACCAAGAAGGCCGTGCGCTTCGACGCCCCGGAGGACTTCGACCTGCGGGCCGGCCAACTGGTATTCGCCAATTATGAGAGCAATTTCTTTATCATGAACGGCTTCACCTCGCGGCCGTATGAAATGAGAGTGTATTACTTTGAGTGATCAGAGCCCGGCTTTCCCGGTCACGGAGAAGGCCTATGCCAAACTGAATATCTCCCTCGACGTCACCGCCCGGCGGAGCGACGGTTATCACGATATGCTCATGATCATGCAGACGGTCTCGCTCTGCGACGAGCTGACGATCAGCCCGGAGCGGGACGGGCTCGTGCATGCCGCGACCTCGCTGCCCTATGTGCCGGGGGACCGGCGCAACCTTGCCGTGCGCGCCGCGCTGAAATTCCTTGAGCTCGTCGGAGACGGGAGCCGCGGCATGAAGATCTCCATCCGCAAGAGCATCCCCGTCGGCGCAGGGATGGCCGGCGGCTCGGCGGATGCGGCGGCGGTGCTGCGCGCGCTCAATCGCGCCTATGGCCGGCCGCTCTCGGACGAGGCGCTCTGCGCCGCGGGGGAGAGCGTGGGCTCGGACGTCGCCTTCTGCCTGCGCGGCGGGACGATGCTGGCCTCCGGACGCGGCGAGATCCTCAAAGCGATCGCGCCCCTGCCGCCGTGCTTTTTCGTGATCTGCAAGCCGGATTTTTCGATCTCGACGCCGGAGCTCTTCCAGAAGCTGGACAGCGCCAGGCTCAGCTGCCACCCGGATACCGAGGGCCTGCTCGCGGCGCTGGAAAAGGGCGATCTCGACGGCCTCTGCCGCAGGATGTACAACGTCTTTGAGGACGTGCCGGACCGCCGCATGCGCACGATCCGCGCGGCCAAGGGCGCGCTGCTCGACTGCGGGGCGCTCGGCGCGCTGATGACGGGCACGGGCTCGGCGGTCTTCGGCGTGTTCCGCGACGCCGCGGCGGCCGAGAAGGCCTGCGGGACGCTGAAAAAGGAATACCGCTTCTGCTGCACGGCCGAGGCCGTGGGCGCGCAGCTGTAAAAAGAATAGGAAAAGGAAAAACCGTCTATACTCTGTGTATCTCACAGAACAGGCGGTTTTTTTCATGCTTGAACGGAATACGCATTTCAAGGCCTGGGAGCTGGCGCTGCTGTGCGCGCTGTGCCTCACGCTATGCGCCGCCGTGTGGGCGCAGGAACAGACCGAGCGGATCAGCTCCTCGCTGATCCGTCTCCATGTCCTGGCCGTCGACGACAGCGACGAGGAGCAGGCGCTGAAGCTGCGCGTGCGCGACGCGGTGCTGGATTTCCTCGCGCCGCGGCTGGAGGGGATCGGGAGCCGGGACGAGGCGAAGGAGATCCTCTCACATTCGCTGCCGGAGCTGCAGAGCGCCGCGGCGGCCGCGGCCGAGGGACGCGCGGTGACCGTCACGCTCACGCGCGAGCTTTACCCCACGCGCGGCTACGGCTCCTTCGCGCTGCCGGCCGGAGCCTACGATTCGCTGCGCGTGATCCTCGGCAAAGGCGAGGGGCACAACTGGTGGTGCGTCGTTTTCCCGCCGATCTGCCTGAGCCTGGAGAGCACGGAGGAACTGGAGCGGGCCGTCGGCGAGGAGAGCTTTCAGATCCTCACGTCCGACGGCACCGCCCTGCGTTTCCGGCTGCTCGAGCTTTGGGGTGAGCTGACGGGAAAGGCATAAAAGCATTATATGAACATATCTCCCGCGTTTTTTCTCCCTCTTCCCGCCCGGCCCCGCCGGGGAAGCTCCCGAAGCCGGCGGCGGAAGAGGCGCGAGAAAAAAGGACCGCCGCATCTTCAGATGCGGCGGTCTTTTTTAAAACCGATTTTAAAAGACTAGATCCCGTCGCCAGTCTTGCGGCAGGTAAACAGAATGACCTGACGTTCTCTGGCGATCTCCTTGAGAAGCTCCATCGCCTGGGCAAGACGGGTCTCGTCGAGATTGACCAGCGCGTCATCGATGATCAGCGGGCAGGGCTCGCCCTCGGGCAGCGCCAGCTTGCAGACCGCAAGACGCACCGCCAGATACAGCAGATCCATCGTCCCGGCGCTCAGATAGCTGCTGTCGTGCGCCACGGCGTCGGCCCCGGTGCGGGTCATGGCCGAGAAATCACGGTTGATCAGCACCTGGGAGTAGCGCCCGTCGGTCACGCGAGACATATATTCCGCCGCCACGCGCCCGAGCTCCGGCGAGAAGCGGCTCTGCAGCTCGTCGTCGGCGCTGCGCAGCGTCTCGGCGGCCAGAGAGATGTCCTCGTATTCCTGCTCGATCAGCGCGCGCTCTGTCTCCATCATGCCCAGCTCGCTGCGCAGCACCATCGTGTCGCCCATGGCTGAGAGTCGGCCCTTGAGCGTGGCGATCTGGGCGCTCAGATGCTCGGCCTCGGCACGCTTGGCGTTCAGCTCGCGCCCGAGCCGTGCGGCGGGGGAGCTCCCGGAGACGAAGTCGAGATCCGCCAGGGCGTTCTCTTCCAGCTTCTCCTGGCGGCGCCGCGCCTGCTCGTAGCGCTCGCGCGTGACGCGCTCGTTCTCCTCGGCGGAGAGGACGGAGGCGTAGAGAGTGCGATACTCCTCCAACGCGGCGGACAGCTCCGATCCGTGCTGCACGCCGTAGCCCTTGAGAATCCTCGCACGCTCGTCCCGCGCGTCGGCCGCGGCGCGCCGCGCCTTGAGATAGAGCGCCAGGAACACGACCGCGCCGATGAGGAACACACCCGCGGCGGCGATCCACACGATCCTGTCGTAGATCGTATAGAGCGTGACGCCCGCGGCGGTCAGCAGAAAGCAGAGGATCAGCCACAGCGGCGAGACCTTCTTTTTGTAAATGCCTTTAAGCTCCGCCATCCGCGCGAGATCGGCGCTGACCTTCTGCTCGACCGTGCGGATATCCATGCCCTCAAAGGCGCTGCGGCGCAGCTCGGCGCGGCACTCGCTCAGGCGCTCCATCGCGGCGTCGTGCTCGCTGTCGGCCTCGCTGAGCGCGGCGCGGCCGCGGCTGAGCGTCTCGATCGACTCGCGGCGCTGGCGCTTGCGGCTCTCGGTCACCTCATCCTCGAGACGGATGCATTCCTTTTTCGCCTGTTCAAGGTTTTCCTCCAGCGCCTCGATGTTCTCCGCCGAGCCGTCCATATCCTCCAGCAGGCGGCGGGAATCCTCGATTTTGCTCTCCAGATCCGGCAGCAGGCCGCGGCGGTTGTAGCGGCGCTTGCGCTGCCAGGCGCGCAGACGCGCGTCGGCCTCGGTGTAAGAGGTCTCCTCCTCGCCGGTGGAGACGATGGCGTTGATGCGCCTCTCGAGGTCCGGGCTGCCCGATACGGCGACCGAGCCCTGCTCGATGAAGGCGCTGCGGCGGAACACGTCGCGCGTCACGCCCGTGAGCTGCTCGCCCGCGTTGGCGCTCGTCATGCCGTCCACGCGTACGTTCGAGCCGGTGTAGGTGGCGGTGAATTCGCGCATCGGGGCGCTCTTCGTGCGGGTGGTGCGCGTGAGCGTGATGTTGCAGCGGTCTGCCGTCACGTCCATCTGCCCCTCCATCGGAGCGCCGGACCAGGGGGCGTAGCGCTGCTTGTCCGGCAGGAAGCCGCCGCGCGCCCGTTCGCCCGAGTCGACGCCGTAGAGCATCGCGCGGATGAAGGCGCACCAGGTGGATTTGCCGCTCTCGTTGGGGGCGTGGATCACGTTCAGCCCCTCGTGAAAGCTCAGCGTCTCGTTTTCCAGCTTGCCGAAGGAGGCCGTCAGCTTATTGATCGTCATGACGGACCACCTCCTCCCGGTTGTCGATCGCGGCGAGACCCCAGCGCGCGGCCTGCTCGATGTGCAGGCGTTCGGCGTCGGTCTTTGCGGCGTCATAGCGCTCGCGCAGCTTCAAAAGGAACAGCCCGCGCAGCGAATCGTCGCCGGAACGCTCCCACACGCTGCGGCGCAGACGCGTCTCATCGCGCAGCTGCAGCTCGAAAAAGAACTCGCTGAGGTTTTCATACAGCTTTCCCAGATCCGGCGGCACGTCCGTCTCGCCCCGCAGGACGATGCGGTAGATGTCGCGCACGGTCTCGTCCGGCAGCTGCGTGTGGACGGCGAGCAGCGGATCGCTCTCGGAGACGTCCACCTCCATCGTCTCATAGCGGCGGCTGGCCACGGAGAGGGGGCGCAGCGTACAGTTTTTGCCGTTGAGCTCGATGAGGTTCAGCGTCTTCTCGCCTGTCTCGTCGAAGCCGCGCCCCTCGGGGCAGCCGGGCCAGGAGTACCAGGTCTCGCCCGCGCGAAGGAGCCCGCTCGCCTTGTGGACGTGGCCCAGCGCGGCGTAGTCGAGGCCGCTGCGTGAAAGCTCGTCCTCGCTGATCGGGTCGTATGCGGAATCGCGCACGCCGACCTCGCCGTGCAGGCAAAGGATGTTGTACACGCCCTCCTGCCGCTCGGCACGGAAACCGCGCAGCAGCGGCGCGCTCCGCCGGTCGGTGAAGGCCGCGCCGTACACGCGGAAGCCGAGCTCGGACAGGTCGACGCAGCGGATCTCGTTCTCGGAAAAGATATGGATGTTCTCCGGCAGCTTCAGCCGCGCGTAGGGCGAGCGCTCGGAGTAAAAATCGTGGTTGCCCGGCGCGATGAAGACCGGCACGCGGATCTGACGCAGCGCGCGGATCAGCTCCTCGCCCGTCTCGTAAAAGGTATTGTCGCTGTCCAGCAGATCGCCGGAGAAAAGCACCAGGTCGACCTGCTCGGAGGCGGCGAGGGCGGCGATGCGGCCCAGCAGGTCGCGCTGCTCGCCGCGGCGGACCGAGGCTTTGCTGGCGCCCAGCCCCTCAAAAGGGGAGTCCATATGCAGGTCCGCCGTATGCAGGATACGCAGTTCCTTCACGTCAGCCTCACCCCCTCCGCCGACAGGCAGCGGCCCGTCTCGGGGTCGATCTCGAACAGGCAGCCCTCCATCTTGGCGGGGCCCTTCGCGGCCTCATAGCGGCGCGGGGGATCGCCCATGAACTTGCCGATGCTCTGCTCCGGGTCGATGCCGAGAACGGAGTTGACCGCCCCGGTCATGCCGAGATCGGTGATATAGCCCGTGCCCTTGGGCAGCACCTGCGCGTCGGAGGACTGCACGTGCGTGTGCGTGCCCCACACGGCGCTGGCGCGGCCGTCCAGCAGAAAGCCCATCGCGCGCTTTTCGCTGGTGCCCTCGGCGTGGAAGTCCACGAGAATGATCTTTTCGCGGATCTCCTCCATGAAGCCGTCGGCGATCACAAAGGGGTTATCGGTGTTGACGTCCAGCGTGAAGCGGCCCATCAGGTTGAGCACGCATACGTCGCCGAAGTCAGTGGGATAGACCTCAATGCCCTTGCCGGGGCACTGCGGCGCGAAGTTCGCCGGGCGCAGGATGCGCCGCCGCTCCTCGAGATAGGGGCGCAGCTCCGTCCGTGTCCAAGTGTGGTTGCCCAGTGTCACCACGTCCGCGCCCGCGCGCAGGATCAGATCCGCCTGCTTGGGCGTGATGCCGACGACATTGGCGTTCTCGCCGTTGACGACGACGAAGTCGATGCCCCGCTCCTCACGGTATTTTTTCAGATTGTTGTTTAAGAAGGCCAGCCCGGGCTCGCCGCACACGTCGCCCACGGCCAGGATCCTGACGCTCATCGCATCGCCTCCCCGCTTAAAAAGAAGCGCTCTGTTTTCTTCTTTCTATCATAACACATCCGGCATGCCTCTATCAATGGATTTTCTGTTAAGGAGAGCGGTTTGTTTTTGGCAAACTGCGCATACTATCCGTGAGAAAGTGCCGCGCGAGCGCGGCGGAAGGGGAGAAGAATGAAAAACAACGATCTGTATCTCGGCATGGGCGTGGGTCTGGCCGTCGGCGTCGTCTCAACGCTGCTGATGCGCCCGAAGAAAAAAGACGTCAAAAGCGCTGTCGCCCGCGTGATCGGCGACATGGCGGACTCGGTGTCAAAAAACATGAACTGGTAAAGTTTTTTGTAAATCCGAGAAAAAAGGCTTGCAAAACGATCCGAGCTGTGCTAATATACACAGGCTGTCGATGATAAGTTGACATGCGCCGTTAGCTCAGCTGGATAGAGCGTCTGGCTACGGACCAGAAGGTCAGGGGTTCGAATCCCTTACGGCGTGCCAAAAAACGGGACACCCAAACGGGTGTCCCTTTTTTTGCATTCTCTCGACGAGGGGAATTCGAAGCCCTGACCTCAAAACGCGGAGCGTTTTTTGAGCGAAGCGGAGCAAGTTGCGAAGCAAGCCGCGCAGCGGCGAACTTCGCAGGGGTTCGAATCCCTTACGGCGTGCCAACAAAGAAACCTCTTTTGTCTACCAGGAGAGGTTTGTCAAGGAGAAATTTATCCCATGAGTGAGTTTTGTCTCGCTCATGGGATAAACTCTTTTTTATGTAGCTGTCTTCAGCTAATTGACTTGCCCATTTGATACGCCTCTTCCAGCGCAGGGCTGTTTTTGATCTCGCCCTTTTCATAGACGCCGGTGGCGTAGATGATCCCCTTCTCCTCGGCGCCGTCCACGCAGTCGGCAAATCCGCGGAAGCACTCGATCGTGCGCTCCTGTATCTCTTTGTCGTCCTCCGCGCTCGTGACGATGTAGTAAAATTCCTTGTTCTTGATCTCCGTCCAGCGCGCCACCGAGCGGTCGATCACGGTCTTGAGCTGCGCGCAGATCGAATAGAAGTAGACCGGACTGGACAGGACGATCACGTCCGCGTCGATCATCTTCTGCAGCAACTCTGCCATATCGTCCTTCTTGGCGCAGACGCCGCCGTGGTCGCGGCAATAGTAGCAGGCGCTGCAATAGCCGATCTTCTTTTCCGCCACGCGGATCTTTTCAACCTGATTGCCGGCCTCTGCCGCCCCACGCAGGAACTCGTCGCAGAGCAGATCGGAGTTGCCGCCCTTCCGGGGGCTGCCCGAAAGGATCAGAACTTTCTTACTCATTCAAATAACTCCTTTTCAATCTGTCGGTTAGCGACTGATTCTCGTCTTATAATACCATCAGGAGCGTCCCGACACCGATCAGCGTACAGCCGATCAGTGATTTGGGAGTAAACTTCTCATGAAGGAACACAAAGGCCATCACCAACGTGATGATCACGCTCAGCTTGTCGATCGGCACGACCTTGGACGCTTCGCCCATCTGCAGCGCCTTATAGTAGCACAGCCATGAAGCACCCGTTGCCAGCCCGGACAGGATCAGAAAAATCCAGCTCTTCTCGCTGATCGACTTAAGACCTCCTTGCGTGTTTGTCAGAAAGACCATGCCCCAGGCCATGACCACAATCACAACGGTACGGATGGCCGTCGCCAGATTGGAGTTCACGCCCTCAATGCCCATCTTCGCCAGAATAGAGGTCAGCGCGGCAAATACCGCCGAGCCCAACGCAAACCAAAACCACATGGAAATCACCCCTGTTTAATAGTTTTTTTGATCTCTTGCAGATACCTGGCCATACCCTCGCAAGCTCTTTACAAGCAGCTTAGCTCTTCTCCGGTATCCCCGTCGATACAGATCGACCTGTTTTCGATCTGCTACAGGCAGACGGCCTCTCGACTTGCTTTTGTCGTCCGCTGGGATTTCTTTGTTTTCTATACCTCGGCCACGACCCTGCAGGGTAAGCCGGACATGTCCGCATAATTCATGGGATAAGTGTGTACGGTGCAAGCGCCGCCAACATCCAGAACAGACTTTAGGTTGCAGAGGTTTTCGACGATGAACACGCCACGGTCCGCACAAGCTTGGTCTGTCAGCGGGTGTTCCTTGCCGCGTCGGATACCTGCAAAATCCAGCCCGATGATGGAAACCTCTTTTTCCAGCAGGGCTTCGATCAGCGCTCTGGAAAGCTGAGGATGAGCTTGAAAATACGCAGGACTGCCGTAGGGCTCCCGCTCGATAAAGCCGGTATAAAATGCAAGGAACATATCCTTCCCCACAGCAGAAAGGTCAATATCCCGGATCGCTCTGCTCCTGTCGCTGAAAACGTTGAAGATCACCCGGTCCATGTCGCTCTCGTGCTCCGAGAGCCAGTCCCGAACGGTCGCCACGGCGATCTGGGCCGCGCGCTCCGGCGGGAAGCGGAACACGCCCGTGGAGATGCAGCAGAAGGCCACCGAGCGCAGGCCGTTTTCCCGGCACAGCTCCAGCGTATTGCGATAGCAGCGCGCCAGATCCTGCTCGAGCTCCTTCGTCAGCGCGTATTCCACGATGGGGCCGACGATGTGGATCACCTTCTTTGCGGGTAGATTGTAGGCGTCCGTCAGCATCGGGACGGCGGTGGGCTGCTCGTAGTCGGCGCCGTACCGTTCCCGCAGCGCGTCCATCTGCCGCTTGCATTCCGCCCGGAGCTGGACCCCCGCAAAGGAGTGGATGCAGTTGTCGATGCAGCTGTGCATCGGGATGAAGCAGCCGAGCATCTGGGAGTTGGCCGCGTTCACAATGGCGTCCACGGCAAGCCGTGTGATATCCCCCTGCCATAGCGACAGCTTGTACGCAAGGGGCAGATCGTTTCCGCAGGTCTCCGCAAGCGTTGGGATATCCGCAAGCCGAACCACACCCCGCTCCGCGGCGCGTTCCGTCAGGTATTCATCCTGGATCAGAAGCGTCCTCTCCGCTGTTTTCCGCGGCATTCGGACGTTCATCAGGGAGCGCAGGATCCTTCGCTTATCCTCCCTGTCGCCCGGGACGGGCAGATCACGGTATTCCGCGCTCTCCGCTTTGAAATCGCGGATCAGCAGATCCAGCCGCTCGTCCTGTGTGCTTTGCCGTGCCATGTGCATATGCTCCCTATCGAATAAAATGCGTCCAGGACTCGTGCTTCATTTCGGGCTTGCCGATGGATTCCTGCCCGGCCTTGATAGCCTTGATCATGAAGGCCATGTTCCGGGCAAGGTTCTGCACGGTCTGCAGGCCCTCCTCGTCCTTGTACACGTCCTCGCCAGTGTAGCCGTGGACG
>JAFSNA010000001.1 GCA_017447645.1 Oscillospiraceae bacterium
GCTTTCCAGCTCTCAAAAGAAATTGTCTCGGTGCATCTCTGCACCGTTCAAAAACCCTTTTCTTTGGTGCTTATTTTTGCATAAGCTGTTCTTACATTGTTCAATTTTCAAGGTACATCCCTACCACCCTTTTCAGGGGGCAGCTTATATATTGTAGCACGCGGAGGGATGCTTGTCAACAAAAACTTTTCCGTTTTCAGGAAAAGTTTTCGCCGCTCTTCCCTCCGCCGCTGCGCCTTCTTACGGGCGCTCGGCTAATATAACACCGAAAGGGGGCTTTGTCAACACATTTTTTATTCTTTTTTCAAATTATTTCTAAATGCTGTATATTGTTGCGGCGCAAGGGAATACTGCACAACATGTATGGTTTTGAAGAGACGAAAACGGCCGCGGCCGCGCGGCCGGAAAACGCGCCCTTGCCGCCGCTGCGCTCCGCCGCGCTGGAGGCGGCCTTCCGACGCTGCGCCGATTTCGAGTCGCGGCGTCTGCGCGTCGGCGCGGAAGGCTCGGAAGAGGTCTTCGTATGCTGGCTCGACGGGCTGATCTCCTCCTTCGAGGCGGCCGAGGAACTGCTGCGGCCGCTCTGCGAGCCCGGACGCGTCGGCGCCGCGGACGCGGAGGGGATTTTCGCCGCGCTGCGCGGCGGCGCCGTGAGCTGCCCCTCGATCGAGGAGCGGACAGAGCTCGGCGCGCTCTGCGAGGATCTGACGCACGGGCGCTGCGTGCTCGTGTCCGACGCCCTCGGCCGCGCGCTGAGCTTTGACGTGAAGAGCCAGGCCGCGCGCGCCGTCGCCGAGCCGACGCTGGAAAAATCGCTCAAGGGCAGCAAGGACAGCTTTGTCGAGAGCCTGCGGCTCAACACGGCCCTCGTGCGGCGGCATCTGCCCACGCCGCGGCTGAAGCTGGCCGAGCAGACGCTGGGCCGCCGCTCGGCCACGCGCGTCGCCGTGCTGTTTCTCGAGGATGCGGCCGCCCCCGAGACCGTGGCCGCGCTGGCGCGGCGGCTCGAGGCGATCGAGCCGGACGCTCTGGTCTCGCTCGGGCCGCTGGAGGACAGGCTCGTCGAGCGTCCGCTCTCGCCCTTTCCGCAGCTGCTGCACACCGAGAAGCCGGACCGCCTGGCGCGCTGGCTGCTCGACGGCCGCGTCGCCCTGCTCGTCGACGGCGTGCCGATCGCGCTCGCGCTGCCGGTGAGCTTCGCCGCGTTCATGACGGTGACGGGCGACGGCAATATGAACCGCCTCGTCGCAAGTCTGCTGACGGCGCTGCGCTATCTTGCGCTGGTGCTGGGGATGTTCCTTCCCGCGCTTTACGCCTCCGTCGCCTCGTTCCACCCCGAGATGATCCCCACGCGGCTGCTGCTGTCGATCATGGAGGCGAAGAAGGACGTGCCCTTTTCGACCGGGGCCGAGCTCGTCGGCATGCTGGTGGCCTTCGCGCTGCTGCAGGAGGCCGGACTGCGCCTGCCGAACCCGGTGGGCGATACGGTGTCGATCATCGGCGCGCTGATCGTGGGGCAGGCGGCGGTGGAGGCGCGGCTGGTCTCGCCGATCGCGATCATCGTCGTGGCCGTGTCGGGCATCGCCTGCTATACGATGCCCTCTCAGGACATGGGCGCGGCCGTGCGGCTGTGCCGGGCGCTGCTGCTTCTCGCGGGGATTGCCGCGGGGCTCTACGGCGTGGCGCTGGGCTGCTGTCTCATCGCGGCGCACCTGAGCGCGATCGACAGCTTCGGACAGAATTACACCGCTCCGCTGAGCGGCCGGAAGGGCGGCGGGCTCCTGAAGCTGCTGACGGCGCCGCGCGCGGGAGATCGGAGGCAGACGTGAAGCGTGCGGCTGCTTTGATCCTGTCGGTATTGCTCGCGCCTTTGCTCGGCGGCTGCGCGCTCTTTCCCTCGGCGCTGCGCGGCGTGGAGCGGCTCGCCCTCGTGCAGGCGCTCGGCGTCGACCGCGCGGAGGACGGCGTGCTCCTTTCGATGGTCACGGCCGCGGACAGCTCGCGCGGGGAGGGTCCGGTGCGCCTGACCGGCCGCGGCGCGACGATCGCGGCCGCGGCGGAGGACGCGGCCGCGCATGCGCAGGCCGAGCGCATCTTCTGCGCGCATACGGGCTATCTCCTCGTCGGCGGGGAGAGCGCGCGGGAGGACGTGGAGGCGCTGCTGCGCTGGGTCTGCCGCTCGCGGGAGCTGCGCATGGACGTGCCGCTGCTGATCGTGCGCGGCGCGAGCGCCGAGGAGGCGCTGCTGCAAAGCGGGGGCGAGCGCGTCGGGGCGGCGGAGCTGCTGGACGCGATCGCCTCCGCGGCGCCGGCGCGGCTGGGCTTTGAGCTGCCCTCGGTCGCCCGGATCGCCGGGCGTCTCGAGAACGGCGGCTGCGCGCTCGCGGCGGCGATCGTCTGCACGCCCTCTTCCGTGCAGGAGGGAGAGGAGCGGCCGCTGACGCTCGCCCCGGCGGGGCTCGCCGTCCTGCGGGACGGAAAGCTGCTGGCCTTCCTCGACGAGGAGGAGAGCGTCGGGACGGATCTGCTCTGCGGCGCGCGGGGCGTGCATGAGATCACCGTGACCGACCGCGCCGGGCAGCGCGTCACGCTGCAGACCGCGCCGGGCGGCACCGATCTGCGCGTGATCCCCGGCGCGGACGGGGAGGGCGGGGCGATCGAGCTGACGATCCGACTCACGGCCTCGGTGGCCGAGCTGGACGGGGAGGGCGCGCTCTCCGACGCCGCGTACGCCGACGAGCTTGCCGCGCTGCTCGAGCGCGAGCTGCTGCGCCGCGCCTCCGCCGTGCTGCGGCTCCAGCAGACGCTGGACGCGGACTTTCTGTGCCTGCGCGAGCGCAGCGGTCTCGACGGAGCCGGGGATCTGCCCGTGCGGCTGGGCGCCGCGGTGCGCGTCAGCCACGCCAACGACGTGAGGGACGGATGATGACGAAGGACAGCCGCATCAGTGAAAATCAACTTGCCGCGACGGCCTTTGTGCTGATGCTCTCGCCCGCGCTGCGGCTCTTTCCGGGCGCGGCGGCGGAGAGCGCGGGGCGCTCGGCTCCGCTTGCGGCGCTGCTTGCCTTCTTCCCGGCGGCGCTGTATCTGTATCTGGCCTGCCGCGCCGCCGCGCTGCGGCGCGAGGGCGAGGGGCTGTGCGCGCTGATCGCGCGCGCCGTCCCCGGGCGGGTCGGGCGGATGCTGCTGGGCCTGCTCTGGGTCTGGCTCGTCGTTTACGCGGGCTTTGTGCTGCGCTCCGGGGCGGACCGCTTCATCGTCGCGGTCTATCCGAACGCTCCGAGCGCCTTCTTCGTGCTGACCCTGGGCGCCGCGGCGCTGGCCGCGGCCTTCGCGCCCTATCGGGACGCGGCGCGCACGGCGAAGCTGGTCCTGCCCGCGGTCGGCGGCGTGCTGGCGCTGGTGCTGCTCTCCTCGCTGGGCAAGGTCCGGGCGGAAAACCTGCTGCCGCTGCGGCCGGAGAGCGCAAAGGGTCTCGCCGTCGGCGCGGTCCCGGGCTTCGATGTGCTGGCGTGGACGATCTGGGCGCCGGCCTTCGCGCTGGGCGAGGCGAAAAAAGGCGCGCCGTCCTTCCCCCGGCTGCTCGGCGCGCTGGCGCTCTTCTGCGCCGTGCTCGCGCTGATGAGTCTCGCCGTCGTCGGCAGCTTCGGCGCGCCGCTCGCCGCGTCGCTGAGCTGGCCCTTCTTTTCGCTGGTACGCAATCTTGTGTTCCTGCGCAGCGTCGAGCGCGTGGAGGCCCTGGTCGTGGCGCTGTGGGTCTTCCCGGATTTCCTGATCGTGTCGCTTTTCCTGCGCGCGGCGCGCGACGCGCTGTCCCTCTCGCTCGGGAGCCGGGCCGCGGCGCTGCGCGAGGGGCGCCTTGTCCTGCCGCTCTGCGCGGCCTCCGCCTGCGCCTTCGCGCTGCTCGCCGCGCCGGACGCGGCGGCCCTGTCCCTTCTGTCGCGGACTCTCATCCCCGCCGTCAACCTGTTTTTCGCCCTGGTCTTTTTCCCCGCGATCATCCTGACGGGGAAGAAAAAGGGGCGGCTGTGA
>JAFSNA010000057.1 GCA_017447645.1 Oscillospiraceae bacterium
ATGCGCGGGCGAACATCGACAGCGGCTTCCGCACGGTGATCTGCTCGGGGCTGAACAACTTTGACCGCGATGTGGAGAACATCGAGCGGGAGTATCTGCACTTCAACCGCCTCCACCCGCTCGTGTCCTACCGTCTCGGCATCCACGCAGAGTACACCACCTCCATGGAGCGCATGGAATACGCGGTCTCCCTTGCGGAGAAGTACCGCGAGCCCTCCTTCACCCACCTGTGCGAGACAAAGGCGGAGGTCGAGGGCTGTGTGGAACGGTACGGCCTCACCCCGCCGCAGCTGCTCGACAGGCTCGGCTTCTTCCGCTACGGCGGCGGCGGCTTCCACTGCTGCCACATGAGCGATGAGGATATCGCGCTCTTTGCCGAAAAGAAGCTCTGGGCCGTCACGAACCCGGCCTCCAACCTCAAGCTCGCGAGCGGCGTCGCGCCGATCGAAAGGCTGCGCCGCGCGGGCGTGCCGCTGGCCATCGGCACCGACGGCGCAGGAAGCAACAACGCCCTCGACATGTTCCGCGAGATGTATCTCGTCTCCGCTCTGCAGAAGCTCACGGAGGGCGACGCCTCCGCCTGCCCGGCCGAAAGCGTGCTGGAGATGGCCTGCGTCGGCGGCGCGCGCGCGATGGGACTGGAAAACTGTACGGACATCACGCCCGGCATGCGAGCCGACCTCGTCGTGCTGGATCTGCATCGGCCCAACATGCAGCCCGAGAACAATGTTCTGAAAAATGTCGTCTATGCCGGCTCGAAGGAAAACGTGCGCCTGACGATGGTGGAGGGACGCGTGCTCTATGAGCGGGGCGAATTCTTCGTCGGCGACAGCGCCGAGCATATTTACGAAAAATCCAACGCCTTTATCAGAAAGATCAGAGGATGACATGAAGCGCATTGACCTGCATATCCACACCACGGCCTCCGACGGAACGGCCACGCCCGAGGAAGTCGTACGCGAGGCCGAAAAACTGGGTCTCGCCGCCGTGGCGATCACCGATCACGACACCGCCGCGGGCTATCCGCGCGCTGCGGCAGAGGGGGAGAAGCGCGGTCTCGAGGTGGTCCCCGGTATCGAGATCAGCACCAAGTTCCGCGCTGCGGTCCATATCCTCGGCTACTATATCGACGTCGATTCCCCCGCGCTGGAGGAGGTGCTCGAATGGATGCACCGCGACCGCGAGGAGCGCAATATCAAGCTCTGCGAGATGCTCAGATCCGTCGGCGTCGATATCGACATCGAACGGATGCATGCGCGCTTCGGCGACCTTGTAGGGCGGCCGCACTTTGCCGAGATCCTGATCGAGAACGGGCGTGCTGCGGACATGCAGGATGCCTTTGACCGACTGCTGAACAAGAACCGGCCTTTCTTCATCCCGCGGCAGTTCCTCCCGATCGAGCGCTCGATCGAGATCATCCGCGAGGCGGGCGGCACAGCCGTGCTTGCCCACCCCTTCCAGTACCGTCTCGACGACGCGCAGCTGCGCGAGCTGATCGAGCACTGCATGGAAAGCGGACTCGAAGGCATCGAGTGCCGTTACTCCGGCTACGATGCGGACATGTGCGCATATCTCGAGTCGCTCGCGGCGGAATACGGCCTTGTCCGGACCGGCGGCAGCGACTTCCACGGCTCGCACAAGAAGGACATCCGCCTCGGAGAGGGGCGGGGCGAGCTGAACGTACCCTACGCTTTTCTCGAGGAGCTGCGGGAGCGCCGCGCGAAAACTTAAGTTGACAAAGCGGCGAAAATGCCGTTTACTTGTATAAACGATAAGAAATCTATCGAAAAAGAAAAAAGCATCAGGAGACAGACATATGGCCAGAACCAGAAAACGCGCCGGGGACAGACGGGACGGACGCCTGTTGCGCTCGCTGCCGGCTTTCTCGAAATTCATCCCCTTCATCATGCCCTCGCGGAACGATGCGCAGATCTTCTATGACGAGAGCTTCGAGATATCAGCCGTCGACCGCTGCCTGCGCAAGCTGCGTGTGGACGGCTACAAGGGTATCGGGATGCTGCACTTCCTCATCGCCACGCATATCCGCTGCATCTCGATGCTGCCGGGCATCAACCGCTTCATCGCTGGTCGGCGCATCTACGCCCATGACGACATCACCGTTGTCATGGCGGTCAAGCGCTCGCTGTCCGTCGACGCGACCGAGACCACGATCAAGGTGCACTTCCAGCCCACCGACACGATCTTCGACGTATACCGCAAGCTCAACGCGAAGATCGAGGAGATCAAGACCAGCGAAGAGGACAACAACACCGAAGAGGTCGCCGAGGCGCTTACGAAGGCCCCGCGCTTCCTGCTCCGCTTTGCGATCGCGATCCTGCGCGCGCTGGATTATTTCGGGCTGATCCCCGATTCGCTGATCGAGGCCAGTCCCTTTCACGGCTCCATGATCATCACCGACATGGGCTCTCTGCGTCTGCGGCCCGTCTTCCACCACATATACAACTTCGGTACGCTGCCGGTCTTCATTGCCTTCGGCGCGAAGCGGCACGCCTACGAGATCGACCGCCACGGCCAGGTCGTGGACAACAAATACGTCGACTGCAAGTTCGTCATTGACGAGCGCATTGCCGACGGCCACTACTACGGCCAGTTTCTGCAGGCCTACCGCTATATCTTCCAGCATCCCGAGATCCTGGAAAAGGCGCCCAGCCGCGTGATCGAGGACGTCCGCTGAACATCTGCGTGAAAAAAGCACCCGCTCCGTTTCAAAGAACGGAGCGGGTGCTTTTGCTCGGCCGTCAGTCGGCGCGGAAGCCCTCGCCGTGAACTTCGGTGGAGTCCATCACAAAGGTAAAGGACTTCGGGTCGGTCTGTCGGATCAGGCGCAGCGTCTGTGCGACGACGCTGCGGCGGGTCACGGTCATCACGATCTGCTTGCCCTCCATGGTATAGCCGCCGAAGGCGGGGATCAGCGTCGAGCCGCGGTCGGTGTGCTCGTTGAGCGCCCGGGCGATCTCCTCACCGCGCTGCGTGACGGTGTAGATGACCTTGGCGTAATCTACGCCCTGCGTCAGCGTGTCGATGACCTTTGAAAAGACGTAGATCGTGATGGCGGAATAGATCGCGACGTCGAAATCGCGAAAAATCAGCGCGGCGACCGCGACGACGGAGGCGTCGACGAACATCAGCAGCGTGCCGGTGGGCATGTTGGGCAGAAACTTCTTGAGGATCAGCGCCAGCAGATCGGTGCCGCCTGTGCTTACGCCGCGGATAAAGAGCATACCCATGCCCAGACCCGTGAGCACGCCGCCCATCAGCGAGGCGACGAGCCTGTCGGAGGTATACTGCGGCAGCCAGCGATCGCCCGCCTCGATAAAGACGGAGAGCAGCAGCGTGGCGATCAGCGTAAAAAAGATCGCCCGCGGCCCAAGCTTGCGCCAGGCGGCGATCATCAGGGGGATGTTCATCATCAGCGTCCACACGCTCACATGAAGGGGCGTGATATAGGCCAGCGCCGTCGCAAGGCCCGACACGCCGCCGGGGGCAATGTCGTTCGGCACCGTGAACATGGACAGCGAAAAGCCGACAAGCGCCGTGCCGACGACGGTATAGACAAGGTCGATCAAAACATCGTGGATCGTATAGTCTCCGAAGATCTTTTTCATGGAAACTCCACCTGACACAAAAAATGGCGGGCGCGAAGCCCTGCCCGATCATTTTAGCACAGAGGCGGAAAAAAACCAAGAG
>JAFSNA010000058.1 GCA_017447645.1 Oscillospiraceae bacterium
CTCGCCACGCAGCCGATCCTCGGCACGATCATCGGCGTGGTGCTCGGCGGCATGCTTATCGGCAAAGAGGACAACTATATGCGCCTCTTCCTCGTCTTCGGCGGTCTCGCGATCGTCTTCGGTGTCGCCGCGCTGGTCTTCATGAAGGACGCGCCGGGCCTTGCGCCCAACCGTCAGGGCAGCTTCATGCAGCAGCTGCTCGGCGCCTTCAACTTCCGGGAGTTCATCAAGCTGCGCGAGCTGGTCTGGGTCTTCCTGACGCTGAGCGTCTATTTCATCGCCTTCAACGTCTTTTATCCGCACGTCGGCAACTATCTGATCTACTATCTCGGCTATACGCCGGACGACATCGGCGTCATCCAGGGCGTGGGGCTGCTGCTCGGCATGGTCTCGGTCATCCCGGCCTCGATGCTGCTGAAGAAAAATAAATTCGCCCTTGCCGCGGCGCTCTCCATCGCGCTGAGCATCCTCGGCGTCGGGCTCCTCGGCCTGTTCGGGAGGCCGGAGAACGTCGACCCGACAAACATCTTCAACATCCCGCTGCTCGTGGGCATGTTCTTCTTCGGCTGCGGCTACATCATGTTCATGCAGGTGCTCTCCGTGTGGATGAAGCAGCTCTTCCCCGAGGAGTCCAAGGGCCAGTTCGAGGGCTTCCGCATCGTCTTCTTCGTGCTGATCCCCTGGGTCGTCTCGCCCTTTATCGCCAACCCCATCATCAAGAACAACGGCAAGATCCTCGACACCAACGGGCTCGAGGCCTATCTGCCCACGCACGTGCTGATGCTGATCTCGTGCGCGCTGATCTGTCTGAGCTTCGTGCCGCTCTTCTTCGCGGCGCGGCAGCGCGCCCTGCGTGAGAAAGGACGGACGGAGACGTGAAAAAAACCGTCCGGATCGCGGCCGCCGCGGCGCTGGCCCTGCCGCCGCTGTTTATCGAGGCGGTCACGGAATACTGCCTGCGCATGGTCTGCCTCCCCAAGCGCTGGAGCGCCGTGGGCATGCGCGAGGTCGAGATCGAAAACGGCTTTTCGGACTGCGTCGAGGCCTATGAAAAGCGCTGGCCGCGCGAGGATGTTTCTTTTGAGCGCGGCGGCGTCGCCATCCGCGGCGAGTTCATCGACAATCCCGCCGACCGCGGCGCGTGCAGAAGGATCGCGGTCATCTGCCACGGGCAGACGGCCAACCGCTACGCGGCGCTCAAGTACGCGGATCTTTTCCTGCGTGCGGGCTTTTCCGTGCTGATCTACGACGAGCGCTACTTCGGCGAGTCGGACGGGGACTGCTGCACGCTGGGACAGGAGGAGTCTCTCGACCTTGCCGAGATCCTCTCTCAGCTGCGCCTCCGCTTCGGCGAGGACTGCCTGATCGCCCTGCACGGCGAGTCGATGGGCGCGGCGACGGCGCTGCTGGCGCTGCGGTATACGAGCGTCGATCTGATCGTGGCGGACTGCCCCTTCGCCGACAGCGAGCAGCTCTTCCGCCAGTGGCTGGGGAACTATCTGCCCATCCCGCCGGGCCTGATCCTGCCGTGGTTCACATACGCTGCCCGCCGCCGCTTCGGCTACCTTGTCGGCGAGAACAGCCCCATTGAGGCTGTCAGAGGGGCGGAGGTCCCGATCTGCTTCATGCACGGGGCGGCCGACACGCTGATCGACTGCCGCCACAGCGAGGAGCTGTACCGCGCCTGCCGCGACGGGCGCTCCGAGCTGCACCTCTTCGACGGCGCGGACCACGCGCAGTCGATCGTCTCCGACCGGGCGCGCTACGAGCGCATCGTTCTCGATTTCCTCCGAAAATGCGGCGCCGCGGACTGAAAGGCGCCGGGAAAAGAAAAGCGCAGCCTTCTCCGTTTGAGAGAAGGCTGCGTTTTTCTGCGCGGCGGGGGCTGTCATCGGCCGGCGCCTTCCGACAGACGCCGGGGAGCCCCGAAGAAGGGAACGCGCTTTACTGCAGGCTGAGCCAGAGCAGCCACTGCCGCAGGGTCCGGGGCCGGAAGCGGGCGGCGAAGGCCCGATGCAGGGCCAGCTCCCCCTCGCTCGGCGCCGCCGGAGAGAAAAAGGTCCGATCATACAGCGCGGCGATCTCCGCCGCCTCCTCCGGACGCGTGAGGAGATAGTGCCAGGGCAGACGGTCGAAATACTGCCGCAGCGATTCCTCTGGCCGGCGGGGGTAGCCCTTGCCGCGCAGATCGCGCAGCAGCTGCTCCAGATCCATCTGCAGCCGCTCGGCGGGATCCGCCTCCGCATAGCGCCGCTTCCGCCGCGCCCGACGCAGGAGCAGGACCGTCAGCAGCACCGCGATCGGCACGACGGGGATCAGGATCAACAGCCGGCCGAAGCGCATCGGAGGAGCTTGCGGCTCCTCGCTCACGGGCGCGGGTTCGTCCGGAGCGGGGGTCAGGGGCACGGGCGCGTCGCTGTTGCCCGTGCCGTCGGCGGGATCCGCCTCTTCCGTGCCCGCCGCGGTCCCGGCCGTGTCGATGCCCAGCTCACGAGCCTCCTCGGCGGTCAGCCAGCCCTCTCCGCCTTCATCGAAGCCGGGGGTCGCCTCCACCGTCATCCAGCCGTAACCGGCGATATAGCATTCGCACCAGGCGTGTGCGTCCCCGGAAACAAGGGGCGTGAACTCGTCCTCGGCCATAAAGCCGCGGTAGCCCTGCACATAGCGGGCGGGCACGCCGACGCTGCGCGACAGCAGCACGGCCGCGGAGGCGTACCAGGAACAGTAGCCCTCTTTGCTCTCGAACAGCAGCCAGTCGAGAAGATCCTCGCCCTCCGGCACCGGGGCGGGGCTCAGGGTGTATGTGTAATGCTTCCGCAGATACGCGCCGATGGCGGCGGCCTTTTCGGAGTCGCTGCGGCAGTCGGCGGTGATCTCCCCGGCCAGGGCGCGGGCACGCTCCGAGACGGAGGAGGAGTCAAGATAGACCCGGCGGATCAGCGCCGCCCTCCGGGAAAAGAGGACCTCCAGGTCCGCGTCGTCGATCAGATTCAGACGGAAGCTGTGCCCGAGCTCTTTCGACACCCGCCGCCAGATGGCCACGCGGCTGCCCGTGCCGTATTCCGTCCCCTCCGAGGCGGCGATCAGCGCGCCGCGCATCCGGGGATTGGACTCGAGAAAGTAGATGCGGTACCAGACCTCGTCCCGCTGAACGTAGTCGAAAAGAATGCCCGTGGGCGCGTCGTTATAGGGGAAGCGCCGGTCGTCGGTGTAGATGCGCGTTGTGTTCATCACGCTGAACATCGTCCGTACGTTCAGATCGCGGCAGACGAGATAGACGCTGTTTGCGCGGAAATAGTCCGAAAACTGCGCGGCGCCGCCCTCGTCTTTCATCAGACGCCAGAATGCGTAGAGGTGTTCGGCGGAGTCCATGCTCCAGTTGAGGTACTCCGCATCGCCCGGCGTGAGCGAGGATTTCCAGCCGCGGCCGTCGAAGCGATCCCAGGAATTGCCGAAGAGGTAGACGGGGCCGTCCGGCTCCCGCGCGGGTCTTGCGTAGACGACGCTGAGACCGCTGCCCTCGTTGCGCTCGCCCATTTCGGCCTCGTCCGAGATCCCGTTGAAGCTCAGCGAGAACTCTCCGCCGCCCTTGCGCCGGTAGCGCAGGGCGGTACCCGCGTCATGCCACAGCTGCTCCACCTTCTCCGCGGCGGAATGCAGCAGCGGATAACCGTAAGGCTCGGCCGGCGCGGGCAGCAGAGCCAGCAGCAGCGCCGTCGGCAGCAGGCTCAGCAGCAGTGCGCGCTTGAGCGCCGCACGCGGCTCCTCTTCACGCCGGGATCGCCTGCTCGTCTCGGCCAGGGTCAGCAGCAGCAGAGGGAGCATGGCCGCCGGGATCTGGCGCGGGAACGGCCATTGCAGCAGCGCCGCTGCGAGCCAGAGCGCAAAGGTCCCGATGCTCAGCGCCGCGCGCATCCAATAGAAGCGCAGCAGGGACGAGAGGGGCAGCGCCGCCGCGGCGCAAAGCAGCAGCAGCACCAGCGCGCAGTATCCGTTTGCCGTGCCCGCGCGCAGAAGGACGTTTGCCGCTGCCTCAAAAAGCAGCTGCCGATCCGACAGCAGCAGGCATAAGCCCAGGGCTACGGCCAGCAGCGCCAGCATCGCCCAGATGCGGCCGAAACGCTCTGCCGCAGCCAGCAGCGCGCACCAAAGCAGCAGCGCCGCCGCGGCGAGCCACCAGCGTCCGTCCGTGTGCAGCAGTTCCGCCAGCGCCGCGTCGAGGGCGACGCAGACCAGCCAGGTCAGCAGCCAGCGGGGGAGCGCGTCCCGGAGATGTTGCTTCACAGCGCGCCCTCCTCTCCGCCGCTCAGAACGGCGATGACGTCCTGACGCGCGTTGATCTGGTGGAATTCCAGGCGCTGGACGGCCTCGGCCTGCGAGCGCAGCTCCTTGCCGCCGCCGATGCACAGCAGCGTGACCTCCGCGCCCAGCGAGATGCAGCGCGCGGCCCGCCGCAGCAGCGCCTCGTCGACCTCCCAGGTCAGCAGGATATAGCGCCGGGCGCGCCGGCCCGCGGCCAGATCCCGCTCCATCATCTCATCCGTCCGCCGTGTGCCGGTGAAGCAGTCGCCGCTCAGCAGCAGCTGCAGCCGCTGCAGGTCCTCGCCCGTGCGGACGGTGAGCGCGCGGCGCTCGTCCGGCAGCACGTACAGGGGGATCCTCCGGCGCAGAAACCAGTCCGCCAGGGCCAGACTGCCCTCCCGGATGCTGTCCTCGACCAGGTATCCGTCCTCGCCGCCGGGCAGGCTGTCGCGCAGATCGGGCAGCAGCACCAGCTCGTCCCGGCTCTCCGGCTCCGTCACGCGGAGCATCGGCCGGCCCTGCAGAGCGCTGACCTTCCAGTGCACCCGCCGTACGTCGTCGCCGGGCTGATAGGGGCGCAGCTCGCCGTTGGGCGTACGCTCGCCGAGATACATCCGCGCGTCGGAATGCCGCTCGCGTTCCTCGGGCGGCGTGATCTGCAGCCGCCGCAGCTGCAGCCGCCGCGGCTCAATGCGCAGCGGCGCAAACGCGGAGATCCGCTTCTCGGTAAGGGCGAAGGGGTCGCTCAGGCGCAGCTCCGCCGCACCCAGCTCGGCCTTGCCGCAGTGGAGGCACAGCGGCGTGAAGCGCAGCTCGCGCAGCTCGCCGGGGGCGAGAGACACGCGCAGCTGTTCCGTCTCCTCAAAGCGCAGCCGTCCGCCGCTCATCCGGACGGAGATCGCCGGGATCGGCAGCGGGGAATCGTTGAACAGCACCAGCGTGCAGCCGGGCCGCGCGCCGCGCAGGGCGCTGGGCGCGTCCGTGCGCATCGCGGCCTGGAAGCGCCTCCCCGCCGTCAGACGCCAGATCAGCGCGCATAACGGGGGCATCAGCGTCGCCCAGAACAGCAGATAGCTTGCCGTCCCGCCGCGAAAGCCGATCAGGACCCCGGCTCCGATCACGGCCAGCAGCGAAAGCAGCCGCCGCAGCCGCAGCGGCCGCCGCTCCCGGCGGCGGAGCTTTTTTTCCGCACGCCGGGCATCCGGCGTCGTTTGACGGCTCATGCGCGGATCACCGGGGGCGCGGCCACATTGCCGACGCACTCGCGCAGGGCCTCCTCCGCGGTGACCGAGCGCATGCCGGCGTCCAGCGACAGCACCAGGCGGTGGGTCAGCACCGAGGGGGCCACGGCCTGCACGTCCTGGGGCGTGACGAAGTCGCGGCCCTCGAGCAGTGCCCAGGCGCGGGCGCAGCGGGCCAGCGCGATCGTGGCGCGGGGGCTTGCGCCCAGCGACAGGCTCTTGCTCCTGCGCGTCTCGGCGACGATCCGGACGATATAGTGCATGATCCTGTCCGACACGCAGACCTCGGCGGCCTCCCGCTGCAGCTCGAGGATCTCCGGACCGGTCAGAACGGGCTCGAGAGAGAGCTGATCCGCCCCTTCGAGCCGCGCGCGCAGCATATCCATCTCGTCCTTCTCCTCGGGATAGCCCATCGAGATGCGCATCAGAAAACGGTCGAGCTGCGCCTCCGGCAGATGATAGGTCCCGGCAAACTCGATCGGGTTCTCCGTCGCGATCACCATGAAGGGCCGGGGCAGTGGGATCGAGCGGCCTTCAACGGTCACCTGCCGTTCGGCCATGACCTCCAGCAGGCTGGCCTGCGTCTTGGGGGAGGTGCGGTTGATCTCGTCGGCCAGGACGATGTTGTGCATCACGGGCCCCTCGTGGAACTGCAGCGCGCCCGTGCGCATGTCGATCGTGCTGTAGCCGGTCACGTCTCCCGGCAGCGTGTCGGGCGTGAACTGGATGCGCCCGAAGCTCAGTGCCAGGCTCTGCGCCAGCGCCACGGCCAGCGTGGTCTTGCCCACGCCCGGCACGTCCTCGACCAGCAGGTCGCCCCCGGCCAGCAGCGCGCAGACCGTCAGACGGCACTGGCGCTCCTTGCCGAAGATCACGGAGGAAAGCTGTGTGAGCAGCAGGTTCAGTTTTTCATTCATTTTCGCGCTCTCCCTCTCAGGCGTTTTTTTTATTTTATCACGCCCGGGCGGGCGCTGCAATTGCGGAACGGCATTTTTTCGATCGTTCTGCCGTCTCTTTCGGCGCGCGGAGCTTTCGCCGGGGCGAAGAGAATAAGAAAAAGGGAACTGCGGATACTAACGGAGAAAGAAGCTGCTGGATACAATCGGACCGTCCGGGAGAACACGGCGGAAAACGGGACACAAGAAAGGGAGATTGAAATATGAAGGCAACAGGAATCGTGCGTCGGATCGACGATCTCGGGCGCGTGGTGATCCCCAAGGAGCTGCGCCGAACCATGCGCCTGCGCGAGGGCGCGCCGCTGGAGATCTTCACGGACAAGGACGGCGAGCTGATCTTCAAGAAGTATTCCCCCATCGGGGAGCTGTCGGATTACGCCGCCGACCTATGCGAGAGCCTGCGCGCCGTCTCGGACACGGCGGCGGCCGTCTGCGACCGCGACGGTGTGATCGCCGCGGCGGGCGCGCCGCGAAAGGAGCTGGCGGGCAGGTCCGTCAGCGCGGAGCTGGGCGCGCTGATGGACGCGCGCGCCTTCTACCGCCGCACGGCGGGAGCTGCGGCCGTACCGGTCTGCGAAGGGACGGAACGCTACGCCGCCGAGATCGCCGCGCCGATCCTCTGCGAGGGGGACGTGGTCGGCGCCGTGCTCATCCTGACGCACGAGGGCGCGAAGGCCTGCGGCGAGACGGAGGAAAAGCTGGCGAAGGCCGCGGCGCACTTCCTCGGCCGCCAGATGGAGGGCTGAAACCCTCTTGCTTTTTTCCGGCGGGCGCTGTATGATGACAGCAGAATATTTTACGGAGGACGAACGAGTGAGAATTTCCTGCTGATCGAAGGGGTATGACGGACGCGGCTCTGCGGAGACCGCGAGGTTCGCCGTGCCTGCGGACAAGCAGGAAAAACTCTCTTTCGACTCCTCAGGGGCAGCGTGCGTCTGCCTCCCGGACGAGCCGCGGGTTTTCCTGCGGCTCATCACATTTTTCAGGGAGGCGGCGACATGGCGCTTATCAAGGTAACGGACCTCAGCTTTGCCTATCCGGGCAGCTACGACAACATATTCGAACATACGAGCTTTCAGATCGACAGCGACTGGAAGCTGGGCTTTATCGGCCGCAACGGCCGCGGCAAGACGACCTTTTTGAAGCTGCTGATGGGAGAATATCCCTTCGAGGGGCGGATCGACGCGCCCCTGGCTTTCGACTACTTTCCCTTCCCCGTGCCGCACTCGGAGCGGCTCTCCGGCGAGCTCGCCGATGAGCTCTGCCCCGACGTGCCTCGCTGGCGGCTCCTGCGGGAGACGGCGGCGCTGGGCTTGGACGAGGAGCTGCTGCAGCGGAGCTTCGACACGCTCTCCAAGGGCGAGCAGACCAAGCTGCTGCTGGCGCTGCTCTTCGCGCGGGAAAACCGCTTTCTGCTCATCGACGAGCCGACCAACCACCTCGACATCCGCGGGCGCGAGCTGGTCAGCCGCTACCTCAGCGGCAAGAAGGGCTTCATCCTCGTCAGCCACGACCGCGCCTTCCTCGACGGCTGCGTCGACCACATCCTCTCGATCAACCGTGCGGACATCGAGGTGCAGCGCGGGAACTTCTCGAGCTGGTGGGAGAACCGGCAGCGGCGGGACGCATACGAGCTGGCCGAAAACGAACGCCTGAAAAAGGACATCCGCCGCCTGAAGGAGACCGCGCGCGAAAAGGCGCAGTGGTCCGACACGGCCGAGCGCCGCAAGAAGGGCGCGGAGAAGGCGAAGGCCGACAACATCAAGGGCTGGGCGCCGCTGCAGGGGGCCAAGTCCAAAAAGCAGATGGCCCGCGCCAAGGCCATCGAAGGACGGCTCGAGAGCGCGATCGAAGAGAAGGAGGGTCTGCTGAAAAACCGCGAGGAGGCCGAGGCGCTCAAGCTCGCGCAGCTCCCCTTCTACACCGACCGCCTTGCCGAGCTGCGCGAGCTCGCGATCGACTACGGCGCGGGGCCGCTCTTTTCCCCGCTCTCGCTCACGCTGCGGACGGGCGAGCGCGTCGCGCTGCTCGGGCCCAACGGCTGCGGCAAATCGAGCGTCCTGAAGCTCGTCTGCGGGGAGGAGATCCCGCACACGGGCCTGGCCGAGACGGCGAGCCGACTGAAGATCTCCTATGTGCCGCAGGACAGCTCCTTCCTCCGCGGAGACCTGAGGGACTTCGCGCGGGAGCGGGACATCGACGAGAGCCTGTTCAAGGCGATCCTGCGCAAGCTGGACCTTTCGCGCGTGCAGTTTGAAAAGGACATGGCGGATTTCAGCGCGGGACAGAAGAAAAAGGTGCTCATCGCGGCGAGCCTGTGCGAAAAGGCGCACCTGCACGTCTGGGACGAGCCGATGAACTACATAGACCTGTATTCGCGCATGCAGCTCGAGGACCTGATCCTGCGTTGCGCGCCGACGCTGCTCTTCGTCGAGCACGACCGCGCCTTCTGCGAACGGGTCGCGACGGCGACGGTAACGATTTGAAACTTTTTTGCTCCAAAGGGGCAAAAAAGCCTTGACATCCCGCGAAAACCCGATATAATGATATGGCCTGTCCATCCAGGCAAATATCCTTGCTCCCGCCCGAGAGCGGGGGCCACATGACCAGAAGGAGGTGCAACCATGGCAAAAGCAAGCGAAAAGTACGAGGTAATGTACATCATCAACCCCAATCTCTCCGAGGAGGAGACCGCGGCGGTTGTTGAGAAGTTCAAGGCACTTGTTGAGGCTAATGGTACGCTCGATGAGATCGAGGAAATGGGTAAGCGCAAGCTCGCTTACGAGATCAACTATATCTCTGAGGGCTACTATGTGCTGATGAAGTTCACCAGCGCCCCGGAATTCCCCGCGGAGCTGGACCGTATCCTCGGGATCACCGACGGCATCCTGCGCCGCCTGATCACCATGCGCGCGGAATAAGGAGAGGACCATGCTCAACCACATCACGATCATGGGCCGTCTTACCCGCGACCCGGAACTGCGCATGACGCAGTCCCAGACGCAGGTCGCGTCCTTCACGCTCGCTGTCGACCGCGATTTCGGCGGCCGCGACGGCGGCGAGAAGCAGACCGATTTCATTGACTGCGTCGCATGGCGTCAGACCGCCGAGTTCGTCGGCAAGTATTTCTCGAAGGGCCGCATGGCAGTCGTCTCCGGACGTCTGCAGAGCCGGAAATGGGAAGACCGTGAAGGCAACAAGCGGACCAGCTGGGAAGTTGTCGCCGACAACGTCTACTTCGGCGACAGCCGCCGCGACGGCGGAGATTCCGGCGACAGCCGCAGCTATACGAGAGACTACGAAGCCCCGAAGAGCAGCCCCAAGCCGGCCGCTTCTCCCTTCGAGGATCTCGGCGGCGACGACGGTGAATTACCGTTCTAATTAACTGAAGGAGGATACGAGCCAATGGCTTTCGACAAAAACAACCCCAAGACCCATAAGCGCAGAAAAGTCTGCCAGTTCTGCGTCGATAAGGCCACCTTCATCGACTACAAGGACACTGCGAAGCTCCGCCACTACCTGTCCGAGCGCGGCAAGATCCTGCCCCGCCGTACGACCGGTACCTGCGCGATGCATCAGCGCGAGCTGACCGAGGCGATCAAGCGTTCCCGCCAGATCGCTCTCCTGCCTTACGTGCTTGACTGATTTTCAGTACGCAAAAAAACTCCCTTCCGTGAGGAAGGGAGTTTTTTGCGTTTGGGATCCCTACGCTACGCCCCGTACAGGCCGCGCACGGAGACCTCGCCGAAGCGCAGGGCCTCTTCGGCGCCGTCCGAGAAGCGGACGAGCAGGGAATAGTCGTCGCCGACCCGCAGAGCAAAACCCCGCCGCTCGCCGACGATCACCTCGCGTCCGCAGCTGGCGCAGCGGGAACGGTATTCCTCCAGCGCGGCGCCTGCGTCGGAGAGCCATGCGGCGTAAAGCCCGTCCAGCTCGCGCAGCAGCGCTTCGGCCAGCGCATGCAGATCGACGCGCCGCCCCGATGCTTCGGCGATCGAGCCGGCAATGGGACGCAGCTCCTCGGGGAAGGAGGCCGTGTTGGCGTTGATCCCGATGCCGACGATCACGCAGGGCTTTTCTCCGCCGAGCACGCTCTCGACGAGGATACCGCAGATCTTCTTTCCGTCCAGCAGCACGTCGTTGGGCCACTTGATGCCGCAATGCACCCCGCAGAGTTCGTCCACGGCCCGGCAGACCGCAACCGCGGCTGCGGGGGTCAGCGTCGGCAGACGCTCCGGATCTGTTTCCGGCCGCAGCAGTACGGACAGATACAGCCCGCCCTCGGGCGAGAGAAAGCTGCGGCCCATGCGCCCGCGCCCCGCGCTCTGCGAGGCGGCGACGACGGCGGTTCCGTCCGCGGCGGTGTCCGCCATGCGGCGCAGATAAAGATTGGTCGAGTCGACGCAGTCCTCAAACAGAACGGGGGAGGCGCGCGAAACGGACGCCGCGCTCACAGCACCGTCTCCGCAAGGCGCAGGAACTCCCGCATGACCGCCTCCGACGCGGCCGTGACGACGCTGCTCTTCTCGCCGGTATAGGGCAGGGGTTTCCCCTCGGCCGTTCGGCACACGCCGCCCGCCTCCTCGACGAGGAGCGCGCCCGCCGCATAGTCCCACAGGGAGAGATGCAGTTCAAAGGACAGGCCCGCGCGCCCTGCGGCGACGCTGCACAGATCCAGCTCGGCCGTGCCTTCGCGCCGCAGATCGAGACTGTGCTCGAACACCGTGCGGGCAAGCGCAAAGGTCTTTTCCGCCAGATCGGTGCGGTAGGGCGAGGTGCCGAAGCAGACTACGGAGTTTTCCAGATCGTCCGCCGCCGTGCGGATGGGGCGGCCGTTGAGGAAGGCGCCGCCGCCGCGCACGGCGTGAAACAGCTCGTCGAGGTAGGGATTGTAGACCGCGGCGGCGAGCGTCTTTCCGAAGGAGGCGTACGCTACCGCGATACAGCTGTGGGAAAAGCCGCGGACAAAATTCATCGTCCCGTCGATGGGGTCGATAATGAAAACGTGTTCGCTGTCGAGCTTTTCCTGCTCGTCCAGCTCCTCACAGAAGAAATGCGCCTGGGGAAGCGCGGCGCGCAGCTCGCCGATCAGCTGCTCCTGCACGCGGCGGTCGTATTCGGTCACGACGTCGCGCGCGCCGGTCTTGTTCTCGGTGAGGATATCGTGCGCCCGCAGCATCAGCCTGGCGGCCCGGCGCTCGGCCTCGCACATAAGAAGGCAGATCTCGTTGACAGTCATAAAAAAACCTTCCTGTTTCTGAAAATGGATCGATATCAGTATAGCACTTTGCGGAAAAGAAAGAAAGAGGCGGAACGAGAATGAAGTTCATCCCTTACGACAAACTCTCAAAAAAGAAAAAGCGCGAGCTCGACCGCCGGAAACGCGGCGATTGGGGCGGCCTGAGCCCCGTGACGCGCCGCGCGGAAAAGGCGAAGGTCTACAAGAGAGAAAGGATCCGCCCCTACGACGACGGAGAGGCGGATCCTTTTTGCCGGTTACAAAACAAAGTCCTTTTAACAGGACAGTGATTTTGATATAATGGACCGGGAAACAAGAGAAAGCGAGGCGGGAAATATGGCAAGATCCCAAAAGCAGAAGCTCAAGCTGCTGTATCTGATGCAGTATCTCACCCAGCACTCCGACGAGGCGCACCCCGTCGGCATCGCGCAGATGGTGGAAATGCTCGCCGCGCACGGCATCCTCGCCGAGCGCAAGAGCCTGTACGGCGATCTGGAAGCGCTGCGGGAATTCGGGCTGGACATCGTGCAGGCGCGCGGCAAGACGGTAGGCTATTACGTCGGCACGCGGGAGTTTGAACTGCCGGAGCTCAAGCTGCTCGTAGACAGCGTGCAGTCCTCCAAATTTATCACCCAGCGCAAGACCCTCGCGCTGATCCGCAAGATCGAAAGCCTCGCGAGCGTGCACGATGCGGTCCTGCTCCAGCGGCAGGTCTATGTGCGCAACCGCGTCAAGAGCATGAACGAGAGCGTCTACTACAACGTCGACGAGATCTCCTCGGCCATCACGGCGGACAAAAAAATCCGCTTTCTGTATTTCGAGTACACGGTAAAAAAAGAGCGGCGCTATCGCCGCGACGGGGCCTTTTACGAGCTGAGTCCCTACGCGCTGATGTGGGACGACGAAAACTATTACATGCTCGCTTACGACGCCGAGACCGAGCAGATCCGCCACTATCGCGTGGACAAGATGACGCAGATCTCCACGCTCGAGAGCTTCCGCGACGGCAGGGAGGCCTTCAAAAAGGTGGACATGTCGGCCTATACGAAGAAAGTTTTCGGCATGTTTGCCGGCGAGGCCGAGACCGTCCGTCTGCGTTTTTCCAACCATCTCGCCGGCGCGGTGATCGACCGCTTTGGCCGCGATGTGATGCTGATCCGCGAGGACGACGAGCACTTTTCCGTCTCGATCGAGGCCGTCGTCAGCCCGCAGTTCTACGCCTGGGTCTTCGGGTTCGGCACGGAGGCGGAGATCCTCTCGCCCGCGCATGTGCGCGACGGCATGGCGGATGTGGCTGCATCGGTGCTGAAAGCTTACCGAAAGGACTGAGAACGTGGCGCAGAGAACGATCCACTATCTCATCGGCGAGGAGCTGATCGGCCTGGGCGTGCGCGACGTAGACCGCTTTCGCGTCGGCAATGTGCTGCCGGATGCGATCGAGGATCTCGTCTATCGGAACCTGACGCATTATCAATCCGACGCCCTGCTCGGCGGACGGAGCGTGCGCTTTTCCGACTTTGAGCGTTTCCGCCGCGAGTTCGCCCCGCTCGTCGAGACCGACGGGCTGTATTTGGGCTATTACATGCACCTCGTCGAGGACGCCTGCTACCGCCGCTTTTGGAAAAAGATCGGCTTCCCGGAAAGGCATATGACGCGGGAAAAAGTCGCGGTGCTGCACAACGACTATCATCTGCTCAACGCGTATATCGTGCGGAGCCGGGGCCTGCGCGACGAGCTCGTTTTTCCCGCGGGCTTTGAGCGCGAGCCGATCAACCGCCTGTATCCCTTTCTGCTGAAGGATTTCCTGGAGGAGATGCGCGGCGATTTCACCGAGGATCCACAGGGCACGACGCACTATATGACCGAGGCGCTGCTGGAGGAGTATCTTTCCGGCGCGATGGACGTCTGCCGCGACGCGCTGCGGCGCATTCTCTCCGGTGAAGAACCGCTCGATGCGCGCAGTCTGACATGGTGAGGAGAAAAAATGAGCGAGCTTGCATACGTCACGCTCCGGGAACGCCCGGAGCTGAAAGGAAATGCCGCGGCGTGGTTCAGCGGCAAATGGGGCGTGCCGGAGGAGGCGTACCTCGAGTGCATGGACGCCTATCTCGCGGCCGAGACCGAGTACGGCTGGTATCTCTGCCTTGACGGCGAGGAGATCGTCGGCGGCATGGGCGTGATCGACAACGACTTTCACGACCGCAAGGACCTCTTCCCCAACGTCTGCGCCGTCTATACCGAGGAGGCGTACCGCGGCCGCGGCGTCGCGGGGCGGCTGCTGGACCTCACGGTGGAGGATCTGCGCGCGCACGGCGTCAGTCCGGTCTATCTCGTCACGGACCACACGGGCTTTTACGAGCGCTGCGGCTGGGAATTCTTCTGCTTTGCGCAGGGCGACGGCGAGGACCACCCGACGAGGCTGTATATCCACCGATAGAGGAGAATAGCCATGCGGATCATCGAATATGACGAGAAATACAGGGATGACATGATCTTTATGGTCCTGCAGGCCAAGGATGCGCTCGGACGGCGGCCGCGGCTCAACGAGGACCTGCTGGATATTCCGTCAAACTACCTCGCACGCGGCGACGGCTTTTGGCTGGCCCTCGACGGGGACGAGCGCGTGATCGGCTGCGTCGGCTATTCCAAGCTCCCCGACCGCGCCGAGGCTTTTGTCCATCGGCTGTACGTCAAGGCAGAGAAAAAGCGCCAAGGCGTTGGGTCGATGCTGCTGCAAACGGCGGAGGAGTCCATGCGCCGTCGGGGCATCACGCTCTCTCATGTGCATTTGGGCGAGCCGCGCGAACAGTGGTATGAGGCCTACGCGTTTTATCCCAAGCACGGCTATCGGGAGTACGCGCCGCGCTATATGAAAAAGGAGCTCTGATCGCATGAGCATCACGATCAAAAAGATGGAGACCGACGCGGAGATACGCGGAAAGGCCTTCGTGCATTGGAGCGCATGGCACGAGGCCTACGCGGGGATGGTCAGCCCGGACTATCTCGACAAGCTCACGCCGGAGCGCTGCGAGAAGCTGGCCTTCAGCTGGACGGAGAATACCTTCGTAGCAAAGGACGGCGAACGCGTGCTCGGCTTTGTCTGCTGGGGCGACCGCGGCGAGGAGGCCCCGGGGGTCGGCGAGATCTTCGCGCTGTATGTGCTGAGCGAGTGCTACGGCACGGGGCTCGCCCGCCGTCTGATGGACGCGGGGCTCAAGCGGCTGCGGGACTATCCGACGGTCTGCCTGTGGGTGCTGAAGGAGAATAAGCGGGCCATCCGCTTTTACGAAAAGTGCGGCTTTCGTCCCGACGGGACGGAGAGCTTTCATCCAAACATCGCTGC
>JAFSNA010000059.1 GCA_017447645.1 Oscillospiraceae bacterium
CGCTGCGGTCAATATTCGTAGCTGCCGCCGCCGATGAATTCGCGAATCAGGGAGTCGGGGGGGACCAGGCTCTCGTCGATGTCGCCGAAGAGCTGCAGCGCGGGCAGGACGGCCCGCAGCTCGTCATAGCGTTCGATGCCCTCCGGCACGGTCTGAAACAGGGCCGTGGCCGTGTGGTTGAACACCGGAAGCTCGTAGGACAGCGAGGAGTCGAACTGGAAGTCGGCCTTGTCCTTGAACGGCGAGATGTAGGTGATCTCGCCGCGGCGGACGTTGCCCCACATGCTCATCGTCACCTGCGCGGAGGCGCCGCGGAAGTTGTAGTCGCGCACCAGACGGCGCACCAGACGGAACCAGGTGCGCTTGAAAACGATCTTCTTGCCGAAGGTCACGTCGCTGCGCGCGGAGATATACAGCTTGAAGGCCTCCGGATGGCGGGAGGTGATCATGTCGTTGAGGGCGTGGATGCCCTCGAAGATCACGATCTCGTCCTTGCCCAGCTTCAGCGACTTCGAGGGCTCAAAGGCTCGCATCTGGCGGGCGAACTCGTATTTCGGGATGTGGATGCGCTCGCCGCGCGCGAGGCGTGTGAAATGGTCGTTGAGCAGCTCCATATCCAGGCACAGCGGGCTTTCGAGGTCGTAGTCCCCTTCCGGCGTGCGGGGCGTGGTCTCGGGCGTGACGGTGTTGAAATAGTCGTCCATCCCGACGTAGTGGCTGCGGACGCCGCGGCGCTCCAGCGCCTCGGAAACCTTCATGGCCGTCGTCGTCTTGCCGGAGCCGGAGGGGCCGGACAGCAGCACGATGGGGCTTTGCTTGATGTTTTCCGTGATCTTCTCCGCCGCCGTTTCCACATTGGCGCGGTATTTTGCGTCGCCCTCCTCGATCAGGCCGCGGGGGTCCGCCACGGTACGAAAATTCAGTTCCGCAAGGTCGTATGCCATGATTATTCCTCCAATCCTCTATAAAAAGCTGTGATCTTGTCTTTTTCGGCGCACACGCCGTCGATGCCCTGTATGTACTCGAGCGGATACTTCGGCGCGATGAAGCGCAGGTTGCGCCCGCCGTCGCGGCGGATCAGCTTGGTCGAGCCGCCGCCTCCCATCGCAAGGATGCTGCACAGCTCCTCCATGATGCAGATGTTGTACAGGTTGACGTGGCCCGCGCGCGTCCAGCCGACGTTTTCAAAGCCGCCGGACATGAACTTCTGCCGGTAGAGATAATAGGGCTCGTAGGCCGCCGCGCGCAGCTTCTCCTCCGCGAAGCCGAGCATGCGCCCCACCTCGTCCGCGCCGGGCAGCGCGGCGCCCTCGGTGAGGATGCGGGAGCCCTTCTTCAGGCTCAGCGTGTGGACGGTGACGTTCTCCGGCGCGAGAGAGAGCACCTGCTCAAGCGTGGCGCGGAAGCCCTCCTCGTCGTCGCGGGGGAGCCCGGCGATCAGGTCCATGTTCACCGCGAAGCCGCCGACCCTGCGCACCGTCTCCAGCGCCCGGAGGATGTCCGCCGCCGTGTGCCTCCGGCCGATGGCCTCGAGCACGGCGTCCGACATCGTCTGCGGATTGACGCTCACGCGGTCGACCCCGTGGCCGCGCAGGACGCGCAGCTTTTCCTCCGTGATCGTGTCGGGCCGCCCGGCCTCGACCGTGAACTCGCGCAGCGCGGAGAGATCGAAGCTCTTCTCCAGCACGGCGCAGACGCGGTCGAGCTGCGGCGCGGAGAGCGTCGTGGGCGTTCCGCCGCCGAAATAGAGCGACACAGGCCGCAGGCCGAGCTCTCCCGCCCGCTCGCCCGTCGCCTTGATCTCCTTCTCCAGCGCGTCGAGGAAGGGCGGGATCAGCTTCATGCTTTTTTCCACCGACTGGCTGACGAAGCTGCAGTAGGCGCAGCGCGTCGGGCAGAAGGGTATGCCGAGGTAAAGGCAGACGTCCTTCTCGCCCAGCGAGCTCTCGGCCGCGAGCGTATGGCGCGCGGCGTCCAGGCAAAGCGCGGCGCGGCGCGGCGATACGTCGTACGCCGTGATGAAGCGGCGCAGCGCCTCGTCCTCGCCGAGACCACTTTTGAGCAGCGGCGTGAGCAGCTTGCCCGGCCGTACGCCGGTCAGCGCGCCCCAGGCGGGCTTTTCATGCCCCGCGGCGAGCGCGGCGCGGTACATCGCGTTTTTGACGAGCCGCTGCTCGACCCGCTCGGCCGTGAGCGCGTCCGTCAGCGTGCGGTTGTCCGCGCGGGCCCGGCCGCGGAAGCTCCCGCCGCGGCAGAGCAGACAGCTCGCCGTGGTGAACTTCGCCGCGCGGTGCAGCGTGATTTCCATGCGCTCTCCCTCCGTTCTGAGCGCCGGATACTCCGGCCGCTCGTCCGGAAAGAGCGTCAGCAGCATCTGCTCGACCGCGTATCGGTATTCATGACCCCGGCAATACAGCTTCACTTATCTCTCTCCCGCGTCTTCACGCCCGCTCTCCGCCCCTCGTTTACAGGCGGGAATGGCGTCTGGAAATGATGCAGTTTTATTATATCAGACCGCCGGGAGGATGACAACGGTTAAAATAATTGAAAAATCTAGCGATTTCAGAGAAAAAACTTTGAAAAATAGCCCGATTTTGCGAAAAAAACATTGGAAATTTTTAAAAACTTAGTGTATGATTATACTGTAAGTAATAAAGTGGGGGATCATGCACGATGTTTTCCGTCGGCGAAAAAATCATATACGGGGAAAACGGCGTCTGCACCGTCTCCGAGATCGGCGCGCTGCCGATGGAGGACAAGGGCGGCAAGGTCTATTATCACCTCAAGCCCCTGGTCGGAAGCGGGACGTATTTCACGCCGGTCGATTCCGCGGCGTATATGCGTCCGGTCATGACCAAAGAGGAGGCCGAGGCCTTCATCGCCACGATCCCGGGCATCGAGCCCGCGATCTGCAGCGATACGCGCTTCAACCATGTCGACGCTTTTTACAAGGAGCTCTTCAAGCTCCATTCCTGCGAGGCGCTTGTCTCCGTGATCAAGGGCCTCCGCTTCCGCATGGCCGACCGCAAGACCAAAAGCAGCCGCGCCGAGGCCACGATGAAGCGCGCCAAGGACATCCTGCACGGCGAGCTGTCCGTCGCCCTGGGCATCGAGATGGGCGAGGTCGAGGACTATATCGCCCGCAGCGTCGCCTCCGGGGAATAAAACACGCTTTTCCGTCAACAGAGCAGTTCCTCTGCTCTGTTTTTTATTGCCCCTTTTGGCGCGCGGTGCTATACTGTGCTGGAATGACGACGGAGAGGAGGATGCGCATATGGCCGTCATGCAGAAAAAAGACACGGACATGACCGAGGGCGGCATCGCGCGCCTGCTCATCACCTTTGCCCTGCCGCTGATGATCGGCAACATCTTCCAGCAGCTTTACAACACGGTCGACTCGATCATCGTGGGCAATTACGTCAGCCGCCAGGCGCTGGCCGCCGTGGGCTGCACGGGTCCGATCATCAACACGCTCATCGGTATCTTTGTGGGGCTCGCCTCCGGCGCGGGCGTCGTGATCTCGCAGTATTACGGCGCGAAGGACCGTGAGAAGCTGCGCAGCGCGGTACAGACCACGATCGCGCTGACGATGTGCATGTGCGTCGTGCTCACGGCGATGGGCGTTCTCATGACGCCGTTCATGCTGCGCCTGATGGCCACGCCCGACGACGTCGTCGGCGCGGCCTCGACCTACCTGCGGATCTATTTCTGGGGCATCTCCGGGATGCTGCTGTACAACATCGGCGCGGGCATCCTGCGCGCCGTGGGCGATTCGACGCATCCGCTGTATTTTCTGATCTTTTCCGCCACGACGAACACGATCCTCGATCTGCTCTTCGTCAAGGTCTTCGCCTGGGGCATTGCCGGCGCGGCGATCGCCACGGTCGTGTCGCAGCTGCTCTCGGCGCTGCTCGTGATGAGGATGCTGATCGCCTCGCGCGAGGACTACCGGATCGATCCGCGAGCGATCCGCTTCGACCCTCTGATCCTCAAGCGCATCTGCTCGATCGGCATCCCCTCCTCGCTGCAGATGGGCATCACAGCCGTGTCGAACGTCTTTGTCCAGTCCTACATCAACCGCTTTGAGAGCGCCTGCATGGCGGGCTGGGCGGCCTACAACAAGCTGGACGCCTTTGCGATGCTGCCCCTTATGGGCTTTTCCATGGCCGTGACCACCTTCGTGGGTCAGAACTACGGCGCCGGAAAGCTGGATCGCGCGCGGCGCGGCCCGCTGATCGCGCTGGGCATCGGCACGGTCATCATGATCGTGATCCTCACGCCGATGATGGTCTTTGCCCCGACGCTCGTGCGGCTGTTCAACCAGGAGCCGGAGGTCGTGGCGTTCGGCACGCTTTTCCTGCGGCTCATCTCCCCGTTCTATCTGCTGTGCACGATCAACCAGATCTATTCCGGCGCGCTGCGCGGCGTGGGCGACACGAAGGCCACGATGATCATCATGCTCTTCTCCTTCGTCTTTTTCCGCCAGCTCTATCTCTTCACCGCCTACCGGCTCGGCGGCGGCATCGTGCCGATCTCGCTGGGCTATCCCTCTGGCTGGATCGTGTGCAGCGTGATCATCCTCGTGTATTACTACCGCTTTGCACACAAGCGTGCGATACGCCGCGCGGAGCAGGGGCTTTGATCCCCGCAGATCAAAAAAAATAAAGGGACTGGAACAGTCCCTTTTTTTATTTGACGGATTCCCTGTAATAATAATTCACCAGCAGATCCACGCAGGCGCCGTAGCTTTTCAGACCCAGCGTCTGATCGTAGCTGTGCAGGAAGCCCTCGTATACCGTGTTTGAGACCGTCTGCACCGGCGTGTCGAAACCGCTCCAGTAGCGTTGCCTCTCTCGCAGATCACGTAGCACGTCCTCGCTGAGGCTCCCGCGGATCTCCTCCCAGGCGGCGCGGTCTGCTTGGTAGAGCGCGTTGCTCAGGTGCGTGAAAGCCATCAGGCAGGCGCTGTAGCAGTAGTCCGGATCGCCGCAGTCGAGACAGGCCAGCACAGCCGTGAAGTTGGCCTCCTGTTCCTTGGCCACGCCCCTCTGATGCGACAGCTCATGCGCGACCGTGGCCGCGAGATCGCACACGGGCATGTCCGTGTTCACGTTGGCTTCAGCCGTGAAGGGGAAGAAAAAGCCGGAAAAGTCGAGATAGCTCATCATGCGCGAGCAAAGGATACCCTTTGCGGCAAGCGGCGGCCCTTCGAGGCAGGGATATTTTTTCTCCGTTTCGGCAAAAACCTCCGGCGAACGGCGCAGGATCTCCTCCCTGTCCGAGGCGCACAGGCCGTTTTCATCCCGCGGGACTTTATCGGCGTATTCGTTGGCCTTTTCCGCGAAAAAGCGCGTGACGCTTGTGAGCTCTTCGACGCTGATCGCGTCGTTTTCAAAGCCGCTCTTTTCCGCGAAATCATCCGCATAGTAGTACACGCCCCAGAGCAGGCAAAACAGCGCGTAGACCGAAAGCCCCGCCGCGGCCAGCGTCACGAGCGTGCGCCAGAGCCGCTTCAGTCTCTCCCCTTTTCGGAGCAAGCCGACGATCTGGACGCCTATGTACCCCAGCACTGCGAGGGTGAAGAGCGCGAGCAGCAGCTCCGCCATCGAAAAAGGCACATGGGCGTTGAGCGTGCCGAGCGCGCGGTGCAGCGGCCGCACGAGCCTTTCGGAGAGAAAGACCATCAGCGCGCGGTCCCCTCTTGTGAGCAGGTGCAACGCGATCAGCCCCGCCGAGACGAGCAGCAGGACATGCCTTTTCGGGCAGAGCGCCCATATGGCGGCGAGGCCGCGTTTTTTTGTCACCGTCGTTTCCATATTCGCATGATACAACACTTTTCCCGAGCGTTCAAGCGGCAAAAACTGGGGGCGGAAGCCTTTTAAGCCCGCCCCCGCAAAAAAAGAGGGGGCCGTTGCAAAACAGCCTGTCATCCTTAAGCGCAGCGAAGGATCTTTCTTAAAAAAGTTCGTAAAAAACCTTCAAAAGAAAGATCCTTCGTCACTTCGTTCCTCAGGATGACACGGGGAAAGCTATTTTGCAACGGCCCCTTGACGCGACCGGATCCTCACTTGAGCGTCGCGTAGACGACGGCCTTGATCGTGTGCATGCGGTTCTCGGCCTCGCGGAACTGCCGCGCGTGGCTGCCGAGGAAGACCTCGTCGGTGACCTCCATGGCCGGGAGTCCGAACTTCTGATAGATCTCCTCGCCCACGGTGGTCTCGCGGTCGTGGAAGGCGGGCAGACAATGCATGAAGATGGCAGTGGGCTTGGCCTTTTCCATCAGCGCGCCGTTGATCTGATAGGGCAGCAGCAGCCGGATGCGCTGCTCCCACAGCTCGGCCGGCTCGCCCATCGACAGCCAGATGTCGGTATAGAGGATGTCGCAGTCCTTCGCGCCCTGGGCCGGATCGTCGGTGAACTCCAGGATCGCGCCGGTCTCGCCGGCGATCTCGTGGCACTTCTCGATCAGCCATTCGGCGGGCATCAGCTCCTTCGGGCCGCAGGCGCAGTAGTGCAGGCCCAGCTTGGCGCAGACGACCATCAGCGAGTTCGCGACGTTGTTGCGCGCGTCGCCGAAGAAGGTCAGCTTCCGGCCCTTGAGATCGCCGAACTCCTCGCGCGCAGTGAGGATGTCCGCGAGCATCTGCGTGGGGTGGAAATCGTCGGTCAGGCCGTTCCACACCGGCACGCCGGAATACTTTGCCAGATCCTCGACCGTGGACTGCTTGAAGCCGCGGTACTCGATGCCGTCGTACATCCGTCCGAGCACCTTCGCGGTGTCGGCGATGGACTCCTTCTTGCCCATCTGAGAGGAGCCGGGGTCCAGGAAGGTGACGCCCATGCCCAGGTCGCGCGCCGCGACCTCAAAGGAGCAGCGGGTGCGGGTCGAGGTCTTCTCGAAGAGCAGGACGATCTGCTTGTCCGCCAGCCATTTGTGCTGCACGCCGTTGTACTTCATGCGCTTGAACTCCGCCGCGAGATCGAGCAGATAGTTGATCTCCTCGGGCGTGTAGTCCAACAGGGTGAGAAAGCTTCTGCCTCTGATGTTCAGTCCCATGCTTGTTTTTCCTCCAGCATTTATTGTTATCAAAGAGTTGCTTGTTTTATTCCGCCCGGATCAGCGGCATGGACATGCAGCGCGGGCCGCCGCGGCCGCGGGAGAGTTCGGCCGACGGCATCTCCAGGATCTCGATGCCGTTGTCGCGCAGGATCGGGTTCGTCACGTCGTTCCGCTCGTAGACGACGACCCGGCCGGGCGCGATCGCCAGCGTGTTCGAGCCGTCGTTCCACTGCTCGCGGGCCGCGGCGATCATGTCGTCGCCGCCGCAGTGGATCAGCTTCACGCGCTCGGTGTGTGTGTACTTCTCCAGGATCTGCTCGAGCGGCGCGTCGATCTGTTCGATGTGCAGATCGGCGGGGTCCTTCTTCCCGGGCGTGATCTCATAGACCGTCAGCGGGCCGATGATGGCCGGATGCACGATATACTTGCCCGTGTCGATCTGCGTGAAGACCGTGTCGAGGTGCATGAAGGCGCGGCTCGACGGGATGTCGAAGGCCAGCACGGTGCGCACCGTGGCGTTCTCGTCCGTGAACAGCCTTCTGGCCACGCTCTCGATGGCGTCGGGAGAGCTGCGCTCGGAAATGCCGATGGCGATCGTGTCCGCCGTGAGGTTGAGCACGTCGCCGCCCTCGATGCTGGCGTGATCGTCGCGGTTGTAATAACGTCTGACCCCGCAGAAGTCCGGATGGTAGTTGAAGATATACTCCGCGTAGATCGTCTCTCGCCGACGCGTCGGGAAGCGCATGCGGTTGAGGAAGATGCCCGTGCCGACCGAGGCGAAGGGGTCGCGCGCAAAATAGAGGTTGGGCATCGGGTCGACGATCAGATCGTCCGCCGGGGCGATGCGGTCCTGCAGCGAATAGGCCGAGGCCCCGCCCATCTCCTTGAGCGTGATGCCCTCCATCGTCTTTTTCACCAGCGCCTTGCCGCTGTAATTCTCCAGCAGATAGTCGCAGAGCTTGTCCTGCCATTTGCCGGTGCGGATGTTGCCCTCCGTCAGCCATTGGTAGAGGAAGGGGCGGACAAGCTCGGGATGCCGGGCGAGCACCTCGGCCATCAGATCCTCGAGATAGACGACCTCCACGCCGTTTCGGCGCAGGATGTCGGCGAAGGCGTCGTGCTCCCGCTGGGCGACGCGCAGGAAGGGGATGTCGTCGAAGAGCAGCTCCGCAAGGCGCTTCGGCGTCAGCTTCAGCAGCTCTTCTCCAGGGCGGTGCAGCAGGACTTTTTTCAGCGGTGCGATCTCGCTTTTGACACAGATCCCGTTCATATGTGTTTTCTACTCCTGCATTGAGCTTTTGGGGATGTCCGTCCCCGTCTTTACATGCTTTCCGGGGCGGAGACGCCGATGAGCCCGAGCGCGTTGCGCAGCGTGATCATCGTCGCCGTCACGAGGCCCAGACGCTGATTGGTCAGCTCCGGGTCGTCGGGGTTGTTGACCTTGACGGCGTTGTAATAGGCGTGAAAGACCTTGACCAGAGAGATGATATAGTCCGTCAGTTTGTTGGGCTTGCGCAGCGCCGCGTCGGCGGCGACCTCTGCTGGGAATTCGCCGATCTTCTTGAGCAGCAGCAGCTCGCGCTCGTCCGTCAGACGGTCGTAGCGGCCGGTCCGCTCGAATTTGGCGATCTTGGGGTTCGTCAGGATCGAGTTCATGCGCGAATGCGCGTACTGGGCGTAGTAGACCGGGTTGTCGCTGTCGCGGCTGCTGGCCAGACGGAGATCGAGGTCCATGTGCGTGGCCACGTCCTTGGCCACGAAAAACCAGCGCGCGGCGTCCACGCCGATGTCCTCGCACAGCTCGCGCAGGCTCAGCGCGTTGCCGGTGCGCTTGGACATCTTGACCTCCGTGCCGTCCTTCATCAAGCGAACCATCTGGATGAGATCGACCGCGAGCGTGTCCTTCGGATAGCCCAGAGCCGTCAGCGCGGCCTGCATGCGCGTGATGTAGGAGTGGTGATCGGCGCCCCAGAGGTCGACGAGCTGCGGATAGCCGCGCTCGACCTTGTAGACGTGGTTGGCGATGTCCGGCGTGAGATAGGAGAGCGTACCGTCGCTCTTGCGCAGGACGCGGTCCTTGTCGTCGCCGTAATCGCTGGAACGGAACCAGAGCGCGCCGTCCTTCTCGTACAGAAGGCCTTTTTCCGCCATACGGTCGAGGCAGGCGCGGATGCGTTCACGGTCGTTCTCATAAAAGAAGGTCTCGTGCATCCAGGAATCGAACTTCACGCCGTAATACAGCAGATCCTCCTCGATCTTTTTCAGCTCCGTCTCCTTGCCGACGCGCATGAAATGCTCCATGCGCTCCTTCTCGTCCGCCTCGAGCCACTTGTCGCCGTCCTGCGCCGCGATCTCCTCGGCGATGGCGCGGATGTCCTCGGCGTGATAGCCGTCCTCGGGCATGGGATAGTCGTCGGCGCGGCCGAAATGCTCGAAATACCGGGCGGTCAGCGAACGGCCGAGCATCACGATCTGGTTGCCGGCGTCGTTGACGTAGTATTCGCGCAGGACCTCGTAGCCGCTGGCCTCCATCAGGCGGCAGATGCAGTCGCCCCAGGCGGCGTTGCGGGCGTGGCCGCAGTGCAGCTGCCCCGTCGGGTTGGCGGAGACCCACTCGACGAGCACGCGTTTGCCCTTGCCGCTGTCGTTTTTGCCGTAGTTCTCGCCCAGGTCGATGACCTTGTCGATCAGGCTCGAGAGCGCGTCGGCCTTCAGCTTGAAGTTGATGAAGCCCGGGCGCGCGACCGTGACGAATTCGGCCTCGTCCAGAAGCTCCGCCAGCTTGTCCGCGAGCGGCGCGGCGATCTCCATGGGATTGCGGCGCAGCGCGCGGGAAAGCTTCATCGCGACGTTTGTGGAATAGTCGCCGAAATCGGGGTTCTGCGGCGTCTCGACGACGTAAAGACCCTCCTCCGGCTCGATCTCCCACACGGCCTTGACGGCCTCACGCACGGCCTCGTATATCTTTGTTTCAAAATCGCTCATGCTTCATGCTCCTTCTCCCCCGGTTGCGGGGAGTTCGATGTGCCGTTAAGATAATAGCACAGTTTTTCCGGAAATAAACCCCTTTTTTCACGCGTAGGAGTGCAGGCCGGGGATCAGCTTGTTGACGCCCGCAAAGGTGAAGAGGAAGGCCGGGATCGCGAGGATCACGTACCAGCTCAGGAACAAGCCGCTGCAGCTGCGTCTGAGGCGGATATGCAGATAGACCGCGTAGATGATCCAGGTGATCAGCGCCCAGACCTCCTTGGGATCCCAGGTCCAGTAGGCTGACCAGGCGGCCTCGGCCCAGATCGCGCCGATGACGATCACCGCCGTGAGCAGCAGGAAGCCGAGCACGACCAGACGATAGCTCATGTATTCGAGCCGCTTCATCCGATCGCTGTCCGGGCTTTCTCCTTTGCGGTGCTGCAGCACGTAGCGCAGGCCGACGCAGCCCGCCACCAGAAAGGCGGCGTAGGAGAACACGGCGGCGCCGATATGGAAGTTGAACCAAAAGCTGCGCAGCGCGGGCATCAGTTCATTGATCTCCATCTTCTGACGGGAGGCGTAGACCATCAGCAGCGTGACGGCCGCCATGCCCGCGGCGGCGATCCAGTCGGCGTTGACGCGTGTGCGCGCAACGAGCAGCACGAGCGAAACGCCCAGGGCAAAGCCGCAGGAAAACTCAAACTGCGACGAGAGCGGCAGGCGCTGGGCGACGAGCCCGCGCCAGACGAAATAGCCCAGATGCGCCAGCAGCGCCAGTACAAAGACGCCCCAGGCGAGCTTCTTCACGCCCTCCTTCTTGACAAGGACGCCCGCGAGCTGGCAGAGCAGCGCCGCGCCGTACAGGCCCAGCGAAACATAAAACAAGGTCGTCATGTCCGCTCCTCCTTCTCCCGTGCGAGCCGTCCGCGCAGCTCCATACGCATTTTTTCGCTGCGCGGTCCCGCGACCGTATAGCCCTTTTCGTCCGCCTTGACGAGGACGGGCTGCAGATAAAAGCAGATAAAGAGCCCGACGAGCATCAGCACGAAGGATGCCTCCAGCAGGGAATTGGCCGCGCGCACGGGCATGGTCTTGATGCGCAGGCCGGGATAGTAGGGATCAAAGAAGGAAAAGACGTATCCCCCCAGCTCCAGGCTCTCGCCGGGACGGATCTCCCGGGCGTTTTCATACACGCCGTCCCTTACGGCCCGGATCTGATAGAAAACGTACGCCTCGTCGGCCTCGTTCTCGGGCGTGGCCTCGTAGACGCCGAAGTATTCCCAGTAGTTTTTCTCGTCGATCGAAAGGATATCTCCCTTTTCGAGCTTGAATCTCTCCTCCGCGCCGCCGGAGAGGCTCTGTGCGGAGACGAGCCCTTCCGCGCCGTAGGTCCATTGAAAGACCTTGCAGGGGCCGAAGGTCATCGGGTAGTTCACGCGGATCTCCTGCGGTCCGGCGATGCGGCCGTCGGGCAGGCGGATGCGGATCACGCTGGCATAGTCGAGCTGGCCCTGCTCGTTGAGCATGGAAAACGAATCGACAAAGATCTCGGCGCCGTCGTCAAGCTTGATCGACTCGCCGGGACGGCAGGGCAGATCCTGCACCTTGGGCAGATAAAGCGCCATCGCGCCGAAGATCACCGTCAGCAGGATGGACAGGTGGATCAAAAAGGTGCCCCAGCGGCCGAAGCCGTTTTTGCGGAACACATAGCTCTCGCCGATCTTTTCCTCTTTGCAGCGGATGGACGCCATATACAGCCGCAGCTTTTCAAGGCCCGCGGCGTCGAATTCCTCGGCGTTCGGAAGCGCGGCGGCGCGCTCGATCTCCCCGCGGGAGGCTTTGAGCGCGCGGCGCAGCATCGAGGCAGTGCACACGAGCATGCTCAGGCACAGCAGCCCCACGATCAGGATGAAATACCAGCTTTTGAAAATGTCATAGAGATGCGTGCGGTAGATAAACAGATAGGCGCGGGGATAATTCTGCGCGTAATAGGGCAGCTCGCGTCCCTGCGGCAGCAGCGAACTGAGGCCGCAGCAGAGCGCCACCGCGGCAAGCAGGATATTGGCAAAGCGCATGGAGCGCAGGATCTGAAAAACTCTTTTCATGCTCTCTTTTCTGTACGAAGCCGCCCGCCCTCCCGGGCGGGCGGCATAAATGGCTTTTATAGTTCTGCGCTCACTGTGCGCCTCGCATCAGGTTGATCGCCTGGTTGGTCAGCTCCTCGGCCTTGTCAAGGCAGAACTCGGTCAGCTTCGGGTTGTGGGCGCCCTCGGAGTTCTCGACAAAGACGAAGTCCCAATAGAACTGGGCGTCGCGCGCGAGAGCGCGAACCTCGTTGAGCGTCTTCTCGGGCATGTCGCCCTTCTCCACCGCGGCGGCCAGCAGCTCGGTGAGGTACTCCAGCTCATAGCCGATGGCGCGGGTCCGGGACTTGACCTTCTCCTGGTTCTCCCGGACCTCGGCGACGAGGTCGACGTGGCACTTGGAGCACTCGTTCTCAATCAGCGCGGGATTGTCCAGCGGGCTGATCAGGTTATGGCTGCGGTAGCTCATGCCGTTGTCCTTGGTCTCGGTCGGCATATGGCAGTCGGCGCAGGTGTAGGTTGCGCGGTGCTGGCTGCCCTCGCCGAGATAGGTTTCGAACTCGGGATGCTGCACCTTGATCTGTCTCACGCCGGTGCGCGGGTTGGTCCAGTCGGCAAAGGCCTCGCCGTTGGAGAAGTTCGCCGGATCGTTGAAGTATTCCAGCATCTTCGTCGGATGCATGGACTCGATCGAGTTGTGGGCGATCGTGACGACCCCGGTCCCCGGCGCGAAGTAGTATTCGTTGTGGCACTGGCCGCAGGCGAGGTTGGCTGCGTCGATCTTCTCGAAGTCTTCGCCCACCGCGTCGATCCAGTAGGTATGCGTTATGGTGATCTTGCCGGGCTCGTTCGCGTGGCAGTTGAAGCAGCTGATGCCTTCAACGATCTGGCCCTGTACGTCGACCCAGTCGTACTTGTAGGCTGCATCACCGTCCCGAAGGACCATGGCGGTGAAGTCCGGGGTCTTGCAGGTCCAGCAGTTGGCGTTCTTGTGCGGGCGGGCGGTATGCTCGATATCCTGCACGTCGTAATAGTGGCCGCGTGCGCTGCCGTAGTCCTTGGAGAAGCCGTAATCGAAGTAGAGCGTGCGGAGCATCGGATTGATCGCAAGGTAATCGTCGATCTGGTCGCTCTCCTTGGTCATCTCCCAGCTCGCGTAGATCTCGGGGTATTTTTCTTTCCAGTCGGCGGCGTGACTGACGGTGATGTCGGAGCTCGGTTCGATCTTGGCGGCGATCTGCTCGACCTTCACGATGGAGCCGCCGAACACGCCGGGATCGAGCCCGCCGCTCTTGAGCGCGTCGAAGACGGCGGCCTTGATGCCGTCGGAGGAGAGCGTCGCGCCGGAAACTGCGTCGACCTTCAGGCTCTGCGCATCGTAGATGGTTTTGGGCATCGAAAGGATGGCACGCGAGCCGATGCCCTCGGTCTCGTGATCCTCGATGATCTTGATCTGATAGATGCGGTCGCTCGTCGCGGCGATCTGCACGACGATATCGCCGTTGCGGCCCGCACCGGTGCCCGTGAGCGTCAACGCGCCGGCAGGCACATCGCTGTCGGCGACGCCGGCCTGTCTGCCCGCGGCGCCGGAAGCCGCGCTGAAGATCGCAACAGCGGAGATGAAAAGGGCGCATAAAACAGCGACCCAGTCATCCCTGCGGATCTTTTTCAGGAAGGATGCTTTTTTCTTCTTTTTCTTCATGTCTTCCTCCGCCGCGCCGCGTTGGGCGCATGGAAATGTTCTTTCGGACGACCCGTCCGGAAAGCGTTATCATCCATCATTTAGTTTATCATAGCAAGGGGAAATAAGCAAGAGGATAAACTGCTCAAGAACGTATGCGCCAAACTGCGCACAATGCCGAAGAGAGCGTTTTTCAATCCAAAACAAGCTCGGCCGAAGCCATGATCCGCGCGCCGGCGCGTTCCATGTCGGCGAGGTTGCTCCGCTGGATCTCCTCGTTCACGGAAGAGGTGCAGTCGCTCAGCACCGTGACGTCGTAATCCAGCGAGATCGCGTCGTAGCAGCTCGTGCGGATGCAGTTGGGCGTGGTCGTGCCCGCAAGGATCACATGCCCGACGCCAAGCTCTTTGAGCCGCGTGTCGAGTCCGGTGTTGAAAAAGGCCGAGTAGCGCGGCTTGACGATGTGCATGTCCTTCTCCGAGGCGCCGAATTCCTTCGGCATGGCGGCGGAGATCTCCTCATCGCAGCCGGGAGAGAGCGGCCGTCCGCCCGCGAGGAAGGCCGCGCGGCGGGGCTTTTCCACGTCGCTGCCGTCGGCGGCGTAGGCGCGCGTGACAAAGACGACGAGGACGCCGCTGTCCCGGCAGCGCTCGATCACGCGCGCGCAGGCAGGCACGGTGGCCGGCGCGCCGGCGATGAACAGCGGCGAGCGCGGCGAAAGAAAGCCGTTTTGCATATCAATGACCAGCAGGGCGCTTTTCATTTCGGGTCCTCCTTTGCGTGTTTCTGTTGAAAGTATATAGGAAAACGGGCGATTACACAAGGGCCGCGCGCCCGCGGCAGAAAAGATGTTTACTTTCGCCGCCGTGAATGTTAAAATATTTGAAGAGAAAGCAAAGAAAGGAGGCCGCCGCCATGCCGGAAGCCGTGCTCGGATGCTGCGTCATCGGATACCTGCTCGGAAACATCAATCCCGCTTTTCTGTTCGCCAGGCTCAAGGGCTATGACCCGCGCGTGGACGGTTCGGGCAACGCGGGGGCTTCCAACGCCTTCATCCTCGCGGGGAAGACGGCCTTTTTCGCGACGGCGATCCTCGACATCCTCAAGGCCTTTCTCGCCTGCCGGCTCTGCCGGACGCTCTTTCCCGTCCTCCCCGTCGCCGAGCAGATCGGCGGCGTGGCCTGCATCCTCGGGCACATGTTCCCCGCCGCGCTGCGCTTCTGCGGGGGCAAGGGCCTGGCCTCGCTCGGCGGCGTGATCCTGTCCTGGGACTGGCGCGCCTTTCTGCTTCTGCTGGCGCTGGCGATCCTGATCGCCTTTGCGACGAACTACATCTGCTTCGTCGCGCCGACGATGTCGCTGCTCTTCCCCGCGCTGCACTACTGGTTCGAGCGGTCCTGGCCCGCCGCGCTCGTGCTGCTGGTCCCGGCCGTGCCGATCTTCTTCAAGCATGCCGAAAACTTCCGCCGCATCCGCGAGGGCACGGAGGTGCGCATGAGCTATTTGTGGAACAAGGACGGCGAGCTCAGGCGCACGGGGCGGTCATAAGCAAAAACGACCCCGCAGGGAGCTCGTCCGTCCCTGCGGGTCTCTTTTTCCGCAGAAGCTTTTTTCATTTGCGGCAATTTTACCCTTGTCCGGCGCGGCGCGCCGTGATATGATCGAATCAAGAACCGTCCGAATCGATCCAAACCCTGAAATGCAGAAAGGAGCGCGAGCAAACATGGTGATCCCGACCGTCCATTTCCGCAGCGATTACAGCGAGATCCCCCTTCGCATCGCGAAGGGACATTTCGCCACCAGCCACAGCCACATCAATTACTTCATCGACATGACCTATACCAAGCACCGTCTCGCCGAGGCGCGGCAGGCCGCGCGGGAGCTGGCGGTCAAGTTCCGTACCTCCGAGGTCGTGGACACGATCCTGTGTCTCGACGGGACCGAGGTGCTGGGCGCCTGCCTGGCCGACGAACTGATCGAGCAGGGCATCACCAACGAGAACGAGCACAACACGCTCTACGTCGTGACGCCCGAGATCACCACCGGCAACCTGCAGATCTTCCGCGAGAATATCGCGCATCTGATCCGCAACCGCCACATCCTGATCCTCGCCGCCTCGGTGACGACCGGCGGCGCTGTGCGCGAGGCGCTCGCGGCGCTGCGCTATTACGGCGGCATCCCCGTGGGGATCTGCAGCATCTTCTCGTGCCTGGACACCTGCGGCGACTTTCCCGTCACGACCCTGTTCCACGCGAAGATCCTGGGCGACTACCGCTCTGTGCCCGCCACGCAGTGCCCGCTGTGCCGGGAGGGCGTCAAGCTCGACGCGCTCGTCAACAGCTACGGCATCTCGAGCTTCCTGTAAAACCGACCGGTCTGAAGGAGAGACGGCGTCCGTCTCTCCTTTTCCATGCGCGAACAAAGGAGCCCGCATTGCTGCGGGCTCCTTCGTTTTTGCGCTGTATGAGAAAGAGAGAGTGAAAAGTGTCGTTCGGTTTTTCGTTTCAGCCGAGTACGGTGGCGAGGTGCATGGTGTTTGCAACCGTCATCATAGTATAGAGCATGGAAATCGCAAAGGAGCCCGCATAAATGTTTCCGGTCTCTTTGTAAAAACGGCGGGTGATGATGGTTCCGATCGGGATAAGGAAGATGAGCGGGAAAAGATTGACCACGCGCATGGAGTTGAAAGTAAACACGCCTGTGTTGATCAGTGTGCTGTACTGAATGAAAATGATCGCGCCGATGCCCAGAATATTGCTCAGGCAGCTGAGAAGGATCGTCTTCCATTCCGGACGGCCTTCCACCCGGTTACCGCCGCTCACCAGCATGGAGTTGACAAGGTAGAACACCGCGAACGCAGGCCAGTAAGCAATCCCGTAGAGGATCTTCTGGACGTTGAACACACGCATGTCGATGACCCAAATACGGAAGTCTACATTAAAGACAAGATCGGCAAAGAAAAGGATCACATAGGCTGCGCCGACAGTCGTGAGCGCGAGAAGAAAGCTCTTCCAGACGACGCGCACGCTTGCCTTGACGCCCCAGCAGTCAGGGATTCCCTTTTCTTTATTTCCGATACGGTTGGCAATGACAAAAACCAGGAAAAGAGCAACTCCGACAATCGCAGTCCAGACGGCAAGTTCGTTGGTGTTCGGCTCTCCAAACCATTTGTTGAAGGTGTACGGTACGCCGATCTTTCGACCGACCCATTTGTACATGACCGGAACAACCAGCAGCGCGGGAAGGATCGTGTTGATCGCGTAAACGATCCAGTATTTTGCTTTCTTTTTGCCATCAGAGAGCGCGGGCGCCGGGGCGGGCTCCTTGTGCAGCAGTTCGCCGAAGAAGGACGTTCCGTGGATCAGCATGGAGGCAAAGGGGAAGAGGAAAAGCAGGATGCCGACAAGACCGACAAGATTGAAGAATTCTTTCCACTGCCAGATCTGATCCGTAGCAGGGATCTCGCTGTAACCGGAAGGAACGCCGAAGGCTGCATAGAAGAAATTGATCACATCACGGCAGCTGTTCTTTGAGAAGTGGTTGAGCGGGTGGATCTCCACATTCTGGTTGATAACACGGATATACTCTTCTCCGTTGATAGTTCCCGTATAGATTTTGTGGTTTTCAACCGAGCCGCTTATATCGACGCCGTCAAGCTGATTGATGAACGTGATCGCATTGGGGTTTTCGAGATAGCCGCGGGGATCCCCGTTTTCATCCTTGAAAAACCATTCATCATATTTCGCGCAGATCACGCCCCAGTCGATCGCCAGCTCCACAGGCGTCTCGACACCTTCAAACGTATACGCCTCGTAAGCCGGCTCATAACCCATATCGAGAACCGCGGACACCTTGTTTTCTCCGAGGCCGAGGGCTTCCTGGGCGAAGTAATACTGCACTGTGGCGTTGGAAATGATGCCGCCCATGGAGTGTCCGCCGACGCCGATTCTATCCGTATCGATGAAGGTGTAGGAAGCGCAGGCATAATCGATGATCTGTCTCATCGCCTGGCTGGAGAAAATGCTTGCATCCGCAACTTCATTGTCGGATGAACCGTGGTTGTATTCATCAAGCGAGATCACGACGAAGCCGCGGCGGGAAAGTTCGATCATGTTCAGGTCCTGATGATCCAGATTGTTATAGCTGCCATGGGAGAGAACAACCAAGGGGACCTTGTTCTCCTCCGAGGCGCCCTTCGGGATATAGATTTGTGCGTTGACGGACTTCCCGTTAGCCAGGACGACATTGAGATCCTTGACCGTGACGGCTCCGCAGGAGCTTTGGAAAGCGGAGGCTCCGATCATGCTGATCATGCACAGACAAAGTGCAATGACGAGGATTATCTTTGTTTTCTTTTTCATGCTTTTCCTTCCTTTTTATTCTCTTTTTCGTCGGCATCAGTTTGATACCTTTACAATGAAATGATAGCATTTCATTCACAAAAAATCAATTATCGTTCATTACAAAAATATTATTTTTCATTTATGAATAATATACAAAAAAAACGAAAAGCAGAGCGAAGTTATCACAACGCTCTGCTGAATGGATCAACGAATAGATTTGCCGGTCATTCGCTTATTTTTTCCAATAATTCATTTGCGATCACCTCATCGGCGAAACTGCGCCAATGATTGCCGAGAGTGTCGATCGCTCTCTGGAACATGACAAGGTCCTCCGAATCTGCCTTTCCAAGCACCTCAAAGAACGGCTCAAAGATGTCACGGATATAACGGGTGTAGTAAGCGAAGTATAGTTCCTCCCCCGCAGGTGTCGGCTTCAGGACGATGTTCTTGCGGTTTCCCACAATACGGTAGCGATCGACCAACCCGTAAGAAATCAGGACTTTTGTTGCCTTGGTCACAATGCTCTGCAGAATTCCCAAATCGCGGGATATATCTGCCATGATCCGGTTGGATGCTTTGAATTCGCACAGGTATTCAAGAATCTGGTATTCATGCTTTGTCAGAGAGACACCGTTTATTGATGGGAGCTTATGTCCGCCGCGGTTGGAGGCATTGGAATAATAAATCAGGGAACGTACCAGCTCGCGATAGCGGCCCATCCATTCAACGCTCATAAAAACACCTTCTTGAATAACAATGAAATCATTTTGACACATGGGAAAGAACGTGTCAAGTCTGCGACAGGGAAAGGTCCCGGTCTTCCCCCCTCTATTTATTTTTTTATTGTAGCACGACGCCGCGGCACAGGCAAGGAAAAGCTCTTCTGCCGCGAACGAAGGAGAGGTCAATGAGTCATGCTCATGGATGTGAAGGCGCGCCCAACAGACACAAAACCATTGAAGGTGCGCGTAAGCGGTACGCGCCGAACAGCTCGGCAACCGCCGTTTACCTCTTTAAGAATGCTTTGATTGATTCAATATCCTTTTTATCCTTATCCCGTCCGAGATCCTGTTTCATTTCGATTAACCCCTGAATGGATACGACGTGGAAACCACAGACTGTTTCAACGGTGTCCTTTATCCACTCCTCAAAAATCTCTATTCTTTCTCCGTATTTGAACCATCTTTTCCCCTCGTCCGTTCGCCGGAACAAAAAGCCGTCTGCTTCCAGATGATCCGCTAATCGTTTACTGCATCCGAGATCAATGTCAGCTGTCTGCTCACGAATGCCATATAGAACCATGGCTCCGCCTGTGACGACCCAATACTCATTTCGATCATAAGGAAATGCAGATAAGCAATTCAGGATTCCCTGCTTGTCCATATTCAATCCTCAATAAACTCAGATTTGTCGGGAGGATTATACCATGACGCCGCGCGCGATACAACAAAAAACCTCTCCTGTCCCGGGCGCGCTTAGTCGGGGTCTTTTTTATCCCTTTGAGCCGGATCTCTCAGAGGGATTTTATTTCATTTTAAGGTTGGATTAACTTTCTGCGCTTATGATAGCCTCGGAAACGAAAAAAAGGAGGATGCCTGCATGAGAAAGGATCATCATGTGTTTCTGAGCGTTTTTCTGTGCGCGCTGCTGGTTTTCACGGTTTATGTGCTGCTCGACACCTTTGTCATTGAGCGCAGGCTCGAAACGGCGGCCGAGCCGAAGATCGTGAGCGCACAGGTCGACGGCGAGACGGGCGCACCGGTCGCCTTGCCGCTTGCCGCCTCGCCGGAAAAGAAAGCGGAGGCTGTTATCACGGAGAACAGCTATTACGACGGAAACATCTCCGTCGAGATCACCGAGGAGCGCGTGGGCGACACCGCCGTGTACGTCGCGGATGTACGGCTCGCCTCCGCGGAGTATCTCAAGACCGCGTTTGCCGACAACACCTACGGACGGAACGTCACGGATACGACGTCCGGCATTGCCGGGTCGGTGGGCGCCATCCTCGCCGTTAACGGCGATTTCTACGGCGCGCAGCAATCCGGCTACGTGATCCGGGGCGGCGTCGTCTACCGGAGTTCCGCCAAAAAGGGCGCGGAGGATCTGGTGATCTACGCCGACGGCAGCTTCGGGATCATCCGGGAAGCCGAGATCACGGCGCAGGAACTTTGGGAGAGCGGCGCGCAGGACGTGCTCTGCTTCGGCCCCGCGCTGGTCGAAAACGGCGAGATCTCCGTCTCGGTCAACGACGAGGTGGGCCGCGCGAAGGCCAGCAACCCGCGCACCGCGATCGCCGTGATCGATGAGCTGCACTATCTGTTCGTCGTCTCGGACGGAAGGACGAATGAGAGCGAGGGACTGAGCCTGTACGAGCTGGCTTCTTATCTGCAGAGCAAAGGCGTACAGACGGCCTACAATCTCGACGGCGGCGGCTCGTCCACCATGGTGTTCAACGGCCGGGTCGTCAACAATCCCACCTCGGGCAGAAGCATCAAAGAGAGGAGCGTGAGCGACATTGTTTACATCGGATAAACCTGTTTCAGAGAAAAGATACGCCGCCGTTACTGGAGCCTATCTGCTTTCGGCGCTGGGCTGCGCCATCTTCGGCGAGGTCTACGAGCTGTTCAGCCACGAGGTCTGGTCCTGTTTCATGCTCGGTGCCTTTGCCCTCCCCCTGCTGCTGGGCGCCGTCCCGTTTTTTCTGATGCGGAAGCGCGGGAAGCCCTTTCCCGGAAGAGCAGCCGAGCTTGTCCACGCGGGCGTGGCCGCGCTGACCGTCGGAAGTATCCTGCAGGGCGTGCTGGAGATCTACGGAACAAGCAATCCGCTCATGATCGCCTACTGGGCTGCGGGAGGGACGTTGACCGCAGCCGGCTGGCTGCTGACATTCATAAAGCAGGCCGTGCGGGAATAGCCGCCCTAGTTCCTTGCAGCACCGCTGCTATGTACCGATAACCCTCACAATAAGACGCCTCAGCCGGCAGGCAAAAGAGGATTTATATTGTTCAAGCTTTACACGAAAGACGCCGCTTTCCGCTGAAATGTGCCAAAAAGGACCATCCCGATGGGATGGTCCTTTTTGTGAAAGACCGCGTAAAAGGGCACCAAAGCATAGAAAGAGCGCGCAAAAGACATCGGCGTATCGTCTCGATAAATCCGAATTTATCGCTCTGCTTTCAGTGTATAAGTCGGTCCCCAAGCCCCAAGTATCGTAACGGAAGAAAAACCCGCAATGAGAAGCGCTTCTATTTCGTGGTCAACGGTCAAGGGCGTATCGAAATGATAGAACGCGTCGTCACAGATGCCTTGTTCCTTCCTCAGCTGAAGAAACTCGGTGCTGCGCGACTCTTCTTCCTCGTTTGAAGCAGCGAAGTAATCGGTCAGAATGAAGTACCTGCCGGGCTTCAGCGCCTTCCGAACCTTCTCGTACAAAGGGATCTTCTCTTCCTTCGTGAAATGGTGAAGAGATTCCACAGATACCACCGCGTCAAATGCATTCTCCTCAAAAGGTATATCAAAATACGATCCATGAATCAGCGTCAAAGTTTTCCCGGGAAACTTCTCCTTAAGCGCTTCCAGCATACCTGACGCAAGATCGATGCCCGTAATCTCTGCCGTGGGAACGATATCAAAATAGTACCCCAGTTCCAGACCCGTGCCACATCCCAGATCCAGGATCCGCGAACCAGGCACCTTCGGAAGGCAGTCTGCTGTAAAGGGGTAGAACTCCTCCGCAGAAGCAATGGTTTTCAGTTGGTGTTCCTCATACCCGTTCAGCCGGGCGTCGAAGAATTCTCCCATTCTTTCAAGCATATTGCCGTACCTCGTGAAATTGCGATTTGTTACGGTGATTATACCATAGTGAACCTTATAAAACAACAGAAAACCTCTCTTGTCCCGGAGGTGTAGTTTGTAAAGGAGGAATTTATCCTCTACAAACTACACCCGGCTGACGGCTCATTTGTGGCAAAGTGAACATGCAGTCGGGAGAAAGGAGGAAACACCGCCTGAAAGGCGGATCTCCGCAGCTGCAAGCA
>JAFSNA010000060.1 GCA_017447645.1 Oscillospiraceae bacterium
CGACCTCGGTCGACTTCTTGCCGCACATGGTATACAGGCGGCCCAGCTTGTCGGTGCTGGAGGCGCGGCAGTTGCGCAGGCTCATACCCGCGCTGACGGAGCCGGCCAGGACCTTGATGAAGCTGTACTTGCCGAATTTGTCGGAGATGGTCTTGAACACGAAGCCCAGCGTGGGGCCGGCCTTCTCTTCGGGGGCGGGGCAGTAGTCCGCGATGCCCTGCAGCATGGCGGCGGTGCCGACGTTGCTCATCGCGTCGGTGGCGAACACGGGAACGACCGCGCGCTCGGCTACGCCGACCTTCAGACCTTCGATGATGTCGGCCTCTTCAAGCTCCATCGTCTCGAAGAACTTCTCCATCAGCTCCTCGGTGGCGCCGGCGGCGGCTTCCATCAGCTCGGCGCGCATGTCCTCGACATGGCCGGCGTCGGAGGCGGGGACGGCGGTCTTCTCAAACTTGGCGCCGTTGGTGACGTAGGCCACATTGTGCACCAGGTCGATGACGCCCTTGCCGTCGGAGGTGGGGATGGTGACGGGGCAGACGATGCTGCCGTACTTGCCCTTGAGGGTATCGAGAGCCTTGAAATAATCGCCGTGCTCTTCGTTGCACTTGGAGACGCAGAACATGACGGGCAGCTCGGCCTTCTTGAGGTATTTCCAGCTGCGCTGGGCGCCCACGCCGACCGTTTCTGCCGTATCCTTGGCGGAGAGGACGATCACGCCGGCCTCAACCGCGCGCAGCGCGCAGAGCACGTCGCCGACAAAGTCGAAGTAGCCGGGGCAGTCGAGCACATTGATCTTGCAGCCGGCGAAATTCACGGGGGCGACCGCGGTGGAAATGGTGATCTGGCGGGCGGTTTCCTCGGCGTCGTAGTCGCAGACGGTGTTGCCGTCGCTGACCTTGCCCATGCGGTCGATCGCGCCGGAGACGTAGAGCATGCTCTCCGCCAGGCTGGTCTTGCCGGAGTTGCCGTGGCCGATCAGGCAGATATTGCGGATGTTTTTGGTTTCCATAGGTGATATTCCTCTCTGTCAGATATCGTAAAAGGTGTTTTGATAAAACGATCTCAACATTTTAATTATACACTATCGGCTTGCCTTTGGCAACAGAAAATTAGCCGAATCCCACGCTCTTTTCAAAGCCTGGTAAAGAAGCTGACCGCGGCCGTGACAAGCGCGAAGAAGAGCATGACCGCAAAGAGAAGCGGGATCGAAACGCTGCCCGCGCCGAGCAGGCGGAAAGCCGCGAACAGAAGCCCGAAAAGCGCGCTGAGTGCCGCAAGCAGCGTGTTGATGCGCGTGGCGCTGTAAATGCTGCGGGCGGTGTCCGCGGTGTGGACCAGGGGGCCGAGCCCCTCGCGGCAGATGATCGCGGCGATCTGGCTGTCCTCGCCCGGCTCGGCGGAGGACATGTCGAAGCGGTCGACGTAGGGCGGAAAGTCATAGCCGTCGGTGGCCACGTCGAAGGCGACGTGCAGCATTTCGGGCGTGACGTTAAAGTCCCGGATCGCGAAAACAGGGTGCCGGTTGGAGCGCATCAGGTCGATCAGCGCCTCGCGCACCTGCGGCTTGGCGGTGTACTTCATGTTGAAGATGCCGCAGAGGATGCCGTCCACGCTCAGCAGCACCGAGGTCTTGTCCACCAGGCGGAAGGGAATACGCACGTTCATCAGGCGCATCAGGTCCGTGCTGCCGCACAGGATCACGCGGCTGTCGATGATGCCCTTCATGCCGCCGCCGGCGAGGTACTCGAAGTTTTCGATGTTCCGCGTGCGGCAGCCGTTGCGCTCCATCAGCGCGCCGAAGGCGGGGGCCGAGCAGCTGCCGGCCGCGGCCATCATGCTTCCCGCGTAAGAGATGATACGCGCGGGATCCTCGTCGGCAAAGACGCGGATCGTGCCGATCTCGACGGTCCCGTCGGGGAAGAGGTCGCGGTCGGTGACGATCAGGTTCTTGCTCTGGCCGATGTCGCTCATGCCGGACCAGCCGGCGATCGCCGCGCCGGAGGGGAAAATGCGCATCGAGCCGAGGAAGAAGGGCAGGGAATAGCAGCACATCGCCGCAAAGGGCACGGCGGGGCAGAACACGACGGAGAATATGTAGGCAAAATCCGCCAAATCCTTTTTCACGAACGCGATCGTGAGCGCAAACACGAAGGCGAGGATCAGCAGCGGCAGGGAGATCTTGCGGAAGAGGTCCTCGTCGGGCGAGGACTGCTCGCTGCGGCGTACGAAGCCCAGCGGCGGCCGCACGGATTTGAGGATCGTGAGATCGCCGGTCTCGCTGTCGTTCTCGCCGGTCACGGCGAAGCAGCGCCTGCCGATGGCCGGGACGCGCAGAGCTTTGCGCATCGCGCGGGCGTGCAGCACGGCGGCGAACATCTCTCCGGCGAGGGAGAGCGAGGAGATCAGGCACAGAGCCAGATGCGGCGTTACGAAGTCGGTCTTCGCCGCCAGGATCGCGTCGATCGAGGTCAGCACGCAGGCCAGCACGGCCATGCTGTCGGCGCCGAATTTGCCGCGGAAGGCGTTCATCACGCCCGTCGTGACGACGTCAAGGCACAGCAGCATGATCCCCAGTTGCAGTCCCAGGCAGAGCGCGTTGGCCACCGCGCTGGTCTTGAGCATGCCCGGAACGGGCAGCCCGATCGACAGCCAGAGCATCACGATCAGCAGGATGCCGCTGATCCGCAGCCGCAGCCGCATCGAGCGGATATAGCTGCCGTAGTACTTTGAGGCCTTGGCGCAGTTCAGCTCATGGCCGAGATCCTCGTCGTCGTCCACCATCGTGCGGGAGCCGCCCCCGCTGCGGCGCAGCCCGTAGAGCAGCGCGGTAAGACGGGAGAACACATATTCGCGGAAGCTGCCGGGATTGGCGGCCTCGTCAAAGATCTCGTCGTAATCGGGCGGCGCGGTCTCAAACTCGCGCTTCACGGCGTAGTCGCCCTGCTGATAATCGCTGAAGGCGGACTCGAAATGCTCCTCGTCCCGGACCTTCTCCCCGGAAGGCTCAAGCGACTCGAAGGTCACCGGGTCGGCGGCCGGCTCGGCGGCGCGTTTTTCATGTCTGGGGGCGCGCGCGGCTTTTGCGCCGCGCTGTGGACCGCGGATCGCACCGGCGACCTTTGCGCCAAGATCGGCCAGGCGGCCGCCGGACCGCTCGGTCTCGTCCTCCGGCTCGCCGTCCTCCTCGCGCGCGTAGCTGTAGACGCTGCTTTCGGACTGCGGCGCCCGGTAGCTCTCGTCGGGGCTCATGTCCACTTCTTTCCCGTCGTACTGCATCGTGCTCACGCGGCTGCCGCCCATGTAAAAGCGTTCGTCGGGCTGCACGGGGGGATTGCTGACCTCGGCCTCGGCCAGGTTGAGGAAATCGCCGCGTTTGAAGGCGTCGAGGAACTCACGCACCTCCGCGTCGCTCGGCCGCGCGCTTCTGCGCCCCGTATCGGCATAGACGGAGGGGCGATGGGGCTCGGAACGCGGCACGGCGGGCGCCGGCGCCCTCTTTTCCCGGACGGGCGTCTCGGGGGCGGGAAGCGTTTTTTCCGCTTCCGGCTCCTCGCGGAGAGGCGCGCTCGTCTCCCGGATCGGAGCGGCATAGGCGCTCACGGGCATTTCGTCTTTCGGCTCCTCGCGCTGCGGCGCGCTCGTTTTCGGGATCGCCTCCGCACGGGCCGCGTCGCCCTTTCGGGAGGGGAGCGCCTCGGGGGCGGGGATCTCCGGAGCCGCTTCGACCGTGTGCTCGTTTTCTTCGTCGATATATGCAGAAGCCTCACGCTCGGCGCGCGCTTTCTTCTGCGTGCTCCTGCGCTGCTTTTCGTGCTTGTCCCGGTGCTTTGAAGGCATGGAAAGATGCTCTCCTCTCGATTTCTTTGCCTGGGCGGACCGTTTTCCGGCCGCGGAGGCGGACGGCGCGCGCGAAGCGCCGTCTGCGGCCGACTGAGCTTTGAACTCCGCCAGGATCGCATCTACGGACATGCTGTCATATTCACTTGTCGGGAAATAATCCGGTCCCAAGTAATCCATATCCGTACTCTCTGTCTGCTTCCCGGCCTTGAGAGGCCGCCTGTTCCGATTTACGCTTTGCCGCCGCTGCGCTGGCGCAGCACCTCGTACATGACGATGCTCGCCGCTGCGGAGGCGTTGAGCGAATTGAGCTGCCCCTTCATCGGCAGGCTCACGGTAAAATCACAGCTCTCGCGCACGAGACGGCCCATACCGTCTCCCTCCGAACCGATGACCAGCGCCGTCGGCCCGGTAAAGTCGGTCTCCCACAGGGGGCTGCTGCCGTCGGCCGCTGTGCCGTAGACCCACAGTCCGCGGCTTTTGAGCGTATCGAGCGCTGCGGGCAGGTTGGGCACGCGGGCGATCAGCATGTGCTCGGCCGCGCCGGCGGAGGCCTTGTCGACGATCGTGGTCAGACCCGCGCTGCGGCGTTTGGGGATCACGACCCCGTGAGCGCCGGCGCACTCGGCGCTGCGGATGATCGCACCGAGATTGTGCGGGTCGCTGATCTCGTCGCAGACGATCACGAAGGGCTTTTCTTCGCGCTCGGCGGCGAGGGCAAGGATATCCTCGACCGTGCAGTATGCGCGCACGGCGCACAGCGCGATCACGCCCTGGTGAGCGTGCGTCGCGCTCATGAAATCGAGTTTTCTCCGGTCACACTCCACGACGACGACGCCCGCGGCGCGCGCCTTGGAGGCGATATGCCCGAGCGTCTTGTCCACGTCGCCTTTGGCGAGGTAGATTTTGTCGATCGCGCGGCCGGCGCGCAGCGCCTCGATGACGGCGTTGCGGCCCTCGATCATTTCATTCTTCAGTTCACGTTCCTGCAATTCGGCCATTGTATACTCCATATATAGCGTATCTCTTATTACTATACCACAACAGATATAAAACGCAAAGGCAAATTTGCCGTTTTTACAAAAAATACATAGACTTCGCGCCGGGAAAAGGGTATGATGACGGTATCAAACAAAGGAGGGCGGCCATGAAGGACCCGATGCGCCTGATCGACCGGTTTTTATATAAGCATCCCCGCTTCGGCATCCCCGGCCTGGCGCGCTATCTCGCCGTCGGCAGCGGCGTTGCCTGGGTGCTCGGGCTGATCATGCCCGGCTTTGATCTTTCCTTCAGCCTGGACGCCGTGCTGCACGGACAGATCTGGCGCCTTGTCAGCTTCATGCTCATGCCTTACAGCGCAAGCTGGCTTGGCTTCATTTCGATCCTGTTCTACTACTGGATCGGCAGCACGCTCGAGCAATACTGGGGCAGCGGGAAATATACGCTGTATATCCTGATCAACATGCTGCTGACGATCCTGCTCGGCGTCGGGACGTACTTTCTGGATCCCACGGTCAAGCTGGGGCCGACCTATATCTATCTGGCGATGTTCTTCGCCTTCGCCGTTTATTTCCCGGACGTCCAGGTGCTGTTCATGATGATCATCCCAATCAAGATGAAGTATCTCGCGTATTTCGACGCGGCGCTCTTTGTCGCGGCGATCGTCCTCAACAGATTCCCCGCGAACCTCATCCCCGTCGTGGCGATCCTGGGCTTCCTGCTCTTCTGCGGGGGAGAGCTGTTGAGCCGCATCCCGCGGCGCGCGAGCGTGCAGACGGTGAACTTCCGCCGTGAGTCGGCGCGCATCCGGCGCGAGCAGCGCGAGGCGCTCTATCACCACAAGTGCTCGGTCTGCGGCCGGACGGATACCGAATATCCCGACCTGCAGTTCCGCTACTGCTCACGCTGCGCGGGCTATCACTGCTTCTGCGAGGATCATATCAACAACCCCGTCCATTTTACGGAGTGAGCGCGCAGCCCACAGCTCAGACAAAACCGCCGGAAAGCCTTTTCTTCAAAAAGCCTTCCGGCGGATCTTTTTTTTTTTCGTCTCCGTCAGGGCGTGTAGATATACACGTCGCCATAGCGGTAGGTCGTTACGTACTTGTCGCCGTCGGGGAGCGTCTGCACGCTGTCGCTTCGGCGGCCGTCCGCACCGTAGTGATTGACGGTCGTGTACGCGCTGCCCTTTTCGCAGGCCACGCCGAACTCGCAGTAGCTCTCCTGCCAGGAGGCCTGCGGATAGGCGTTGCCGTTGAAGATCTCGTTCTCAACAACCTGTGTGAAGCCGTCGGAGCTGTCCGTCGCGTCGACATGGTTGTAAACGCGCTCGTACTCGTGCGACATGCCGTAGCTGTCCGCATAGAGCTCTCGAACCGGACGCCCGGTCTCGTTGTAGCTGTATTCGATGGAGAAACTCAGCGTGCCGGAGGCGTTCACCGCGTCGATCCGAGAGAGGAGACCCTCGTCGTTATAGCTGTAGTGGTAGTTGAAATCCTCGAACCAGCCGTATTTGTCCAGCTTGCAGAAGCCGGAACGGGAAACGGCCCTGCCGTCCGAGCCGTAGGTATAGACGGCGCTGCCGCGCAGTTCGTTTTCCTCTCCGCTGATGTGCCGGATATCCTCTCCGACGAGAACGCCGCGCAGAACGGTGAAATGCTCCAGACGCTGCGGCGCGTCGCGATAGGCGCCGAGAGAGGCGAAAGCCTCGTAGGCCTCGCGCGTGCGGCCGGATTCCAGGAAGGTGAAGGCGTCGGCGTATTTAAGCGCGCGCTCGGTCTCGGTCTTGCCGCCGTCGTGCCAGGCGCTGGTCTGCTCAAGGCGGGTCTGTGCGATCTTGACGCGGTCGGGGGAATCGGAGAAATTGCCCAGAGCGCGGAACATTTCGATCGCCTCGGCATACTTGCCGTTTTCGAAAAGAGCGCACGCCTCATCGTATGCCTTCTGCTCGCCGCAAGCAGTGAGCAGAACGCACAGAGCAAGTATGAGGATGAAAAAGAATCTTTTCTTCATGCCGCTCCGCCTTTCCCGGACATGCCGGTCCATCCGGCAAAAAAAGACAGGATAGTATCCTGTGTACTCAAAATAACACAGTAAATAATTTATGTCAACCTTTTTTATTATGAAAATGAATTTTTTTTATAGAAACATAGGCGTAATTAGATAAAATCACCAAATATCAGAATTATTCGAAACAAAATGGTTACAATATTTTGCAGCAAACAGGAGCTTTTGCAAATTATGTACACCACCTTTCTGAATTATGTCTACCACTGCGTGGCGCTGCATTCCGGTCAAAGAGAAAAAAGGGCTTGACAAGAACAGAGGGATAGAGTAAAATGACCAAGCTAACAAAGCGATGGACGATTGGCGCAGCTGGTAGCGCATCCGCTTGACGTGCGGGAGGTCACAAGTTCGAGTCTTGTATCGTCCACCACAGATTCGTCACTGAAAAGTGGCGAATCTTTTTTGTTTCCCTACTTTTTGCTCCAATAAGTTCACGATTCCAAAACAGTACCCTTGCAGTCCCTTGCAAGAGTCAAAAACAGGGGTCATTCTGAGAGGGTTTTGATGGTGTTTTCCATTCATAGCGCAAAGCGAGACTATAACGATGTGCTTTTCTACTGCTCATTTTTCTTAGCAAACGAAATTGCTTTCAAGTGCGTATAGACTCCCGCAGAAAACGGAATACTGTTTCCATCACAGAAAAAGGACAGTGTTTCCATGATTGAACAAGATACCGTAAAACTTCTGCGCGAGTGCGACGCCGGCGTGAAAATGGGCGCGTCCTCCATCCACGATGTTCTGCAATATGCGCATTCCGAGAAGCTGAAACAGCTTCTGTCCGATTGCAGGAAGGAACACGACCGGCTTGACGGCGAGATACAGGGCCTTCTTGACCGTTACAGGGACGAGGGAAAGGAGCCGAATCCGATCAGCAAAAAGATGGCGGAGATGGAAACGAAAATGAAGCTCACCGTGCACGATTCCGATCAGACCATCGCGGATCTGATGACGGACGGCTGCAATATGGGCGTCAAATCTCTGAGCCGCTATCTCAACCAGTATAAGGCAGCGGATGAGACTTCCAAGGACATCGCGAAAAGGCTGATCGCGGTAGAGGCAAAGCTGGCGGCCGATATGCGCGGTTTTCTGTAAGCCGCGTCGAACACCTGCCTTTGGCCGGAGCTGAAAAAGCAAGGAACTGTTTGAACGTTTCCGGCCAATCTCGCCGGCGAAGGACGCCGAGCTATGACAGGGAACATGAAAAGCCAGCGACTCTTTTCGCATGCAGGTAAGACAAAGACAACCGGCCATCCTCAGGGATGGCCGGTTGCATTTGCAAAAAAGGCAACCCGAGGGGTCTCGATGCGATGGGCCCCTCGGGTCTGTATTATTTCAAAATTGATATAGAAGCTGCGTAACCAGGAGGATATCAACGGAGTGAGCTGGATTCCTTCCCAAGCCCTCAGATCTCCCGCAGGGGGATGCGCGCACGCAGATCCAGGCCATACTTTTCAACGAGCTTGAGCGCGGCTTTCTCGCTTTCAAAGTCAAGAATATCCCCCGGACGGTGGGCGTCGCAGCCGATGACGACGGCGTTTCCCTCCTCCGCCGCGATGCGCCAGAAACGCTCGTCGGGATAATTCCGCCCCTCGCGGATACCCAGAAGGTTGATCTCCAGCGGCGTGTCAAGCTCTCTGGCCGCGCGGCACAGACGGCGCATCTGCCGGCTGTATTCCCCGTCGTCGCCCGTAAAGCGGATCAGATCGGGGTGGGCGAAATAGCTGAACAGGCCGGTCTGCAGCGCCTCGATCGTCTGATCGACATAGCCGGCAAGTCTTGCCGGATCGTCCGTCGGGCGGCCGCAGGGGGGCTCGCCCAGCTCGTTTCCGTAAAAGTGCTGGCCGAGGATCATGTAGCCAATGCCGTTTTGCCGCAGCAACTCCAGCAGGCGGGGGAAGTATTTGGGATAATACTCCGCCTCCACGCCCAGAAGGATCTCGATCCGGCCCCGGTATTCTTCGGCCAGGGCGCGGACCGTGTCGGCATAGGAGGGCAGCTCCTCCGGCGCCATGCGCACGCGCTCGTTCCGGTACGGACGGTCGAAGTAGTCCCAGGGCGTGTGATCGGAAAAGCCGAGCGTCACGAGCCCGGCGCGCAGCGCGGCCTCGACGTATTCGCGCTCGCTGCCCTCGGCGTGGCCGCAGCGGGGCGTATGGCTGTGATAATTGACGATCATGTGCATGTGTCTCCGTCGTAGAATTGAAAACAGTGTAGCACGCGAAATCAAAAACGGCAACCGCCCGATGAGGAGCGGCTGCCGTTTTCTTGCTTTGCATGAGCGGACAAGCGTTTTTTCAAACGCCCTGCGGGACGCTCAGCCCTTGACCGCGCCTGCGGTGACGCCTTCCACGTAGTACTTCTGCAGCCACATGAACAGCGCCACGATCGGGATCGCGACGACCACGCAGCCAGCGGCGAACTGAGTGAAGAGGCTCTTGTCGGCGAAGGAGCTGAACATCATCGAGTACAGGCCGACGGAAACGGTCCAGTATCTCGTATTGCTCGCGCCGATGATGACCTTCGCGAAGATGAAGTCCATCCACGGACCGGTGAAGCTCATCAGCGCCTGATAGATGATGATCGGCTTCGCCAGCGGGAGGATGATCTGCCGGAAGATCTTGAAGTTGGTGCAGCCGTCCAGCTTCGCGGATTCGACCAGGGCGTTCGGAATGACGTCGAAGAAGCCCTTGGCGACCTGGAAGCCGAGTCCGGCGCCCGCGCTGTAAGCCAGTATCAGACCGATCACGGAGTATTCCGGATGCGCCGGGTTGCCGGTCAGGCCGACGGATTTGAGCAGGAAGTAGATCGCGATCATGCTCATGAAGCCCGGGAACAGGCCGATGATCATGGAGGCGTTCATGAAGGCCTTGCGGAGCTTGAACTTCAGCTTGGACATGCAGTAGGCCACCGACAGGACCAGGAAGGTCGAGATGATGCAGTCGATCACCGCGATGATCAGGGTGTTGAGCATCCAGATCGGGAAAGCCTTCTCCACGCCGTTGAAGGTCGCCGCAAAGAGGTCCTTGAAGTTCTTCAGACCGAAGGCGTGCGGGATGAAGTTGCCCGTGACCGTACCGATAAAGGTCCCGTCAGGCCTGTATTCGCAGCGGAATGCGGAAAGGACGATCCATAGAAGCGGAATCAGCCAGATGATGCCGAGGATGATCAGCAGGGCATAGGTGACACCCAGGCTGACCCGGCGGTTGCGCGACTGGCTGCTGTATTTTTTCTTTCCATTCGTACTCATTGGAACGTATCCTCCTCGTTATAGGCTTTGCTGCGGCGATAGGTGACGAGGGTGATGGTCGCGGTAATGAGGAAGGTGAAGATGCCGATGACCGCGCCGGTGTTGTAGGAGCCCTGTTCGATGGTCAGCTTGTACAGCCATGTGACCAGCAGATCGGTGCCGCCTGCCTGATAACCGACATAGGTCGGGCCGCCGCCCGTCAGCAGGTAGATGGTGTTGAAGGAGTTGATGTTTCCGATGAAGCTCGAGATCAGGTACGGGGTCGTGACAAAGACGACGTAGGGCAGCGTGATCTTGAAGAACATCTTTGTCGTCGACGAGCCGTCCACTCTGGCCGCCTCGTAGAGGTCCGCGGGGATGTTCATCAGAATGCCCGAGGTCATCAGCATCGTGTACGGGATGCCGAGCCACATGTTGATCAGAATGACCATGAATTTTGCCAGTTGCTCGCTGTCGTTCGGGTTCAGGCCCAGGAAGCCGATCGGCTGCTGCGCCCAGCCGAGATTCACCAGCATCGTGTTGAACGGGCCGTACTCGCCCAGCAGGTTTCTGACGGCCAGCAGGGAGATGAACTGCGGCACGGCGATCGTGAAGATGAAGACCGTGCGGAAGATCTTCTTGCCCTTGAGCCCCTTCTTGTTGATCAGCAGGGCCAGGATGATGCCGCCGAAGTAGCAGGTGAGCGTGGCGAAGATCGCCCAGATGAAGGTCCAGCCGAGGACCGGCAGGAAGCGGTTCTTGATCTCAAAGCCGAGCGAGCCCTCGCCGGTGAACACAGCCTGGAAGTTCTGGATCCCGTTCCAGTGGAACAGAGTCGTGCCCAGGTGGTTCATATCCTGGTCGTTGTAGGTGGTGAAGGCCAGCGCGATCATGAAGATCGTCGGCAGGATCGTGAACAGAGTCGCGGCGATGCAGGTAGGCGTGAGCATCAGGACGTGGAATTTACCGTCAAGCAGCTCCTGCAGATCTTCCTTGAAGGTGGTGGGCTTCTTGCCGACCTTTCTGTCCATGTCGGCCTTGAAGGACGAGGCGATGTTCAGCTTCCACACCAGGTAATAGATGAGGATCATCGCGATCGTGACAAAGCCGAAGAGGACCATCAGCTTACAGTCGGAGCCGACGGAGAAATCGCCGGTGATCGGATCAAAATCGCCGCCCTCAGTGGTGTTTTTCAAGGATAGATTTGCAAGTGCCTTCCAGCCGTACGGCGTGTTGTTGACGGAAGGACAGAAGATCATCAGAGCCAGGATGCCCACCTGGAGCAGCAGAAAGAGCAGGCCCTTGATGTATTGCCCGTGATAGAAATTGCCGGCGCCGAAAATAAAATGCGAAAGCTTCGTTCCCGGGGAGCCGTCTGCGAACCGTTTTCCGAAATCGGAAAGCGATTTTCCCATCCGTTCGAAGAAACTCAACTGATTCTTTTTATTTTTCGGAGCCCCTTTTAAAGTTGAAGCCATAATTTCCCTCCAAAAAATGTTCAGGAATCAATGTGTTCCGTGTATCAGGCCGGAGTCGGCAGGGAAGCGGGGAACTCCTTGGGAGCGACGCCGTGCATCCACAGATACTCGATCAGATACAGGCCCTTGCGGATGCTCTCGAGGGATTCCGTCTCGGTGAGGATCTGGTCGCCGGTCGTCGGGTATGCGGTCTTGTCGATCATGGCGCGGAAGACAGAGGGACCGTTCTTGGAGTAGTAGTAGGTGTTCAGCGTGCCGGTCACGAAGGGCTGCGGGATGCCCCACTCGGCCATGGCGACCTGCATGGCGGCCAGCATATACTCGCTCTCGGAGACCTTGCCGGCGTCAAAGCAGGACTTGATGAAGTCCGCGGCACCGACATAGGCCGGGACGTTCATGACTTCCTGGTAAGAGGCGTTCTGCACATCCTTGCTGGAGAGATACTTGATCAGCTCCTGCTCCTTGGCGTACTTGGACGAGGCGGAGTTGGCGTTGATCATGAAGCACTTGCAGTCGGCGAAGGTGCCGCCGCGGTACTCGTCGCCGGCAGAGACGGACGAAAGGCCCTCGACGGACTCGGGCGTGAGCTTGAAGGTCGGGATCAGGGCGATGCCCAAGTTGCTCTCGCCGACGGAGGCCATGGCTTCCTTGAATTTCCAGGCGCCGCCGATCACGGCCACAACGCCCTTGTTGCGGAAGTCGGCGTCCCAGCCGTCGGAAGAGGCCCACTTGAAGCCGTTCGGATCGGCCGCATAGGCCTGCAGCCAGCGGACGATCGCTACGGTGTCGTCGCCCTGGCAGTTGCAGACGCCCTTCGAGCCGCCGGAGACGGACTCGGCGCCCTCGTAGAGCTTGACCGTGGTGCTGTGGTCGCTGGTCTTGGTGGCCAGCAGGGCAAAGGACATGTTGAAGCCGTCGTCGCTGGTGACGGTGATGGCCTTGCAGTTGGCTCTCGCGGCGGCCTCTCTCAGACCCTCGAAGCTCTGGGCTTCCTCAGGGGTGGCCAGCTCCTTGTTGTAGTACAGGAACAGCGCCTGAGAGATATAGGGGACGCCGTAGAGATACTGTTTGTCGTTGAGCGTGGAATAAATAACCGTCTTGAAGGAATCGGGGTTTTCGGCCAGAACCTGGTCGATCAGCGCCTGATCCGTGATCGGCTTGGCGCACTTGGTCGCGGCCAGTTTGCCGATGTTGTCGTGCGCGACGGTATAAATGTCCGCGGCGGCCGTGGGGTCGTTGGTGATGGTGCCGGCGACGGAGCCGGTATCCATGCCCTTGACCTCGACTTTATATCCGAAATCGGGATGCGCGGCGACGTACTCGTCGCAGACCTTCTGGTAAAACTCAGCGGACTCTTCGCCGACCCAGACGCGGATGATGCCGTCGTCGGCCTGGCCGGACGGAGCGTCCGAGCCGCCGGACGGGGCAGACGAGCCGCCGCCGCAGCCGGCGAGAAGCGTGAGGAGCATTGAAATCACAAGCAGCAGTGCCAGACGTTTTTTCATCGTATAAACCTCCTTGGAACTAATTGACGCCATCATATGACAGCTTTTCGATCATAGTCGTGCCTGTAAGAAAATCCAATACCGTTTTGTACTTTTTTCTGTTGAGCAGCATTTCCGTCAGTCTCAGGACCGGAACCAGCAGGAAGGTCAGCGTCTCCGTGAGGAGATACAGCCCCAGGCTGTCGATCAAGAAGACGAACAGAAAGGTGGACACCGCATGGCTGCGTCTCGCCCTGCTCCGTCTGCTTTCGCAAAAGGGCATGATCCCGGTCATCAGCTTGCCCGGAGTACAGCGGTTTTTGTTCAGCAGCGGAACGACGAGAAGCACCGGGAGCTCCGCAAGGAAGCAGGCGACGGCCTTCACCAGGTAGAGGCGCAGACCTGACGCCAGGTGCTCGTCCCGATACTCGGTGTTCGCCCTCAGAGCCGCCCTGATCGCCGCCGCGTCGTCGGGATACGCTTCGGCAGTTTCGCTTTCGATGACCCGGCAGCGCTCGTAATGCGCGTGGTAGGCATCGGCAAGCGGCGTTTTCAGCAGCAGCATCGTAAGGAGCATAAAGAGCACGAATATCAAGGCGATGTCGAATCCATCCGACACCATCCGTTTGAGCAGATAGGGCGGAGAATTCGGCCGGAGCTCGATCTGCGTGCCGCCGACGTCAGCCTTCATATCAGCAGATCTTCATGTCGATCTTGGTGGAGTAGACAGAGACGTCCTTGCTGTCAAAGGCGAGACGGACCTTCTCGGCCGCAAAATCGGGATCGACACGGATCAGGAAGCTCTGTCCGTCGGCCTCAACCTCCGCAAAGCGGATGTTGCCGTAGTCATGCAGCTTGAGGACCTTGGCGTCAAGCCCGGCCTCGCCGCTGTCGACAAAGCGGATGCAGTTGCGGTCAAGCGCATAGCGGTAAGTGTTCTTATAGCAGCTGTCACCGTCGATGGAGTTGATCTTGTAGCCCTGCTCCGGCAGCGCTTCAAGCGTATAGTCGCCGATGTTGTAGAAGAAGTGCAGCACGCGCTCGCCGTTCTCCTTGGCATCCTTCTTGGAGAAGCGGCCGGTCATGCTGACCTCGTCGTCGATCGTCGTAAGGACCTCGGCGCCTTCGACCAGCACGTTGACCTTCTCATTGAGCAGCGAGAAGCCGTAATCGTCGCCCTCGGCGACCTCGTCGCCGACCAGCGCGAAGATGTAGCCGTCGCCGTACTTGAGATAGGCCAGGCGCTTGTCGTCCGCCTTCTCGATCCGGGCGACCGGCAGATGGAAGTCGTCGCCCGGGACGATCGCCTGCGGCGGGACGTTGAGCGAAAAGACGGGCGCGCCCTTGAGAGCCTCCGCGAAAGCGGGCGGCACGCCGACGCTGCTGTCAAGCAGCTCCATGCGGCCGTCGCCTGCGGCGCGGGCCTCGAGCGTGTTGAACGGCGGGATCTTGTTCATCAGCGTGATCTCGGTCTCGGCGTCGAAGAAGTGGACCTTGTTCGGGTTGGGCTCGGCATACACCACGTCGCCGACTTCGATGTCGTCTCTGTCGACGAGCTTGACGATGATGTTGTTGCCCTCGTCCTTCATCGTGAACTCACCGAGATGGTCGCCCAGCTTGCCGTAGACGATGGTCTCGTTGCCGAGGCGCTCGATGTTCGTGACGATGAACTTCAGTCCGTCGCCGTCCTTCTTGAGCGAGATATGCTCCGGACGGATGCCGAAGATGACGGGGGTCTTGCCGTCAAGATAATGGCTGTGGATCTTGGAGACCTTCTCATACGGCACGTGGACCGTGTCGCCGTTGGAGAAGATGATGGTCACGACGTCGCCCTCTCTCTGGAGCTTGACGTCGAAGAAGTTCATCTGCGGGGTGCCGATGAAGCCTGCGACGAACTTGTTGTACGGCTCGTTGTACAGGTTCATGGGCGTGTCGATCTGCTGGACGTAGCCCAGCTTCATGACGACGATGCGGGTACCCATGGTCATGGCCTCCACCTGGTCGTGGGTGACGTAGATGAAGGTGGTCTTCAGACTCTTGTGCAGCGCCGTAATCTCGGTACGCATCGCGGCGCGCAGCTTGGCGTCCAGGTTGGAAAGAGGCTCGTCAAGCAGGAACACCTTCGGATCGCGCACCAGGGCGCGGCCCAGAGCCACACGCTGACGCTGGCCGCCGCTCATTTCCTTGGGCTTGCGCTCCAGGTAATCCTCGATGTCGAGCATCTTGGCAGCCTTCATGACGCGCTGCTTGATCTCGTCTTCCGGCATTTTGCGGTTTCTCAGACCGAATGCCATGTTCTCGTACACGGTCATGTGCGGATACAGGGCGTAGCTCTGGAACACCATCGCGATGTCGCGGTCCTTCGGCTCCATGTCGTTCACCAGCGTGTCGCCGATGAACATGTCGCCCGCGGTGATCGTCTCCAGGCCCGCGATCATGCGCAGCGTGGTGGACTTGCCGCAGCCGGAGGGGCCGACGAAAACGATGAACTCGCGATCGGCGATGTCGATGTTGAAGTCGTTTACCGCCTTGTGTCCGTTGTCATAGACCTTGTAGATGTGGGAAAGTTTTAGATTTGCCATATTCTCCTCCCTCTTCTTGGTTTGTTTTGCGAAAAAATGCCAGGGGTAAACGGAGCGCTTTGTTCACACAAAGGATGCTCCGCTTTTGTCCAGTTTGAAAAGGATCCTGTCGATACCCGTCAGCTTTGCGTTGATGGTGCCCGCGAGCTTGCCTCTCTTGTCGAAGACGGAATAGACGTCCTCCTTCAGCGTGATCCTTCCGATCTCGCCGAGAGCGACCTCGGAGCGGCGGAACAGGTATCTCATGTAAAGCTTTTCATCCGCGATATAGGCCAGGTCCGTCACCATGGCGAACAGAACGGCCGCGGCGGCGATCGCCACCACCGAGAGCAGGATCCCCGCGAAGATCGCGAGACCGTCTCCCGCGCCGAAGATGAAAAGCAGCAGAGCTGCCGTCAGGCTCACCGAAAAAGCAAGGAGCGTGAAGACGAACGGTTTTCTGTCGATCTCCGTGCTGAATTCACCGTGCCGGAACATGGACGCTCCCTCCTCTTTCAAATCAAATGATCTGCCCGGCGCCGGACTCAGAAGCCTGCCATGTCGCAGAAGCCCGACTGCAGGATCTCCCCGGAAATATCGATGCTCTGCTTGATGACGTGGCTGTCCCATTTGTTCGGGTTCGGGATCTCATAGCCTTTTTCAAAGACCGCGATGAGGAAGCCGGCCATTCCTGCGGTGTCCACCAGCATCACGCCGTCGCGGATCTCGTAATTCCGGCTCCAGGAGTTGGACGGCCAGCTCCAGATATAAAGCTCATACTCTCCGTTCAGATACTTGTCGGAGAGATTGAGGATGTTGAAAGCGCCCTCGACCAGCGGGATCTGCTGATAGCGGAAGCTCTGCTCGGTGACGTTGACGCCTTTGCGGAGCATGACGCCCAGCTCCGTCCGCCCGTCGACGGCGTGTTCCTCGAGACGGATGCTCACCGTCCCGTCGATGGGCCAGGTCTCAGAGCGGTCGCCGTTGAAATAATAATAGGCCTCGTCGCAGTTGCGCGCCGTCAGCGTGATCTCCTTGCTTCCGGCGTAGGAACAGCCGCGCTCGGAAAGGTCGAACTGCGGGTGCGTGTCCCTGGTACGGGTGAGGATCGCGATGCCGCTCGGATCGAAGAAGAGCTCGGCCGCGTGATCGAAGACCGTGACCTTCGCGCCCGTCAGCGCGTCGTAGTAGTTCCCGTCCTCCAGGTGGGGGAGGGAGACCAGAACGCTCTGATCGGACTCGAATTCGCCGACGTTCAGAATCAGGACGCCCTGATCGTCCGGCGCGATCTTCTCGTTCACATAGCAGCTGCCGCTGACGGATTCATAGGAGTCGGCGTCATAAAAGCGGTTATGGAAGCGGTTGCTGACGGCCACGTACTCGCTCTCGAAGGCGTAGGAGCCGATCTTTCCGACCGTCAGCTCCTCCGTGGGTCTCGCCAGATACAGGCCGCCGAGATCCTTTTTGGCCGCGATGACGGACCAGTACTTTGCCACGCGCACGTCGGAATAATGGGTGTTCGAGCTGACATATTCGTCATGGCTCTCCACCCAGGCGATCAGCTCGGACGGATCTGCGGTCTTGAGATCGGCGTTGAGGATCTTCGAGGGATCCTTGGCGGAAAAGACGTTCTTGAACTGTGCCGCGAAGCCGTCGTCGGTGATGCGCATGTAGCGGGTGTAGCTCGACAGGCTGCGCCCCGCGGGAGAATTGAGGATCTCGCCGTAGGCATACAGCTCATTCCCGGTCTTTTCGCGGTAGTAAAGCTTGGCCTGCTCGAGCGTGTTTTCCCAGAAATCGCTGGGATAATCGGCGTCGGACGCGGTCTCGATATGCTTGGCGGCGTCGAAGCGGAAGCCGTCGATGCCTGCGTCGATGCATTCCTTCAGCAGCGAAAGGATACGCTCCTGCACGTAGGGATTCGAGGTGTCCAGATCCGGCAGATTGCCGTAAGCGTAAAACTGCGTGTCGGCGCCGGTGCCCTTCGCGCCGCGGTTGTGGTGGAAGGTCACGCCTGTACCGTCCGTGTCCTCGTTGCGGTTGAGGTAGATCCTCGGCTCATAGTCCTGCACGCCGGGGTAAACGGTGGGCGTTCCGTCCGGCTCCTTGACGTCCTCGCCGATGTTCGCCATATGGTTGACGACGATGTCGGCCAGGATGCAGATACCCAGCGCTTCCGCCTCGTCGCACAGGGCGATCAGCTCGTCCTTCGTGCCGAGCGCGGAGCTCTCGCCGATGGAGAAACTCAAGGGCTGGTAAAAGGCCCACCAGGCGGCGCCGCCGTCCTTGGGCTGCTGCACCGGCATCAGGAGCACGTTTTTGAAGCCCGCGTTTCGAATGCCTTCGAGGTTATCGCGCACCTCGTTGTAGGTCCAGTTGAAGGCGTGCAGCGTTAGGCCGTCCTCCGCCCGTTCGGGCAGCGCGTCGACGTAGCTGTCGGGAAAGTCCTTTCCCTCGACCGGCCGGGCAGAAACAGAGGCCTCCGGAGCGGGGGCGTCCTTGACGCGGCCGCAGCCGAAAAGACCGAGGCAGAGCGCCGCGGCCAGGAGCAGACAGACGGTTTTTTTGATCGTTTTCTTCATTGATTATCCCTCTGACGCGGGCGCGCCTGTAAAGGAAACAAAGGGGCTCCAAGACATGGAAGCCCCTTTGTATGTTGTTGCTTTACTTCGCGACTGCTTCGACAACGGCATTGGTGTTGTCGGCGAAGGTGATGGTGACGACGTAGGTGCCGTCGGCTTCGCAGACCAGGTTGCCGCCGTTAAAGCCGTCAACGCCCCAGCTGTTGTCCCAGGCGCCGTCGGCGCGGACCTTGAACTCGTCGCCGGCCTTCAGATCGACCTCGCCCTTCCAGACGTTGTCGCCGTCGGCCTCCATGGCGACGTCAGCGCCCCATTCGGAGCCGGCGAAACCGCCGATGATGCCGTAGGTGTGATCGGCCGCGATCCACTCAAGGATCTCCACGTAGTCGATGCCGTCCTTCGCCTCTTTCAGGACCAGGCCGACGCCGTAGCCGGGATTGCCGGGAGAGGAGACGGTCTTGTACTGGGCGATGACGAGCGTATAGAGGCCGGGGCCGCCAATGACAAAGGGATTGTCAGCCCAGGAGAAGCCGTTCTCGTCCTTCTCTTCCTGCCAGGTCGGGTAGAAGACGGTGTCGGGCGTCAGCGCCTCAACGAAGGAGACCTTCGGGTCGGAGATCCACACATCTTCGCCGTAGACAACATTGTCGCCGTCCTTGTCGGCCGTGCACTTCGCGATCTTGAACGCATAGGAGCCGTTGGCCTCGAACAGCTTGCCGTCCTTGGCAAATCTGCCGTTCCAGCCGGCGTCGTTCGTGCCGAAGATCAGGTCGATCGTGTACAGGTACTTGATGTCCTTGCCGGCAAGCGTGTTGTACAGACCCTCGTCAATGGCCTTCACGTCGTCAAGAGAGATGGCCTTCAGAGAGGAGGCCTCGTACAGAGCGGTGTCCTTGCCGCCCCAGCCGTTGTCGGTGCCGTCGGCAAGTTTGTACTGGCCGTGGGCGACCCACGCGGCATACTCTTCGTCGGCGAGCGGGCCGGCAGGCTCCGCGGGAGCAGGCTCAGCGGCCGGTTCGGCAGCGGGCTCGGCAGCGGGCTGTTCCGCGGGCTTCGCACTGCCGCAAGCGGCAAGAGCAAAGATCATGGCCACAACCAGCAATGCAGCTAACAACTTTTTCATGATTCTGTCCTCCCATTTTTCATTTTTCCGATTTTTTATTACCACAGCGACGGATAAACGCCGCTGGCAGTAAACAGGATTTGAAACAGCGGGGCTGACGAACTGGGTATGCCCTGATTACACATATATTTTATACGCCCTTATTTCAAAAATCAATAGCTTTTTTGTGGTTTCCGACAAAAATAGAAAGAAAGCAGGCCCGAGCGGCGTTTCCGGGAGGGATCCCGTCAACGCTGCCATGTGCGGATTGCTTTTGTCGCGCCGGCCGTGTATCCTTGACGAAGGCCGGGTCTGCCCCTTATAATAACCTCATGGCAGAAAAACCGGGTCTGTTTGAAAGGAGACGTTCATGAAAACTCTCGTCGCCTATTTTTCCGCCGGCGGCAGTACCGCAAAGCTGGCCAAAACGCTCGCCTCCGCCGCCGAGGCGGAGCTCTACGAGATCCGTCCGGCCGTGCCCTATGAGCGGCGCGATCTCAACTGGATGGACAAGAAAAGCCGCACGACGCTGGAGATGCGGGATCCGGACTGCCGCCCGGCGCTGGCGGATGCCGCCGCGCCCGTGGCCGTGGCCGATACGGTCTTCCTTGGTTTCCCGATCTGGTGGTACCGGGAGCCGAGCATCATCGACAGCTTTCTGGAGGCCTACGACTTTTCCGGCAAAACGCTCGTGCCCTTCTGCACCTCCGGCGGCAGCCCGCTCGGCGAGGGACAGGACCGCATCGAAAAGCTGGCCGCAGGCGCGAAGGTGCTGCCCGGCCGCCGCTTCTCCGCAAGGACCGGCGGAGAAGAGCTGAAGGATTGGATCCGCACACTTTTTTGAGGAGGAGAGAATATGACCAGCAAACCGAAGCCGGGAAAAGACGGCAACAAATACGTCCCCTATGAAGAGCGCACGGGCGACAGCTCCGTCGTGTTTTTCACGCGCGACCTCTCGGAAGAGGGGCTGAAAAAGATCTACGACAGAGTCTCCTCCGTTCTCTGCGGAAAGGTGGCCGTCAAGCTGCACACCGGCGAGGCTGAGGGCCCGAACATCATTCCGCGCCCCTGGGTGAAGGAGCTGCTTGCCTCACGCCTTCCGGAGGCGACGATCATCGAAACCAACACCTATTATGAGGGCAGCCGCTACACCACCGAGGACCATCGAAAGACCCTGGAGATCAACGGCTGGACTTTCTGCCCGGTGGACATCACCGACGAGCACGGCGTGGCCGCGCTGCCGGTCGAAGGCGGCAAGTGGTTCAAGGAAATGCACGTCGGCGAGAGCATGCTGAACTATGACTCCCTGCTCGTGCTGACGCATTTCAAGGGCCACGTCCAGGGCGGCTTCGGCGGCAGCAACAAGAACATCGGCATCGGCTGCGCGGACGGCCGCATCGGCAAGGGCGAGATCCATACCCGTACGCGGATGTGGGATACGCGCAAGGAAGAGCTGATGGAGAAGATATCCGAAAGCACCAAGGCCACGATCGACTACTTCGCGCCGCATGTATGCTACATCAACACGATGCGCAACATGTCCGTCTCCTGTGACTGCGAGGGCAAGCAGGCCGAGCCGGTCGTCACGCCGGATGTCGGGCTGGTCGCTTCGCTGGACATCCTCGCGGCGGACAACGCCTGCATCGATCTGATCTACGCGCTGCCCGGCGGAGGCGGCAAGGCGCTGATCGAGCGCGTCGAGAGCCGGCACGGCCTGCGGCAGCTGAGCTACATGAAGGAGCTCGGCGTGGGCAACGACCGCTACACGCTCATCGACATCGACAACGGCGACGCCGTGATCACGGTCGCCGAGGCGGTAAAGGACGTCGACCCGGAGTGGAAGCCCGACCGCTACAACGTCTTTTGGGGCCGGAACAGGCGCAGATCCTGAAAAAACCGAAAACAGCGGCGGCCGTCGCGTTGACGGCCGCCTCTTTTTTTGTCAAAACATGGCGGATAAGCGTTGTTTTTCCGCCTTCCGTATGATAGAATACAGCTGCCGGAAATGCTGCGGAACACCGGACGCACGGTCTTTTCGCACTCCGCGTCTCAGCCCGTAAGAAAGGAAGAACAAGTCATGCCGAACGATCCGAGAGACAATATGCCCGATCTCTCCGAATATAACGAAGAGACGGTCGTCATGCAGCCGCCGCGCTATGCGGAGGAGCCGGAATTTGATCCGCAGCCGGAGAGCGAGCCCACACAGGAATATGATCCCCGGCCGGAGCCTGCTCCCCGGCAGGAGTACGTCCCCCAGCCGGGACCCGCCCCGCAGCAGGGGTATGCGCCGCGGCCGCAGTATGCGCAGCGGCCTGTTTCTCCCGTTGCGCCTCCTCCGCGCGGCTCGAAGAAAAAATGGATCGTTCCGCTGATCATCATCGCCGCGCTCATTTTGATCGCCGTGAGCTTTCTGATTGTCCCCGCCGTCAGCTACCGCGTGGGCGAAAAGAGCTTTGAGGCGGGCAACTATGCCGGCGCCGCGCGTTCCTTCAAGCTCGCAGGCAGCTATCAGGACGCCAGGGAGCGCGCCGCGATCGCTTCAAGCGCCGCCGCCTACGAGAACGGCGTGCAGGCCTTCGCAGACGGCGAATACGCCGCGGCCGCGGCCTGCTTCAAGGATGCGGGCGACTATAAGGACGCGAAAAGACAGCTGGAACTCTCCAATCTGGGCGTCAGCTTCGCCCGAGGCGAGGAGCTGATGAAGGCGGGAGACTATGCCGCTGCGGCAGAGAAGTTCGCCGCCGCCAAGTATTTCCCCGGCGCCTCCGCGCGTGAGAGCGAGGCCTACGGAAAGCTGGCCGAGCAACTTCTCGAAAAGGGCAGCTACGGCGAAGCGCTCCACGCCTACATCGCCGCGGGCGACAGAAACGCCGCGGTCTCCTGCATCGGCAGTCTGGTCGAAAGCGGCCGCTACGCCGAGGTGGTCGACGCGGTCGGCACGCTGAACGATCCGGCCTTCAACAGCTATCTCAATTATTCCCAGGGCATGCTCTGGCTGCAGAGCGGCGAATATACGGCGGCGATCGAGTTCCTTGACGCGGCCGGCGATCTTTACGACGCGCCGAGCAGAATGAAAGAGGCCTATTACGGCCAGGGCGAGGAGCTGCTGAAGCGGAAGGATTACGAAGAAGCGGCCAACAGCTTCCGCTGCGCCGAAGGCTATGCGGACGCGGCGGCGAAGATCACGACCTGCAGCTTCCTCACAGCCGAGGACTATTTCGCCGACGGCAGTCTCAACACGGCCAAGAAGCTCTATGACAGTCTGCCCTCCGATTTTGAATACAACGGCGTGACGGTGGCCGAGCGCCTGGAAACGCTGAATAAGTACAAGGCCTTTCTCCCGCTCTGCGGCAGATGGGACGCTTCCGACTCCGCCAACCGTGTGAAGACGATCTCCAGCTCCAGTCGGTATTACTGGATCGGAAAGCCAGATGCTACCCACGGTCAGATCACCGTCAAGTGCGTGATCGGCAGCGACGGCAAGGTGACCGTCCGCGGCGAGGTGCAGTTCCTCCGCTATTCCAACTTCTCCGTCTCGTCCTATCTGCTCAGCACCACGAGGGAGAAGATCAGCTTCAGCCAGACCGTCACCAAGGCCAACTTTGCTTTCAAGGTCGGCAATCTCACGCTCAGCCACAGCGCGAACGGATACCGCGCAAAATGGCAGGTCAAGGAGAAGAGCGGCACCGCGACGAACACCTATTCGGCCGATTATACCTACAACAACCAGAAGACCCTGTACTGATCGAAACAGCGACTGTCCCGAAAAAACGCTTTCTCGCCGCGGCCCTTCCCGGACCGCGGCGATTTGCTTTCCGAAGGCGCCGCCGCGGCGAAAGCAGTTGCTTTTTGTTTTCGGTTTTGCTATGCTGACTGATAGAAACACACAAAGGAGGCGGGCCCTGTGGTACGGATGAACACCACGCCGGAGGCGGCGCTGGAGAAGCACCGCGCACTGACGCGTCTGCCTCTTGCGCTCAACAACGCCCGCGAGCTCGGCGGCATCGTCCTACGGGACGGCCGGCGGGTAAAAAGGGGAGTCCTGCTGCGCACGCCGCGACTGTCGGACGCGTCGGGAGAAGACCTGAGAAAGCTGCGCGAGGACTACCGCCTCTCGCTGATCTTCGACATGCGCGAGGCGGTCGAGATCCGCCGCGCGCCGGATCCGGAGATCCCGGGAGCAAGGTGGCTGCACGCGCCTGTCATCGACTTTCCCTTTCTCCGCGCGCGCCTCAGCGAGCGGCCCGACCGCGGCGATCCGCCCTTCGATCCGGAGACCTTCGACGGAGAGAGCATCTTTCCGTGGATGATCGAGGCTGCGCGCGAGGGACGGAGAAGAGGGAGAAGCGATCTCGGCCTCGGCGGAGCCTACGCGGGCTATCTTGCGGGAGAGGTCGGACGGAAAAGCATCGGGCTGTTTTTTCATGAGCTGGCCGCCAACAAGGACGGCGCAGCGCTCTGGCACTGCCATACGGGAAAGGACCGCACGGGTATCGCCGCTGGCCTGATCCTGGATGTGCTCGGCGCGAGCTGGGACACGATCCTTTGCGACTATGAGTGCTCCAACCTTTTCTACCTGCGGGAGATCGGGGAAATCGAGCGCCTGCTGCGTGATCGCGGCGTGGAGGAAGAACTGCTGCCCCCGCTGTGCGGCTTCGCGGGCGTCCACGCAGGCATGCTGGAAAACGCGTGGAAATACATGGACAGAAAATGGAACGGCACGCTCGGCTATCTCACCGGCGCCTGCGGCGTGAGCGCCGAAGAGCTGGAAGCGCTGCGCGCGCGATACATAGAGGAATAAGGAACAGATGCGGCTCTTTATTGCGATACTGCTGGACAAAAACGTCAGAGACGGGCTGCGCGGCATGCAGAACGAGCTGCGACGCCGCGGCGTCGAGGGCAACTATACAAGAGCAGAGAACCTCCACCTGACGCTGGCCTTCATCGGAGAATACCCGAATCCCGACGCGGTGCTCGACGCGATGGCGCTCGCCCGTTTCGAGCCCTTTGCGCTCCGCCTCGGCGGAGCGGGCTCCTTCGGCGACACCTGGTGGGCGGGACTGGAGGCGAACGAGGAGCTGGACGCGCTGGTACGGCGGCTGCGCCGCGCGCTGGCGGACAAGGGGATCCCCTTTGACCGCAAGCCTTTCCGAGCGCATGTCACGCTCATCCGCAAGCCGAGCTTCCGCCGCGACCCGCAGATGGAGACGCTTCCGGTCACGGAGACGGAGATGACGGTCGGCCGCATCAGCCTCATGCTTTCCACCAGAGGGAAAAACGGCATGTTCTATACGGAGCTCGGCTCGGTTTGAACCGTCGGACAAAGAGAGAAACGGGGTAAAGACATGAATACGATCTGGCTCCTGGTGGGGATCACCGCCATCGCCGGCGTAGGCGGAACGGGGATGGGCGGTGTGGTAGCCTGCCTGTTCCGCAAGGATTCCGATAAGACCGTCAGTCTGCTGCTCTCTTTTGCGGCCGGCGTTATGACCGCCGTGGTCTGCTTCGACCTGCTGACGGAGGCGCTGAACACCGACGGCGCGGCGTCCGCCGTATGGCTGGTGATCAGCGGCGTGATCGTCGGCTTTACAGTCATCGCGCTGCTCAACGCATGGATCGACAAGGCGACGGACCACGAGGTGGCGCATATCGACGAGAACCATCCCCGGACGGCGGATTCTCTGGAGGAGCTGACTCACGCCAACCATCTGCACGAGCATATGGAGGGCCGTCAACCCCGCAGCGGGCTGTTCCTGGCCGGGCTGGTCATGGCCGCGGCCATCGCGCTGCACAATGTGCCTGAGGGCATGGTGATCGGCGCGTCCTTCGCCAGGACGGAGGATCAGATCCTGACCAACCGCGGCGGGCTGATCATGGCTCTGGTGATCGGACTGCACAACATCCCGGAGGGGATGGCCGTGGCGGTGCCTCTGATCTCGGGCGGCATGAGCAAATGGCGCAGCGTCGCTGTGACGGCCTTGTCTGGCGCGCCCACGATCCTGGGGGCATTGGCGGGCTTTCTCATCGGCACGATCGGCCCGACCGCGCTGGTGATCTCGCTGAGCTTCGCCTCCGGGGCCATGCTGTACGTGGTGTTCGGCGAGCTGCTTCCCGAATCCATCCTGATGTGGAAATCCAAGCTGCCCGCGGCGCTGGCAGTGCTGGGCATGCTGACGGGGCTGATCATCATTTATCTGTAAAAAAATGACCGTTCGCACCTGACTCGGCGCGAACGGTCGTCTGTATGAACTTACTGTTTCCCGTCGGGGTTGACATGTACCATGATGTGCTTGACGCTGGGGAAATCCCGCTCGATGCGGTCATGCACCTGCTCGGCGATCGCATGCGCATCATAGAGCGAGAGGGTACCGTCCAGCCGGATCTCGAGATCGACGTAAATGCGGCTGCCGAACTCGCGGCTCTGCAGCCGGTCGATACCGCGCACCTCCGCCTGCCGGAGGACACAGGCCGCGATCTTCTCCTCCGTCTCCATGTCGGCGGCCCGGTCGACCATTTTGCTCATCGCGTCGCGGAAGATGTCGTAGGCGGCCTTGAGGATGAACACGCAGATGACGAGACTGGCGATCGGCTCCATGACCGGGTGGCCCATCCGCGCGCCGGCGATGCCGATAAGCGCGCCGACGGAGGAGAGCGCGTCGCTGCGGTGATGCCAGGCGTTCGCCATCAGCGAGGTGGAATTCAGGCGTTTTCCGTAGTAACGGGTATACCAGTACATGGCCTCCTTCACGACGATGGACACGATCGCCGCGACAAGGGCGAGCAGCCCCGGCACGGTCTTCGCTCCGCCCTTCGCGTCGATGCTGCCGATCGCCTTATAGCCGATCAGCAGGCCGGTGACCGCAAGCACGACGGCGAGCACGATGGCCGCAACGCATTCAAAGCGCTCGTGACCGTATGGGTGCTCCCTGTCGGGCGCGCGCACGGAGAGCTTGACGCCGATGATGACGATGAAGCTGCTCAGCACGTCGGAGGCGGAGTGCACCGCGTCGCTGATCATTGCGCCGGAGTGCGCGAGCACGCCCGCAAGCAGCTTGAAGAGCGAGAGCGCCGCGTTCCCCGCGATGCTCACCGCGGAGACCCGCATGGCGGTTTTTTCAAAATCCATGTCCTTCGGCATGAAGAACGACCTCCCCAAAGAATAAAAAACAGCACCCGGGCAGAGACTGCTGTCCCGTGGGTGCTTTTCCACTGTCACGACTGTGACCCGGCTCCGAGCTTCCGAAAGCTCCGGCCTGTTCGCACTATACTGTATCAGAAACACACCTGTTCGTCAAGCGTAAGGAGAGATAAACATGCTGTGGAACGCAAAGGACGGAAGCGTCGCTCTCGACGGCGCGCGGATGGATTATGCCCGCTTCGGGCGCGGGGAAAAACATCTGGTCATCCTGCCGGGCCTCTCGGACGCTCTTGCGAGCGTGAAGGGAAAGGCTTTGCTGCTCGCGCCGCCCTACAAGCTTTTCTTTGATCAATACACCGTGTGGATGTTCAGCCGCCGCGACCCGCTGCGCCGCGGCGTCACGATCCGGGACATGGCCGAGGATCAAGCGGCGGCGCTGCATGCGCTCGGGATCGAAAAAGCGGCGGTGATGGGCGTGTCGCAGGGCGGCATGGTCGTCCAGTATCTCGCCGCGGAGCACCCGGAGCTGGTCGACAGACTGATCCTGGCGGTGACGGCGCCCTGTGTGAACGAGATGATCCGCGGGTCCGTCGAGCGCTGGATCGGATTCGCCGGACAGGGAGACCACAAAAGCCTCATGATCGACACGGCGGAGAAAAGCTATTCGGAGGAGCATCTTAAAAAGTATCGGAAGATCTATCCGCTGCTCGGCGGCGTCGGCAGGCCGAAGAGCTATGAGCGCTTCTTGGCCAATGCCGAGGCGATCCTCGCCTTCGACGCGCGCGGCGAGCTCTCAAAGATCGCCTGCCCGACGCTGGTCCTGGGCGGGGAGGAGGACAGGATCGTCGGCGCGGCCGCCTCGCGCGAGCTGCACGAAGCGATCACGGGCAGCGAGCTGCATCTTTTTCCCGGCCTCGGCCACGCCGCCTACGAGGAGGCGAAGGATTTCAACGAGCGGATATACCGCTTCCTGGAGGGCTGAGACATGGCGGACGGGGTCATCCGAAAGCGCCTGGTCTTCTCCGGTATCGTACAGGGAGTCGGCTTTCGCTGGCGGGCGCGGCACGCGGCCGAGGCCGTCGGCGCAACCGGATGGGTGCGGAACGACTGGAGCGGTACCGTCACGATGGAACTGCAGGGCACCGAGGCGCAGATCGCCGGCGTGCTCGCCGCTTTAGAGCGCGGCGCGTATATCCGGATCGAGAGTATCGAAGCGCGGCGCATTCCCACGGAGGAAAACGAGCGCGGCTTCCGTTATGCGGACGGGTACTGAACGACACAAAGCGGACGATCCTTTCCGATCGTCCGTTTTTTATCTGCCGCAGGGAGAAGACGCTTTCATCAATCTGCCCAAGAGCGGGCGGCCGGGAATAGGCAAATCTACAAAAATATAAAATGGAAAAGAATTGCCATTGAGCTTTTTCCCGCCTTCTTCTACAATAAAACAAAAGGACCAACCGCAGAGAAAAAGCCATATGCAAGGAGGGGTACACATGGCGCACAGACCCAACATTTTGAAGCTCGCGACAAAAATCAGTCTCGAGAGCCTGACCTACACCGGCATCACCTACAACGACCCGGAATACAAGATCCTCGAGCCCATCGTGGACGACGACATGTGCCAGATCATGATGCACATGCGCCTCGAGGCCAACCGCACGGCGGAAGAGATCGCCCGCCGCGCGAAAAAAGACGTGGACTTTACGCTCGAGCAGCTCAACAAGCTCAAGGTCGCCGGCGTCTGCCGCAGCCGCAAGGTCGACGGCAAGCTCTGCTGGTACTATCCGATCTGGGTGCCCGGCATCATGGAGGGCGTCCTCACGAACCGCGAGCAATGCGAAAAATATCCCGTGCTCGGCGAATGCTTTGAGGAATACACCCGCACGCGCGTATCCATGCTGGCGCCTTTCCTGGACGCGGGTATGAACCTGGTGCGCGTCGTCCCCGTGCAGAGCGCGATCGAGAACGACAGCCGCAAGGCGAGCTATGACGAGGTAGCCAAGCTCCTCGACGACGCCTGGGCCGTCTCGGTCGGCCCCTGCTCCTGCCGCCGGACGCGCCGCCTTATGGGCGAGGGCTGCGGCCACCTCGAAGAGGACATGTGCATGTACCTCAACGACAACGCCATCAACTATTCCGAGACCGGCGCGCACCGCCTGATCAGCAAGGAGGAGGCCTATGAGATCCTCAAACGCGCCGAGGACAACGGCCTCGTGCACGAGCTGAACGTCACGCCCGGTTTTGAGGATACGACGGCCATCTGCAACTGCTGCAGCTGCTCCTGCTTCTCGCTGCGTATCGCATCGTATTTCCGCGCGCCGGATGCGATCCGCTCCAACTACATCGCGAAGGTGGACAAGGACAAGTGTGTGGCCTGCGGCCAGTGCGTGGAGAACTGCCAGCTCAACGCCGTGAAACTCGGCATGAAGCTCTGCAGCCGCCCCACGGCGGAGGAGCGCCCGACGGACACGCCGCGCAACTCGCTGTGGACGAGCAAGCACTATGATCCCGACTTCCGGATCGACCGCACGAACGTCATGCCGGAGGGCACTGCGCCCTGCAAGGCGGCCTGTCCGGCGCACGTGCCGGTCCAGGGCTATATCAAGCTGGCCTCCGAGGGACGCTTCGACGAGGCGCTGGAACTGATCAAGAAGGAGATCCCGTTCCCGGCCGTCTGCGGACGCATCTGCAACAAGAAATGCGAAGAGGCATGCACGCGCGCCGCGATGGATGCGCCGGTCGCCATCGACGAGATCAAGCGCTTCATCGCCGAGCGGGATCTGTCCGAAAAGACGCGCTTTGTCCCGAAGATGGTCAACCAGATCGGTCGGCCATATCCGGAGAAGATCGCCGTCATCGGCGCGGGCCCGGCGGGGCTGAGCTGCGCGTATTACCTCGCGCTCAAGGGCTATCCCGTTACGGTGTTTGAAAAGGAAGAACAGCTGGGCGGCATGCTCACGCTGGGCATCCCCTCGTTCCGGCTGGAAAAGAGCGTCATCAACGCCGAAATCGACGTGCTGCGCGAGCTGGGCGTGACCTTCAGAACCGGCGTCGAGGTGGGAAAGGATGTGACGCTCGACGCGCTGCGGCAGGAGGGCTTCCGCGCATTCTATCTCGCGATCGGAGCTTCGAAGGGCGCAAAGCTGGGCGTTCCCGGCGAGGAGCTTGAAGGAGTGTCCACAGGCATAGACTTCCTGCGGCAGATCAACTGCGGCGGCACGGCAGAGCTCGGCGGCAAGGTCGCGGTCATCGGCGGCGGCAACGTCGCGATGGACGTGGCGCGCGCGGCCGTCCGTCTCGGAGCGGAGGTCACGGTATACTACCGCCGCAGCGAGGAGGAGATGCCCGCCGACCGCGACGAGCTGGAAGAGGCGAGGGAAGAGGGCGTTTCCGTCCGATTCCTCTGCGCGCCCGTCGAGATCCTCGGCGAGGGGCGCGTCAGCGAGCTCAAGCTGGAAAAGATGCAGCTCGGCGAGCCTGACGAAAAGGGCCGCCGCAGCGTAAAAGGCACGGGCGAGTATGAGATCGTGCCCGTCACGGCGGTGCTCTCCGCCACGGGCCAGCGCGTGGATTTGGGCGGCATCGGCCTGCCTGCTGGAAAGAAGGGCACGGTCGAGACCGATCCTGCGACCGGCCAGACCGCGGTGAAAGACGTTTTCGCGGGCGGCGACGTCATCACCGGGCCGCAGTTCGTCATCGATGCGATCGCCGCCGGCAAGGAGGCCGCGGTCTCGATCCACCGCTTTGTGCACGAGGGCCAGACGTTGACGCTCGGCCGCGATCACCGGGATTACAAGCCCTTCGACCGCGCCACGGCGCAGATCATGCCGGGCGGCTTCGACAGCGCGCCGCGGCAGCGTCCCGCGCGCGTCTCCGGCGCGGAGGCGAAGAGCAGCTTCAACGACCTGCGCGGCGGCTTCACCGAAGAACAGATGAAGGCCGAGTGCGGCCGTTGTCTCGGCTGCGGAACGGCGGTCGTGGATGAATATATGTGTGTCGGATGCGGCGTTTGCACGACAAAGTGCATGTTTGATGCGATACGACTTGAAAAAATCCACGATGCGGACAATCAGGAGTACTTCCACACGCTCGGCCGCGTGGTGAAGAACGTGCCGAAGATCGGCATCAACGCCGTGAGGAAACACATCGGCCGGCTCGGAGAAAAAGATGCATGAGATAGGGCTTCTCAAACAGCTCGTGCGGACGGTCACGGCCTTCGCCGGGGAGAACGGCGTGAGTGAAATCCGCGAGGTCATCGTGGACTGCGGAGAGCTCTCACTCGTTGTGCCAGAATACCTTCGGGAGCTTTACCCGGTGGCGGTGAAGGACAGCATCCTGCAGGACGCGAAGCTGACGATCAACGTGATCCCGGGGCTGGCGGAGTGCGACGAGTGCGACGAGATCTTCAACGTGATCGAGCACAAGGGCTACTGCCCGAGCTGCGGCAGCTTCAACAAAACCGTGCTCAGCGGCAGGGATTTCACAGTGCGGGAGATCGTCGTTCCGGAGCAGGAATGAGGGCATGCAGGGGCACATGCACCCCCGCATGCAGGCACATGCAGTGAGATGCGGCCGTACGGCCGCATCTTTTTGTTTTCCTTTTCGGGAAATCGTGGTATAATCC
>JAFSNA010000061.1 GCA_017447645.1 Oscillospiraceae bacterium
ATCACGCTGGTGGGCGAGGGCAAGCCGATGGACGAGATCGCGGCCGGCATCGAGATGGCGGTAGCGAAGCGCTGCTTCGTCATGGCGAAGAAGGCGGGCGCGACGGACAGCATCACGCTGACGGGCGGCTGCGCGAAGAACGACGGTCTGAAGGAGGCCATCGAGCACGTGCTGAAGCTGAAGGTCGTGAACCTGAAGACCGACCCGCAGCTGATGGGCGCTCTCGGCGCTGCCGAGTATGCCCGTCAGAAGGGCCTTGCCAAAAAGTAAGATCCCAAAGGATCGAATACAGGAAAAGCCACCGGTTATCCGGCGGCTTTTCTTTTTCTCTCCGCGCAAAAAGCGTTGCCATTTGCCCCCGGGCGGTGTAATATAAAAACAGGAAAGCCGGGATCGGAGGCGAGAAAAAATGATCGTTACCATCGGCAGGCAGCACGGCAGCGGCGGACACGACATCGCCCGCCTGCTCGCCAGGGAGCTGCATGTCAACTGCTACGGCAAGGAGATCGTGGACGAGGCGGCCAGCCGCTCGAATCTCTGCCGCGAGGTCGTGGAGAGCTTTGACGAAAAACGCGTCGCGGCCTTCATCGCGGGCGAGCCGCACCTCTTCGGACTGCAGGGCGCCTTCGGGCTGAACATGCAGGCGGCGAACGCCCAGTTCGAGGCGATCCGCTCGCTTGCGGAGCAGGGCGACGCGGTCTTTACCGGCCGCTGCGCCGATTACGTCCTGCGCGAGCGGGACGATCTGCTGCGCGTCTTTATCCTCAGCGATCTGCCGCAGCGGATCCAGACGGTCATGACGCGCTATGAGCTCAGCGAGGAGCAGGCCAGGAAGCTGGTCCGACAGGTCGACAAGGACCGGGCGAGCTTTTACCGCTACTATACCGACCAGATTTGGGGAGAAGCCGGAAACTACGACCTTTGCATCAACAGCGGCCGCCTCGGTATCGAAGGCACCGTGGAGGTCATCATCAGCTGCCTCAAAGCCAGGGGCATGCTCTGAAAAGAAAGGATGGAGACATGAAGCCTCAACTGGATCTGACGAAGACCTATGCCATCGTCCTGGAGGGCGGCGGCGCCAAGGGGAGCTACGAGATCGGCGTGTGGAAGGCACTCGAGGAGATGGGCGTGAAGTACAACGCCGTCGCCGGCACCTCGGTCGGCGCGCTCAACGGCGCGCTGATGGCCATGCGCGACCTCGACAGCGCGATCGAAGCCTGGTCCAATATCCGCCTGGACAAGGTGATCGATTATGAGGAGGACGAGGAGGAAAACCTCAAGAAGATCGTCAGCGGCGATATCGAGCTCGGAGACATTTCAGACGTGATCCGTCAAGCTTTCGGTGTGATCCGCGACCGGGGACTGGACGTGGCGCCGCTGCGCGCCTGGGTACACGAGGTAGTGGACAGCGCCCGGATCAAAAGCTCCGACGTCCGTCTGTTCATCGAGACCGTCTCGATCACGGACCGAAAAGGGCTTGAGGTCTGCGTGAACGACCTCGAGGAGGAAGAAATCTACGATATGCTTCTCGCCAGCGCCTATCACCCGGCCTTCCGGCTGGAAAAGCTGGGCGGAAAGCTGTACACCGACGGCGGCTTCATCGACAATCTGCCGATCGGCGCGCTGGTGGATAACGGCTACAAGGATATCATTGCCGTGCGCCTACCCGGCGGCATGGGGCGTGAGCGCAAGATCCAGATCCCCGAGGATGTGAACGTATGGTACATAGAAAGCGAGGCGGACCTGGGCGGCGTGCTGAATTTCGTTCCCGAGCAGGCGCGGCGCGACATGGCCATCGGCTATTACGACGCTTGGCGCGATCTCTGCGGCCTATACGGCAAGCAGTATTACATCGAGCGCAGCATGAGCGAGCGCGAGGCCTTCGCCCAGATCGTCGAGCGCTACTGGCGCAAGACGCCCGACGTCTCGCTGCGCGAGCTCTGCGAGGAAGAGCTGCCGCGCCTGGCCAAGGGCCTGGAGGTCGAGGGAGACTATTACGAGCTCTTCATCGCGATGCTCGAGGTAGCCGCCGAGGAGAGAGGGCTGGAGAAGATGCGCTTCTATACGGACACGGAGTTCCTCTCCCTGATCCGCGAGACACAGCCTCTGAAAAAGGAAGAGGAGAAGGCCCCCGACGGGGAGAGCGCTCCGACGGAGACGGACGCCGCAGCGGAAGCGGCGGAGGAGAGCGCGCCGGAGAGCGAACCGGAGCGGATCGAGGTCCTCTCGTCCTGTGAATAAAAACGCCCGGCTCGGTTGATATTTCCGCCGCGGTGTTCTATACTGATCAAAGATACGCCATTTTGCCGCGAGGGGAGGGATAGAGAGCTTCGTGAAAAAAATACTGTGCATGCTGCTGGCGCTGCTCATACTGAGCCTGACAGCAGTCCATACCGCTCCTCCCTCGTATGCCGACGAGGGCGGCCGGCTCGTCATAACCAAAAGCCCGATAGGGGAGACCGTCAACGAAGGCGACGACGAGATGTTCGTCTCCCGCGCGGAAAACTATATCGGCCTTGTCTGGCTGTTCATCAGCCCCGACGGACAGACGGTCTATGAGAACAACGAGGCCGAGGAGGCTTTTCCCGGCCTTGAGCTCGCCGGCGTCGACAGCGAGGAGCTGGAGCTGAGGTCGATCCCGTTTACGATGAACGGCTGGTACGTCCAGACCCGCTTCATCGACGCGGACGGCGACGCCTTTTTGACCGACCGCGCCCAGATCATCGTGCTGCAGGGCGTCGTGCCCTCGCCGCACGACGTGAAGCTGCTCAGCGGCGGCGCACGGCTGAGCCACGGCGAGAGCAAAACGCTCGCGGTAGAGGCCGCCTCGCCGAGCGGCGATCCGCTGAAATACCAGTGGTACCGCAGCTATTCCTCCGCCCGCAACTCCGGCGAGCCGATCCTCGGCGCGACGGAGAGCGAGTACACGCCGCCCGAAGAGCTCGGCCAGGTCTTCTATTACGTGGGCGTGTGGTGCGTCCGCGGCCGCGAGGCAAGCGCGCCGATCTATACCGCCCCGGTGGCGATCGTCTATTCCGCGCCGGGGGCCGAACTGACGCCGCAGACCGCGCCGGAGCAGACCCCCGTCCCCACGCCGCCGCCCAACCGCGGCGGAGCCAATCCGCTCTTTGACGGAGACAGCGCGCTGCTCACGGCGGTCATCGCGCTGCTGGCCATCACGCTGCTGGCCGTGGTCTCCACGGCGCTGATTCTGCACGCGGTCAGAAAAAAGCAGGAGGCGCGGGAGCGCGGCGAGGAAGAAGAGGAAACGTAAGCAAGTCAATTTGAACATAAACAGCCAACTCAACGACAAACCGAAAGGAGAAACACAATGGGTCTTATCAGAGCGGCACTCGGTGCGGCAAGCGGCGTTCTTGCCGACCAGTGGAAAGAGTATTTTTACTGTGAGGCGCTCCCGTCGAACGTCATGGCGACCAAGGGCAAGAAAAAAACGTCCGGCCGTTCGTCCAACAACGGCAGCGACAACATCATCTCCAACGGCTCCGTGATCGCCGTGGCCGACGGCCAGTGCATGCTGATCGTCGAGCAGGGCAAGGTCGTGGACCTCTGCGCCGAGCCGGGCGAGTACACCTACGACAGCTCCACCGAGCCCTCCGTTTTCACCGGCAATCTCGGCAGCAGCATCATCGAGGTGTTCAAAAACGTCTGCAAGCGCTTCACCTTCGGCGGCGAGCCCCCGAAGGATCAGAGGATCTACTACTTCAACACCAAGGAAATGCCCGGCAACAAGTACGGCACGCCTTCTCCCGTGCCCTTCCGCGTCGTCGACAGCAAGATCGGCCTGGACGTGGATATCGCCATCCGCTGCTTCGGCGAGTACAGCGTGCGCATCTCCAACCCGCTGCTGTTCTACACCAACGTCTGCGGCAACGTGATCGCCGACTACACGATCGACCGGCTCGAGGGCCAGATGCGGACCGAGCTGCTCACCGCGCTGCAGCCTGCCTTCGCACGGATCTCCGAGATGGGCGTACGCTATTCCGCCATCCCCGGCCACACGGCCGAGCTGGCCGACGCCCTCAACGAGGAGCTCTCCGGCAAGTGGCGTGATCTGCGCGGCATCGAGATCGTCTCCTTCGGCGTGTCCAGCGTCAAGGCCAGCGAAGAGGACGAGGCCATGATCAAGGAGGCCCAGCGCAACGCGATGTTCCGCGATCCCACGATGGGCGCGGCGCACCTCGTCGGCGCGCAGGCCGCCGCGATGCAGGACGCCGCGAAAAACGAAAACGGCGCCGCGATGGCCTTCATGGGCATGGGCATGGCGCAGAACGCCGGCGGTGTGAACGCACAGGCCCTCTATCAGATGGGCACGCAGAAGCCCGCCGCTCCGGCCGCTCCCGCGAAGGAGGGCTGGAAGTGCGCCTGCGGCGCGGTGAACACGGGCAATTTCTGCGCGCAGTGCGGCGCGAAGAAGCCCGAGGAGATCCCCGCCGGCGCGTGGAAGTGCGCCTGCGGCTCGGTCAATACCGGCAACTTCTGCCCGCAGTGCGGCGCGAAGAAGCCCGCCGCCGCGCGCTATAAATGCAGCAAGTGCGGCTGGGAGCCTGAGGATCCCTGCAAGCCGCCAAAGTTCTGCCCCAACTGCGGCGATCCGTTCAACGAGGACGACAGGATCTGAAAGAAGGCATGACCGCCCGCGCCCGCTCCCGCATCGGGAGCGGGTACGGGCGCCTCGCCGTCTCTGCATAGGAGGAGTCCCATGCCATCACAGGTGACCAACTACAAATGCCCCGCCTGCACCGGACCGCTGCACTTCGACAGCAGATCCGGTCAAATGACGTGCGATTACTGCGGCAGCGTTTTCACGGTCCAGGAGATCGAGGCGCTTTACAAGGCGAAAAACGAGCAGGCGGAAAACGCCTTCAACGAGGCCCAGGCCGCCCAGGCCGTTCAGAGCGCTCCGGTCGAAAACGACGCGGACGTCGAAAACGGCATGGACGTCGACTGGGACCTGAGCTCCGCTGGCTCCGCCTGGGGCGCGGAGGGCGAAGGCCTGCGCGCATACAACTGCCCCTCCTGCGGGGCGGAGCTGATCTGCGACGCGACCACCGCCGCGACGAGCTGCCCCTACTGCGCCAACCCCACGATCGTGCCCGGCCAGCTCTCCGGCACGCTGATGCCGGATCTGATCGTGCCCTTCAAGCTTGACAAGGAGGCGGCCAAGGCCGCACTGCGCGAGCATTTCAAGGGCAAAAAGCTGCTGCCCCGCGCCTTTTCCGCGGAAAACCATCTCGACGAGGTCAAGGGCGTTTACGTCCCCTTCTGGCTCTTCGACGCGGACTGCGACGCGGACATGAGCTTCAACGCCACACGCGTGAGAAGCTGGAGCGACCGGAATTATCACTACACCGAGACGCGCTATTACCGTCTCTACCGCAGCGGCTTCGTCAGCTTTGAGAACGTGCCGGTGGACGGCTCGCTGAAAATGCCCGACGAGGTGATGGAGTCGCTTGAGCCCTTCAACACCGCCAAGGCGGTGCCCTTCAAGAAAGCCTACCTCTCCGGCTTTTTCGCCGACCGCTACGACGTCAGCGCCGAGGACAGCGTCCAGCGCGCGAACGAGCGCGTGCGGCAGAGCACGATTCAGGCCTTTTCCCGGACCACGGACGGCTACATGAGCGTGATGAATTCGGGCAGCAACCTCCGATTGAAGAACGCCAGAGCCAAGTATGCGCTGCTTCCGGTCTGGATCCTAAACACAAGCTGGCAGGGAAAGAACTATCAGTTCGCCATGAACGGACAGACGGGCAAATTCGTCGGCGATCTTCCGACGGACAAGGCTGCCTACTGGAAGTATCGGCTGCTCTACGGCGGGATCGTCGCGGCGGCCGCTTTCGGCATCCAGCTGCTGATCTCTCTGATATGAGGAGGGCGAAGCGATGAAGAAACGTCTGTTTTCCCTTCTCTTGATCCTGGCGCTGGCGCTGGGGCTCTGCACGGCAGTCCACGCGGAGGAGCTGCATTTCGTCTATGACGAGAGCGGCGTGATCGACGCGGAGGACGAGCGGGTCCTTGAGGATCTCGGCGGGCAGATCTACGCCGAGACCGGCACGGCCGTGTGCGTCTGTTTCGTCGAACAAACGGGGGACTGGGATGAGCTCCGCAGCTTTTCCGAGAGCTTTTACGGCGAGCATATCGGCGCCGGAGACGGCATCCTGCTCGTCCAGTTCCGCAGCGCGGACGGAGACCGTCTTTCCTTCTACAAGGTCGGCGACAGGCTCGCGTCCCTGAACGACGAGGATCTGAACGCGATCCTGGACGCCTACAGGGGCTCCGACAGCTACTTCGACGGCGCCCGCAGCTACATGAACATGGTCTATGCCAGGCTCCGCGGCGCGACGGCCTTCGGCGAGGTCACGCCCGAGGAGAATCCGAACATCCCCGAGGAGCGTCAGCTCGACCGCGTGGCCGACCTCGCGGGCGTGATCGATGAAGAGAGGCTCAGAACGCTCAACGCCCTGGCCGACGAGATCAGCGAGACCTATCAGTGCGACGTCACGGTGGCCTTTGTCCCCAGCCTCGAGGGCAAGTACATCGTGGACTATGCCGACGACTTTTACGACTACAAGGGCTACGGCTACGGTCCGAACGACGACGGCATCCTGCTGCTCATCTCCGTGGGCGACCGGGAATTTGCCGAGACGACCTACGGCTACGGCAAGACAGCCTTTCCCGAGGACAGGCTGACGCGCTATCTCGAGCCGCGCTTTACTCCCTTCCTCGGTGAAAACGACTGGGCGGGCGGCGCCGAGCAGTTCATCAGGGACGCGGGCGTCCTGCTCAAACAGGCCAGGGAGGATCCGGGCAACAACAATACCCCCTCGCCGCAGCCCGCGCGCAGGAGCTTCAAGGAGACCGCTCCCCTCGCGGCCGTGATCTCCGCGGTCATCGGCTTCTTCTCCGGCGGCATCCCCGCCGGCTCAATGAAAAGGAAGATGAAGTCGGTCGAGAAGAA
>JAFSNA010000062.1 GCA_017447645.1 Oscillospiraceae bacterium
ATCTTCTGCGAGCCGAATAGACGCATCAGGTTGTCTTCAAGGGAGATGAAGAACTGCGAACTGCCGGGGTCGCCCTGGCGCGAGCAGCGTCCGCGTAGCTGACGGTCGATGCGCCGCGACTCGTGGCGCTCGGATCCGATCACGTGCAGGCCCTGCGGATGCGCCTCCAGTATCTTCTGGATCGTGTCCTTCGTGCCGGGCAGACGATCCTTCAGCGACAGCTGGCTCTTGACGATGTCGGTCGGCAGCGTGACGACGCCCGGTCCCAGCTTGATGTCCGTGCCGCGGCCGGCCATGTTCGTGGCGATGGTGACGGCGCCGAGCTTGCCCGCCTGGGCGACGATCTCGGCTTCTTTTTCATGATACTTGGCGTTGAGCACGGTGTGCGGCACGCCGCGGCGCTTTAACAGCGAGGAGATGAACTCGCTCTTCTCGATCGAGACCGTGCCGACCAGCACGGGCTGGCCCTTTTCGTGGCAATCCACGATCTGCTGGATGATCGCGCGGTGCTTGCCGCCTTCGTTCTTGAAGACCACGTCGGGATTGTCGATGCGGATGACGGGCTTGTTCGTCGGAATCTCAATGATGTCGAGATGGTAGATCGCATCGAATTCCTCGCTCTCGGTGGCGGCCGTGCCGGTCATGCCGGAGAGCTTGCCGTAGAGACGGAAATAATTCTGAAAGGTGATCGTCGCGAGCGTCTTGTTCTCTTTCTGAACGTCGACGTGCTCCTTGGCCTCGATGGCCTGGTGCAGGCCCTCGGAGTAGCGGCGGCCGAGCATCAGACGGCCGGTGAACTCGTCGACGATGATGATCTCGCCGTCCTTGACGATGTAGTCGATGTCGCGCTTCATGATGCCGTGGGCCTTGAGCGCCTGATTGATGTGGTGCGAGAGCGTGGTGTTCTCGATGTCCGCGAGGTTTTCGAGACCGAAGGCCCGCTCGGCCTTGGCGACGCCGCGCGCGGTCAGCGTGGCGGTGCGCGCTTTTTCGTCGACGACGTAGTCGGCGTCGAGATCCTCGCTCTCCTCCTCCTTTTCGTCGACGGAGGCATAGACCACCTTTTTCAGACGGGAGACGAAATCGTCCGCCTGGCGGTAGAGATCGGTGCTCTCGTCGCCTTGGCCGGAGATGATCAGCGGCGTCCTGGCCTCATCGATGAGGATCGAGTCCACCTCGTCGACGATCGCGAAGACGTGACCGCGCTGGACCATGTCGCGCTTGTAGAGGGCCATGTTGTCGCGGAGATAGTCGAAGCCCATCTCGTTGTTCGTGCCGTATGTAATGTCGCAGTCATAGGCCGCGCGGCGCTCCTCGCTCGTGAGGCCGTGGACGATCAGGCCCACGCTCAGCCCCATGAAGCGGTGCACCTTGCCCATCCACTCGCTGTCGCGCCTCGCCAGGTAGTCGTTGACGGTGACGATGTGCACGCCCTCGCCCGTGAGGGCGTTGAGATAGGCGGGCAGCACGGCCACGAGGGTCTTGCCTTCGCCGGTCTTCATCTCGGCGATGCGCCCCTGGTGCAGCACGATGCCGCCGATGATCTGGACGTGGAAGGGCTTCATGCCCAGCACGCGCCAGGCGGCCTCGCGGGCCGCGGCAAAGGCCTCGGGCAGGATGTCGTCGGTCGTCTCGCCCTTCTGCAGGCGCGCGCGAAATTCGTCCGTTTTGGCCTGCAGCTCCTCATCGCTGAGCGCGGCGTAAGTCTTATCCAGCTTCTCGACCGCGTCGGCGATGGGATATATCTTTTTCAGTTCCCGTTCGGAATAGCTTCCGAAGATTTTGTCCAAAAGTCCCATAGAAACCTGTTGCCTTTCCGGGTATGTGTCAGAATCGGCGTTAGCCGCCGTTGAAGTGCATACTACTACAAAATAAGAGTATAGCACAAGTTTATGCAGAATAAAAGTAAATTCTTGTGCTTTGAAAAAGGCTATGATAAAATATGTAAATGGTTTAAAGGGACGCAAGGGGGGGGACAGACATGGAACATCAGACACGGCATCGGGTGGTATGGCGGCTGCTCAGGCCGCTGGCCAGGCTGATCGTCTGGCTGCGCTTTGCCTACCGCAGCAGGACGGTCGCGCCCAAGGGACCCTGCATCGTCGTGAGCAACCATGTCACCGACTGGGATCCGCTGCTCGTCGGCGCCGCCTTCCGCCATCAGATGTACTTTCTCGCCAGCGAGCATATCATGCGCCTGGGCTTCGTCTCGCGGCTGCTGGACTGGCTGATGCATCCGATCGTGCGCCAGAAGGGCGGCAGCGCCGCCGGCGCGGTCAAGGAGATGCTGCGCGTGCTCAAATCGGGCGGCAGCGTCGCCCTCTTCCCGGAGGGCAACCGCACCTGGGACGGCGTGACGCGCGACTTCCCCTCCTCGACCGGCAAGCTGGTCAAGACCTGCGGCGCCAGTCTCGTCACCTTCCGTCTCCGCGGCGGCTATCTGTCCAGCCCGCGCTGGTCGGGCGACTCGGTGCGCCGCGGCGAGCTGCGCGGCGAGCTGGTGAAGATCTACACGCCCGAGGAGCTCAAGGGCATGAGCGTGACGCAGATCAATGCCGCGATCGCGCGGGACATCCACGTGGACGCCTTTGAGGATCAGCGCAGCCGCCCGGTGCTCTACCGCGGACGGCGTTTGGCCGAAAACCTCGAGACGCTGCTCTTCCTCTGCCCCAAGTGCTTTTCCGTCGGGACGCTCCGCTCCGAGGACGACCGTTTTTTCTGCGGCCGCTGCGGCTTTGAGACGCGCTATTCACTGACCGGCGCCTTCGTCGGCGGCGACGCGCCCTTCCCGGACGTGCGCAGCTGGAACCGCTGGCAGGACAAGCGCATCGAAAAGCTCTGCGCCGAGGCGAAGGACGGCGAGGCGATCTTCTCCGACGAGGGGCTGGAGCTCTACAGCGTCCAGACCGGCCGCTCGAGCGAGCTGATCGATCGCGGCGCCATCACGCTCTACCGCGACCATCTCGAGCTGCCCGGCGGGATCTCGCTGCCTGTCGGGGAGATCACGGGCATGTCCCTGCGCGGGCCGACGGACCTGTATATCGGCAGCGCCAACGGCAGCAGTTTTCTTCTGCGCACGCATCTGGCCCTGTGCACGCACAAATATCTCTCCGCCTGCGTCTTCCTCGGGAGCCCCGTGGGCGTGGGAGTATGATCAGATAAAACCGGTGGGGGAACTGATATGAACGCTTTGGGTTTCGACAACGACAAATACGTCAAGCTGCAGTCCCAGAACATCCGCGACCGCATCTCCCAGTTTGGCGGCAAGCTGTATCTGGAGTTCGGCGGCAAGCTCTTTGACGACTATCACGCCTCGCGCGTGCTGCCCGGCTTCCGGCCCGACAGCAAGGTGCGGATGCTGCTCGAAATGAAGGACGTGGCCGAGATCGTCATCGCCATCTCCGCCGACGACATCGAGCGTTCGAAGCGCCGCGGCGACCTGGGCATCACGTATGAGGACGACACGCTGCGCCTGATCGACGCCTTCCGCGGGATCGGGCTGTATATCGGCAGCGTCGTGCTGACGCACTACCGCGGCCAGGCCATCGCCGACAAGTTCATGAAGCGGCTCGAGGCGCTGGGCGTGCGGACCTATCGGCACTACATCATCCCGGACTATCCGTCCAACATCCCGCTGATCGTCTCGGAGGACGGCTTCGGAAAGAACGATTACATCGAGACCGAGCGCAGCCTCATCGTTGTGACGGCGCCCGGCCCGGGGAGCGGCAAGATGGCCACCTGCCTGAGCCAGCTCTATCACGAGCACAAGCGCGGCGTTGACGCCGGCTACGCCAAGTTCGAGACCTTCCCGATCTGGAACCTGCCGCTCAAGCACCCGGTCAACCTGGCCTACGAGGCCGCGACGGCCGACCTCGACGACGTGAACATGATCGACCCCTTCCATCTCGAGGCCTACGGCCAGACCACGGTGAACTACAACCGCGACGTCGAGATCTTCCCCGTGCTGGAGGCGATCTTCAAGTCCATCTACGGCGAGAGCCCCTACAAGAGCCCCACCGACATGGGCGTGAACATGGCGGGCTACTGCATCTTCGACGACGAGGCCTGCTGCGAGGCCTCGAAGCAGGAGATCATCCGCCGCTGGTACGCCGCCGCCTGCGCGGTGCGACAGGGCCTGTCCGAGCCCTCGGAGATGCGCAAGATCGAGCTGATCATGAACTCGCTCGACATCGGCGCGAAGGACCGTCCCGTCGTCGGCGCCGCGCTGGAGCGCGCCGAGGCCACCGGCGGCCCCGCCGTCGCGATCGAGCTGCCGGACGGGCGGATCATCACGGGTAAAACGAGCTCGCTGCTCGGCGCATCGTCGGCCTGCCTGATGAACGCGCTCAAGGCTCTGGCCGGTATCGACAAGAAGCTGCCGCTGATCGCCGCGGGCGTGATCCAGCCGATCCAGCACCTGAAGGTCGAGCATCTGGGCAACCACAACCCGCGCCTGCACACCGACGAGCTGCTCATCGCGCTGTCGATCTGCGCGGTGACGAACCCGATGGCGGAGCTCGCCATCGACCAGCTGGACAAGCTGCGCGGCTGCGAGGCGCACTCGTCCGTCATCCTCTCGCACGTGGACTCCGACCTGTTCAAGAAGCTCGGCGTGAACGTCACCTTCGAGCCGCGCTATCAGGCCAAAAAACTGTATCATAAGTAAGGGAGGGCATCGACATGCCTACCGCCTGGAACCGTACTCCGGAGGAATTTCATAAGATCTACGTCGCCAACACCGACGCCTTCTATCGCGTCGGCAGCATCTCGCTGGCCGAGGAGCTGGACAAGTTCATGACCTCCTGCGCCCTGGGGCTGTGGAGCAAAGCCGGCAGCATCACGCAGCGCCACGTCGACATGGCCAACCAGATCTATTCCCGCAGCCGCCCGCGCCCGACCTGGATGCTCTGGACGCTGACGAGCTCGGTCTGCGACAGCGAGGTCTTTCTCCCGCCCGTGTTCTTCTGGAACCTGGCCGAGAGCGACGCGCGGCGCGGCTCCGAGACCTCGCGCACCTTCATCCGGATGCTGACGAACATCCTGCTCTACCTCGCGGCGGTCGACGACGACGTGACCTATGCCGAGGCCGAGTATATCACCGAGTGCACCGACAAGCTGACCGCCATCTGCGACACCAGCGGCGTGCGCAAGTCCAAGGAGGCGCTCAACCCCCTGGACTTCGTCACCAGCGGCGAGCCTAGCTTTACCGAAAAGCACCCCCCGCAGACCCAGACCTCCGGCGGCAAGCCGGAGACGAACGCCAAGACCGAGGAGCCGGAGAAAAAGCCCGACCTCGACGAGCTGATGGCCGAGCTGGAGGGGCTGATCGGGCTGGAGAACATCAAGAAGGACATCAAGAGCCTGATGAACCTCATCAAGGTGCGCAAGCTGCGCGAGCAGAACGACCTGCCCGTCGCGCCGATGTCGATGCACATGGTCTTCATGGGCAACCCCGGCACCGGCAAGACCACGGTGGCGCGGCTCGTCGGCGGGCTCTACGCCGCGATCGGCGCGCTGGAAAAGGGCCAGCTCGTCGAGGTGGACCGCTCCGGTCTCGTCGCGGGCTACGTCGGGCAGACCGCGCTCAAGACCCAGGAGGTCATCAAATCCGCCCTCGGCGGCGTGCTCTTCATCGACGAGGCCTACTCCCTTTCGAACGGCGGCGAGAACGACTTCGGCCGCGAGGCCATCGAGACGCTCTTAAAGGCCATGGAAGATCACCGCAAGGATCTGGTCGTGATCGTCGCGGGCTATACCGAGCCGATGCGCGAGTTCCTCGATTCCAACCCCGGTCTCGAGTCCCGCTTCAATAAATTTTTCTACTTCCAGGATTACACCGGGCCGGAGCTCATGGGCATTTTCCTGCTGCAGTGCAAGAAGAACAGCTACGTCCTGAGCCCGGAGGCCGACGCGGCCGCCAGGAAGCTCTTCGACGATCTCTACGCCGAGCGCGGCGAGAACTTCGGCAACGGCCGCTACGTCCGCAATCTCTTCGAGGACATGGTCGTGCGCCACTCCAACCGCGTCGCGCAGATGGAGAACCCCACGCGGGAGGATCTCATGACCTTCCTGCCGGAGGACATCGAGGAGGCCGAGGAAGCCGGGAGCGAAGAAGAAAACGGCTGAGGCCGCGCGATCGCATCCTCCGTCCTTTGAAAAAGCGGAAAACATCCCCGGCGCCAAAGGGCGCCGGGGATGTTTCAGACTGCGGGCAAAGCCGCGGGGGGGCGGCTTCGGCACGCGGGAAAAAAGCGCGAAGAGAGAGGGCGTAAAGCCCTCTCTCTTCGTACGGTCAAGCAAAAACAGACGCTTTTTCTCTCATTTGAAGGTGATGCGCGGCTTGTAGAATTCGAAGATCACCGCGTCCTGGCCCTTCTCGCTGCGCGGCTCGTGCGAGGTCCAGGCGACCTTCATCGCGCCGAGCAGCTCGGCGAAGCGCACCGCGAGGGGACGCCTGACCAGCTTGTAGGCGATGAACTGCGGGCGGGCGAGGACGTTCAGCAGGCATCGGCTGAGCAGGAAGGCCTGCAGCGGGCTCTGGTCCTTGTACTCGTCCTTCGGCGCGGCCAGCTGTCCGCGCAGCAGCTCCGGCGCGTGGAAGCGGAACCAGGCCACGATGAGGGGGTTGAAGCTCTCGATGCAGATCTCGCCGGGATAGGCCGCGATCAAATCATAGGTCTTCTTGCACAGCTCGCGGTTGCGCGGGCCGTTTTTCAGCTCGCAGATGATCGCGCCGCGGCCGCGCACGGTGTTCAGCACGTCGGAGAAGAGCGGGATGCGCTCCTCGGTGCCGCAGAGCGGGAAGCTCTGCAGCTCGGCGAAGGTATAGTCGTCCACGCGGCCCTCGACGCCGCAGACGCGCTTGAGGGTGTCGTCGTGGAAGACGACGACCTGGCCGTCCCTGGTCAGCTGGACGTCCAGCTCCATGCCGTAGCCGGCGGCGGAGGCCAGCTCAAAGGCCTTGAGAGAATTCTCCGGCACGCTCTTGTCGCGGCTGTGCAGGCCGCGGTGGGCGAAGTTCCGGCCCCAGAACGGAGCCTTATGCCCCTTGGTCGCCCGGCCGGGCGCCAGCAGGAAAGTCGGCAGCGCAACGGCCGCCGCGCCGCAGGCGATCAGGATCTTTTCGGTCTTTTTCATATCATACTCCTTAGTCATCGGCTCCAAGAGCTTCGATTCCCGTGACGTTCGCGACCTTGCCGGCCTTGATGTTCTTGACGAGCGCGGTGAAGACCGTGCAGCTCAGCAGCGTGAGGATCGTGGCATAGACCGGCAGCGCACGCCAGGCCATCGCAGCCTTGAGCACCAGGCCGAGCAGAATGGGCGTGACCGTCTGCGCGGACATGGAGGCGGCGTAGTAGTAGCCGGTGAACTTGCCGATCTTTTTCGACGAGCAGAGCTCGACGACCATCGGGAAGGAGCAGTTGTGCACCAGCGCCATGCCGAAGCCCTTGAACGCCCATACGACGAAGAGCAAAGTCGGGAACGTGAACTCGCCGTGCTCGGCGGAGGCCATGACCGTGCCGGTCGGGCGGACAAAGCACATCAGGACAAGGCCGATGAAGGTGATCATGAGACCCGCGGAGATCGTCCACTTGCGGCCGATCTTGTCGGCGATGAAGCCGGCGATCGCAAAGCCGGCCACGGAGCAGACGCCGCCGATGATCGTCAGGGTGCTGGTCTTGCTCGAGACGGATTCGAGATAGTAGATAACATAGTTGTTGATGTAGGTGCCCAGCGCATTGTCGGACATGAACCAAAGGAATTCCGCGCCGAGGATGGCCAGAAGCATGGCCTTGTTTTCACGGCTCATCGGCCTGTCGTCGTCGATGGGCGTGGCGACCGCGGCCAGCTGCTCGCCGAGCTCCATCTCGTCCTTGAGCTTTTCGGCCAGTTCATTCTCCTTGATGGTCTTGAAGAGCACGAGCGCGGAGATCACCATCAGCACGGAGGCGATGAGGAAGGGCAGCTCGATCGTCCACAGACTCACGCTTCTCTCGGCCGGGGAGGCATTGATGTAGTTCGTCAGCTTCATCATCTTGAACATGCCCAGGACGACCGCGAAGAAGCCGCCGAAGTAGCCCATGATGTTGATGATGCCGTTGGCCTTGGCGCGCAGGGGCTTGGGCGTGATGTCCGGCATCAGCGCGACGGCCGGGTTGCGGTACATCATCATGAAGATCAGCACGACGCCCATCATCGCGACCATGGCGGCGATGTTGTTGTAGTGGAAAAACAGCGGGATGAAGGGGAAGGCGACCGCCGCGATGAAGGTGCCGACGAGGATGTAGGGCATGCGCTTGCCGATGGGCGTTCTCGTCTTGTCGGAGAGGTTGCCGAAGATGGGCAGCAGGATCAGCGCCGCGAGGTTGTCACAGGCCATGATGATGCCCACGATCCACTGGACCTCCAGGATCTTGTCCGGGTCGCTGGCCTTGAGCTGCGCAGAGGTCATGTTGTAGAAGCGCTTGGCGAAGATGTCGGTCAGGAAGGTCGGGCACCAGGTGTCGTAGACCTGCCAGAGCAGCAGGATGCCGAAGAAGGCGAAGCCGATGAGCGCCGTGCGCTTGTAGTTCAGCTTCAGGCCGCCGTTTGCCGTGGTTTCCATCTTTTTGTCCCCTTTCTGTCAGTAGCCCAGACGCATGTCGAGCATCTGGTAGGAGCCGAGGCCCATGGACATAGACATGCTCTCGGCCAGGATGACGTCGTTGATGTGATAGGCCTGGATAAAGGAGCGCATGCCCATCGCGTCGTACTTGCGGAAGTCCAGCGCGTAGACGCGGTGGTAATGCTGCGTGAGGTAGATCACGAAGGGATTGCCGTAGGAATCCTTGTATACGACGCAGTTGGGCGCGTCGTCGTCGAGGTCGGTGTTCGTGAGCACGGTCATCGTGTGGTCGCCGCCGAGGAAGGACACGTACTTGTCGAATTTGTTGGCCTGGCTCTTGTCAAAGATGACGTCCGCGGGGAAGGTATAGCCGTTGTTGTAGACCTGCATCTCGATGTTCCCGGGCGGCTGGTAGGCATAGAGCCGGTCGGTCTCGAGCTTGGCGGGCTGCGGCGAGGTGGAATAGAACGAGCCGAGGAAATCGCCCATGTCCAGCTCGGTGTATTCCTCCAGCGACACCGGCTCGAAGCCCGCCACGCGGCAGAAGGCCTCGTAGGCGTAATACGCGCCGAGCGCGGTCCAATGGTGGTCGGTGCGGAAGTAGATATACTCGCTGTTGTGCCGCACCAGCGTATTGAACACGTTGACCTTCAGCACGTCGTCGCTTTCCTTCTCAAACTTGAAGGCGATCGCCTTGCCCTGGTCGTCCATGCCGAGACGGTCCAGCAGATCGGACGAGAGCAGGACGCCGACGCTCGCCGGGATGGGCATGTCGAAGAAGCGCACGTCGTATTCCTTGGCGATGCCGGCCGCGCGGCTGACCATGTTGGCGTTGAGCGTCGTGAGGCCTTCGTTGAACTGGAATTTCTCAAAGGCCGCGCCGTTGATCTGCAGCGCCGTGCCGTGGATGACCTTCTCGTCGTTGTCGCCGAGACCGCCCCAGCTCTCCAGCGATTCGGTGGGCGTGTCGATCTCCTCGTAATACGGGGTGGGCTCCGGCGTGGGGACGGGCGTGGGCTCCGGCGTGGGCGTGGGCTCGGCGTCCGGGTCGGTCACGGCCTCGGGCGTGGGCGTGGGCAGCAGCAGCTCCGGCGGCAGCGTCTCCTGCGCGGCGGGCTGGTTGATCTGGGAATAGGAGATCACGTTGGTCGTGATGCCGTGGCTGTTGTTCAGTACGGTCGCCACATCCAGCCAGGTCTCGCGGCCGGGGAAGGTGTCGGAATACCAGGTGCTGACGCCGTCGAAGAAGTCGCCGCTGAAGAGCGACCCGACCGTGAGCTCCGGGAACCGGGCCAGACTGCGCTTTTCGCGCATCGACTCGGTCGGGCGAAGGGGGATGATCAGCGCGATGACGGCCAGGGCGAAGAGCACCGTGAAGAACGGCGCCGCCAACGCCCTGCGGCGTTTTTTGATTCTTTCCGCTCTGCGCTTGGAGGAGAGGGTCTTTTTGTCTTTCACCGCTGCGCCCTCCTCAGAACTGGAAATAAATGAAGGGATTGTAGCTGTCGCCCACGAGCGAGCTCGTCGCGAGCAGCAGCAGGATCACGGGGACCACGCAGGTGCGCAGGATCTCCCAGGCCTGCGAGCCGCTCTCGCGGAAGCGCCGGGCCATCGCGTCGGAAAAGCGCTTCATAAGCGGCGTGCAGGCAAAGACCGACACGATCAGCAGGAAGAGATTGTTCTCCAGCATCGTGACGGAGATAAAATCGGAGAAACGGTTGCCGTTGAGGGCAAAAAGGTTGCGGAAGAGCTGCCAGGCCAGGCGCACGTCGGTGAAGCGGAAGAGCACCCAGCCGACCATCACGACGAACAGCGCGTAGACGTGCGGCAGGATCTTCCATTTACGGAAGATCTTATGCAGCAGCAGCTTCTCGACGACAAGGAACACGAAATAATACAGCCCCCACAGCACGAAGTTCCAGCTCGCGCCGTGCCACAGGCCTGTCAGCGCCCAGACGACGAAGAGGTTGAGCAGCCAGCGCGGCATGCTCACGCGGTTGCCGCCCAGCGGGATGTAGACATAGTCGCGGAAGAAGGTGGACAGCGACATGTGCCAGCGCCGCCAGAAATCCGTGATCGAGCGGGAGATGTAGGGATAGTTGAAGTTTTCGGGATAATGGAAGCCGAGCATCCAGCCCATGCCGATCGCCATGTCGGAATAGGCCGAGAAGTCGAGATAGATCTGCAGCATGTAGGCCGCCGCGCCGAGCCAGCTCTCCGCCACCGTGAGACCCTGGATCGCGTGCAGGTTCTGCGAAAAGAGAGCGGCGTTCGAGGCCGTGGAGGTCGTCAGCAGAAGCTGGTCGGCCAGCGCGCCGCAGGGGTTGGCCAGCAGCGCCTTCTTCGCCAGACCCACCGCAAAGCGGCGCAGGCCGGGCAGGAAGTCCTTGCCGGCGCTGCGGCTGACGAACAGCTCGTGCGCAAGGGTCTTGTAGCGGACGATCGGGCCGGCGACGCACTGGTGGAACAGCGCCGCGTAGAGCAGCACGTTCCAGTAGCTGCGCTGGACGCCGGCGTCGCCGCGGTAGACGTCGACGACGTAGGTCATCAGCTGGAAGGTGTAGAAGGAAATGCCGATCGGCAGCGCGATGCGCGCGACGAAGTCTGGCACCGTGCCGAAGATCGAGCAGATCAGCGGGGAATACTTGAAAAAGCCGATGAGCGCGATGTCCACCGCGATCGAGACGACGAGCCACACGCGGGCCGTTTCGAGGTAGGGCGCGTCGGCGATGCGCAGCGCGCAGAACCAGCTCGACAGCGCCATGAACATCAGCAGCAGGACATACTTCGGCTCTCCCCACGCGTAAAAGATCAGCGAGAAGACCAGCAGGGAAACGTTTTTGCTCCTGCGGGTCGGGCAGATATAGTATACGAGAAGGGAGAGCGGAAGAAAGGCGTATACGAATAACAGGCTGGAAAAAACCATGAATGAAAACTCCTGTTGCAGACGGATCGATGAATTGCGAGCGCTTTAGTTTAGCAGAAAAGCGCGGATTTGAAAAGCCCCTTTTTCAGCTGTCGCACTCCGGCATCAGCTCGTCGGACATCGTACGCAGGATCCGGTCGAAGATCTGCACGTCCTCCGGCAAAAAGCGCTCTTCGATGCGCTGCATGACCGTGTGCTCGTAGTTGTTGAACAGGCCCACGTAGTTGAGGAACTTCTCCGAGAGCACCAGATGATACTCGCGGCGGTCGACCTGGGAGTTCAGGCGCTCGATATAGCCCTTCTTGATCAGGCTGTTGACCTTGTAGGTCGCATTCGACTGGGAGATGTTGAGAAAATCGGCGAACTGGCCTACCGTCGGCTCGTGCAGCAGATAGATGACCTCCAGGGAGAAAGCCTCCATCGCGCTGAGAGAACCGTCCCTTTCTCTGACCTTTTCGAAGACGCGGCGGAAGAAGATCAGCTCAAACTTTTCGTAGACTTCTTTGAAATTCGTTTCCAGCATAGCAAGTACCCTCTCTTTTTCCGGCAGAAAATTCCGGCCTCAGGGGATTGCTGATTTCCATTTTTTAGTAGTCTCCCTTTTGGTCTACTTTATATTTTAGTACAAGTCCCCCGCTTTGTAAAGAATACTTCAAATAATAATAAGAATTTTTCAAAAAAAGGGCGTTTTTTTCGTTGTAAACCTCTTGCAATTTCCTGTTGCTTTTGTTATTATATCAAGGCATTTCGCACGGACGCCGACTTTCCCCATGTGGCCGTTTCGAAGAAAACGGCTTGGCGGAAGGGATGACGCGTCCGGAGGAATAAAACAAATATGAAAAGGAGAACATCAAATGGCAGTCGTATCCATGAAGCAGCTGCTGGAAGCCGGTGTCCACTTCGGTCACCAGACCCGCCGCTGGAACCCCAAGATGGCCGAGTATATCTACTGCGAACGCAACGGTATTTATATCATCGA
>JAFSNA010000063.1 GCA_017447645.1 Oscillospiraceae bacterium
CTTGCGCTGGTCATGATTTTTGCGCTGGCCGCCTGCGGGCAGAGCGCGGCGCCCGCCCCCGCGGCCACCGAGGCTCCCGCTGCCGCAGAAGAACCCGCAGCAGAGCCCGCCCCGGCCGAAGAAGCTGCCCCCGCGGAAGAGGCTGCCCCTGAAACTGACGCGCTGGTGGTCGACACCTGCATCCTTCTGGAAGCGGACGACGCCATGATCAACAACTACAGCCTGCTGGCCGTCAATCCCGAGGCCCCCTTCGCGGACGCGGACGGCAACGCCGTGGATGATGTGGAGCTCAACACCGTCGGCGCCGCGGCGCTGATCAACTGGCTGCTCTCGGAAGAGGGCGAGTCTCTGGCCGCCAACTACGGCTTTGAAGATTACGGCGAGTACCTGTTCTACCTCAAGGACGATCGTCCCGTCTCCGCCGCGGAGATCCCTGCGGCAACCGAAGAGACCAGACAGATCCGGATGTCCACGACTTCCTCCGTGCGCGACTCCGGTCTGCTCGACTATCTGCTGCCGAAGTTTGAGGAGAAGTACGGCTATGAGGTGGATGTCTACGCCAACGGCACCGGCAAATCCATCGCCAATGCCAAAATGGGCAACGCCGACCTGATCCTGGTCCACTCCAAAGCGGATGAAGAGAAATTCATTGAGGACGGCTTCTCCTATGTGCTGGACGGGATGAAGGATGCGCGTCTGAACTATATGTATAACTTCTTTGTGCTCTGCGGGCCGTCTGCCGATCCGGCCGGCGTGAAGGACGCGGCTGACGTCAGGGCCGCCTTCAAGGCCATCGCCGACGGCAAGTATCTCTTTATCTCCCGCGGAGACGCCTCGGGCACGCATAAGAAAGAACTGAAGCTGTGGCCGGAGGAGCTTGGCATCACCACGGAGGCGGAGAGCTTCAGGGATTACACCGACTGGTATGTTTCCGCGAACACGACGATGGGGAACTGCCTCGTCATGGCCGAGGAAATGGGCGCCTACATCCTCACCGACAAGGCCACCTTCCTCACCTTCGTCGCCAACGACGGCGTCATGGGATAAGCATTGCACCTTGATTCATACGGGAATATGAAGTAAAATTATAGCCGCGGAGCGCGTCTCCGCGGCTATTGGTTAACATGCTTCCCCTCCCGGGGGAAGAGCCCCGCAGGGGCGATAGGGGTTTTTTATGGGCTCTTCTATCCGCAAAGCGATCGAGCTGATCCTCTCGGCCGATCCGGAGCTTCTGAATATCCTTTCCACCACGGCCAAGGTCTGCCTGACAAGCTCGATCCTTGCGCTGCTCATCGGCGTGCCTCTCGGCATCCTGTTCGGAGCGGAACACTTTCCGGGCCGGAGAGTGCTGCTGGTGCTCAACCGCACCTTGATCGGCATGCCGCCGGTGGTCTGCGGTCTGCTGTTTTATATGCTTTTCTCCGGCGTCGGGCCCTTCCGGCACCTCCACTGGCTTTTTACGGTCAAGCTGATGATCCTGGCCCAGGTCGTGCTGATCACGCCCATCATCGTCGGCGTCATGGAGACCTTCGTGGCCGATACCGCGCCCTCCCTGCGCGAGACCGCAAGGGGCATGGGCTTCGGCCGGCTGAAGGAATACGCCCTTCTCATGAACGAGTGCCTGTACTCCATTTTCTCGGCCTATCTGCTCTCCTTCGCCCGGGCCATCGCGGAAGTGGGCGCCGTGGCCATGGTGGGCGGCGCCATTGCCTGGAAGACAAATGTGATGACCACCGCCATCATGATGTATACCAACCGCGGCAGCTTCACCCTGGGCATCGCCTTGGGGCTCATCCTGCTGACGCTGTCGCTGCTGGTGAACATCGTGCTCAGCGTGATGCAGGGGAGGCTGAGCCGATGAAGACGACGGCCTTTACCAAGACCTACAACAAACGGGTCGTATTGGATTTGCCGGAGCTGATGCTGCCGGAGGGGAAGATCACCGCGGTCATCGGGCCCAACGGCAGCGGCAAATCCACCTTTGCCAAGGTGCTCTCCGGGATCGAAGCGGCGGATGACAGACGAGCGATTCTCACAGGCGTCAGCGTGGGCTACCTGCCGCAGAAGAGCTTTCCCTTCCGCATGAGCACGGAAAAGAACATCCTGCAAAACGGTAATGACCCCGCCCGCGCGGCTGAGCTGATGAAAGCCCTGAGTATCGAAGCCCTCGCCGGGCAGAGCGCGAAAAAACTCTCCGGCGGCGAGACTGCCCGCATGGCCCTCTGCAGGATCCTGATGCGGCGCTACGAACTGCTGATCCTGGACGAGCCCACCGCGGCCATGGATATGGAATCCACGATTGCCGCGGAAAGCCTGATCCGACAGTACTGTGTCGAGACCGGCTGCGGTGTTCTTCTCATCACCCACAGCATCTCCCAGGCACGGCGTCTCGCGGACCGCGTGCTCGTCCTCCGCGGAGGCGAGCTCATCGAGCAGGGGGACGCCGACCGGGTGCTGAACGCGCCGCAGCAGGAGCAGACCAGACGCTTTCTTGAGTTTTACGGAGTCTGAGAAGCTTTTCCCCGCGTTTTAGGAAAAGGAGAAACGAGGATGAGAAAATTTGCGGTCGTCAGCGGCTTCCTCGGTTCGGGGAAGACCACCCTGATGATGGCGCTGACCGACTTTTATTCCGCGCATTATGCCGGCGCGGTCATGATCTCCAACGACCTGGGCGAGGGCGTGCTGCTGGCCGATCACAAGCTGGCGCAGCTCGGCGGCTGCAGGGCCCTGCAGATCACGGACGAGTGCATCTGCTTCTGCCGCGACGTGCTGACCGAGCGGCTGAACGCCTGCTATGAGGACGGCTGCGAGCTGGTCGTCTCCGACATCCCGGGCTTCGGCGTCGGGGCGCAGGAGCACGTCTACCACGGCCTCGCGGAAAACTGTCCCGGACAGTACGAGCTCGCCCCCTTCACGGTCCTGATCGAGCCGCGCAATCTCGCGCTGCTGCGCGAGGGTCGGGCCGGGGACATGGGCTTCATCCTGGACGCGCAGCTGCGGGAGGCCGACCTCATCGTGCTGAGCAAGTGCGAGCTGCTGGATGAGAAGGCGCGCGGCGACGCACTCTGCTGGCTGGCGGCGCGCTATCCCGGGACGGAACAGCTTGCCGTGAGCGCGAAGACGGGCGAAGGCCTGGACGCGCTGTGCCGTGCGCTGCGCGAAAGAAAGGCCTCGATGCGCCATCCGGAGATCGACTATGACGCGGACGACCTGCAGAACGCCATGGGCAGCCTGAGCGAGTATTATCTGCAATACCGCGCGGTCGTCTGCTGCGACGATTTCGACGGCAGCGCCTATCTGGCGGACCTGGCGGCGGAGATCCAAAACTCGGTCCGCTCCGCCGGCTGTGAGGTGCCGCATCTCAAACTGCTGGCCTGGGGCCCGGAGGGCGATTACGGAAAGGCCGATCTGCTCGGCGCAGACCGCCCGATCGAGCTGCCGCACCGCTTCGCGCGGCCCTGTACGGACCTCGGCGTGCTGCTCAACACCAGCGCCGCCTGCCCCGACGAGACGCTCAACCGCCTCCTCGGCGAGGCGGTCAGGACGGTGTCCGACCGCTATCAGCTGGAGCTGACGATCTTCAAAAAGGATCATTTCGGCCTGGGAGAGTAACATGGGAAGCATCATCCGTGAAACGCGCTCGATCTGTCCCGTCTGCCTGCGCAACCTGCCCGCGCGCCTGGTGCGGGAGACGGACGGGCGCATCCTGCTGGAAAAGAGCTGCCCCGAGCACGGGGCGTACCGCGTCCCGGTCTGGCAGGGAAAGGTCGACTGGGACGGCTGGCTGCTCGGCACGCCGCCGCTGGCGGAAGACGCCGGGCTGCATTGTCCCGGGAACTGCGGTCTCTGCGGCGAGCATGAGATCGGCAGCTGCTGCGTGCTGCTGGAGGTCACCGAGCGCTGCGACCTGCGCTGCCGCTTCTGCTTCGCGCGCGGCGGCGAGAGCGCGCGGGAGCCCGGCCTCGACGAGCTGAAGGCCGCGATCCGCGACATCGTCCGCCGATGCGGCGGCCCTCTGCTGCAGCTGTCGGGCGGCGAGCCGACGCTGCGCGACGATCTTCCGGAGCTGGTGCGCTTCGCCAAAGAGGCGGGCTGCAGCTATGTGCAGCTCAACACCAACGGCCTGCGCCTGGCGCGCGAGCCGGACTATATGAAAAAACTCGCGGCGGCGGGACTGGACATCGTCTTCCTGCAGTTCGACGGCACGCGCGACGCGATCTATGAGACGCTGCGCGGCGCGCCGCTGCTGGAGCTCAAAAAAGAGGCGATCTGCGTCTGCGGCGAAGCGCGCGTCGGCGTCACGCTGGTGCCGACAGTGGTGCGCGGCGTCAACGACGACGACCTCGGCGGGATCGTATCCTTTGCCTGCGCCCATTCGCCGGCGGTGCGGGGCGTCCACTTCCAGCCGGTCTCCTACTTCGGGCGCTATCCGAACACGCCGACGGAGGAGGACCGCTACACCCTCGACCGACTGATGGCGGACATTGCCGACCAGGCGCGGATCCCGCTGTCGAGCTTCATGCCCTCGCGCTGCGACCATCCCCTCTGCGGCTTCCACGCGAGCTTTCTGATCGAGCCCTCGGGCGGGCTGCGCGCGCTGAGCTCCATCACGCATTCCTCCCGCAGCCGCGGCTGCGAGAAGGACAACCGCGAGTATGTGGCGCGGCACTGGCGCCGCGCGCCGGAGGAAGAAAAACCCGCGGGCGCCCTGTCGGACGAGATGGACTTCGACAGCTTTCTCTACCGCCTGCGCCACGAGAGCCTGACGCTCTCGGCCATGGCCTTTCAGGACGCGCTGAACCTGAACGTCGAGCGGCTGCACCGCTGCAGCCTGCACGTGTATGACGGGGGAAAAATCAAACCCTTCTGCGCAAAATATCTCACGCCGATCGTATAGATCCTGCGCGAAGAGACGGGACCGCAGCCGGAGCTCCGGCTGCGGTCCCGTCTTTCGTTTTTTATCCGTTTTCCCGGCTTATTGAAGGAATTTGCCCCGCACGATTGACTTTCGCACGCGCGGCTTTTATAATGGGCACATGCGAATTGCTTTTATTTACTATTCGCGGGAAAGGAAACTGCATCCATGAAGCTGATGAAGACCGAAGAGGCCGTCGGACACATGCTGTGCCACGACATCACCCAGATCATCAAGGACGAAAAGAAGGGTCCTGTGTTCCGCAAGGGCCACATCATCCGCCCCGAGGACGTGCCCGTGCTGCTGAGCGTGGGCAAGGACCATATTTATATTTGGGAAAACAACGAGAACATGCTCCATGAGGACGACGCGGCGGAGGTGCTGCGCTCGATCTGCCAGAACGAGCATATGCACGCCACCGCGCCGAAGGAGGGCAAGATCGAGCTTGTCGCCGACATCGACGGCCTGCTGCTCGTGGACGTCGAGCGACTGCGCGCGATCAACTCGCTCGGCGAAATGATGATCGCCACGCGCGCTTCCGGCTTCGTGGTGAAAAAGGGCGAGAAGCTGGCCGCCACGCGCGTGATCCCGCTGATCATCGAGAAGGAGAAGATGGAGCGCGCGAAAGAGGTCGCGGGCAGCGAGCCGCTGCTGAAGCTCGTGCCGCTCAAGCCGAAAAAGGTCGGCGTGGTCACGACCGGCAACGAGGTCTTTTACGGCCGCATCCGGGACACCTTCACGCCCGTCATCGTCGAGAAGCTCCGTGAGTTCGGCGGCAGCGTCATGACCGAGCACGTGACGTTGAACGACGACCACGAGAAGATCACCGCCGCGATCCTCGACATGCTCTCGAAGGGCTGCGAGATGGTCGTGTGCAGCGGCGGCATGAGCGTCGACCCCGACGACCGCACGCCGCTGGCGATCAAAAACACCGGCGCGAACATCGTCTCCTACGGCTCGCCGGTGCTGCCGGGCGCGATGTTCCTGGTCTCCTACATGCCGGACGGAAGGCCCGTCTGCGGCCTGCCCGGCTGCGTGATGTACGCGCGGCGCACGATCTTCGATTTGCTGCTGCCCTATCTCGTGACGGACACGCCGATCACGCGCGAGCACCTCGCCGCGCTCGGCCACGGCGGACTGTGTCTCAATTGCCCGGAGTGCCGCTTCCCGAACTGCGGCTTCGGCAAGGGGACCTGACCGCTTTCAAAGCTCAGAGAGCTTTGAAAGCAAGAGCTGCGGCCTGACTGCGCGCGCTCGCTTGCGTGAGACGCCCGCACATTTGCAGGCCGGGAAGTGCTTTTCGCGAGGTACACGCCCCCGCGAAAAACGATCGGATGTGTTTTCGTCTGCGGACGAAAAACAGAGGGGCGATCCCCTCTGAACTCTCCCTTTTCTTTTCATCTGTATATGAACACGTAAAGCCGTGTTTGTATAAATACACTTCCCTGAAAAACGGGAAAAGGAGACAGAAGAATGAAAAAAATCCTCGCACTGCTGCTGGCGCTGACGATGGTCTTCGCGCTGGCAGCCTGCGGCCGGCAGGCCGCGACAGCTCCCGCAGAAGAACCCGCTCCGGCTCAGGAAGAAACGAAGCAGATCCTTGTCGGCATGGGCAACAGCGACGTGCCCGCCGGACAGCGTATGTCTGAGATCCTTGTCTATTACGGGCTCGACGAGGCGGCGCTGGCCAATGCCGGCTGCATCACCTACGGCTCCAACGTCAAGGAAGTCACCACGCAGGTCGTGGAAGGCAGCGTCAGCTGCGGCGTCATTTACGGATCGGACGCCATCTCCGCCGGACTGACCGTCGTGGACACCGCGAAGAGCGACATGCACAGCCCCGCTACTTATCCCGCGGCCGTGATGAAGAACAGCGCCAACCCCGAGGCCGCGCAGGCTTTCCTTGATTATCTGCGCTCGGACGAGGCCACCGCCGTGTTCGCCGAAGTCCGTCTGGCTGCGATGAGCGACCCGCTCCCCGTCGCCGAAGCCACGGAAACCGAGCACGTCGATCTGTACGTCTTTGCCGCCGCCTCCATGACCGAGACGCTTACCAAAATCAAGAGCATGTACGAGGCGCTGCACCCCAACGTGACGCTCGTCTATAACTTCGACTCCTCCGGCACGCTCAAGACCCAGATCGAGGAAGGCGCGGAGTGCGACCTGTTCATTTCCGCCGCTCCCAAGCAGATGAACCAGCTTGACGTCTCGAAGGCGGGGACCGACGCCAACCCCGACGGTCTGGACTTCGTGCTCGAGGGCACCCGTATCAATCTGGTCGGCAACACGGTCGTTTTGGCCGTCCCCGAGGGCAACCCCGACAACATCACCTCCTTCGACCAGCTCGCCGAGCTGCTCAAGGCCGTTCAGGGCTGATTGTTTTGAAAAACGGCGGGCAGGGCAAAGCCTGCCCGCCCCATCCTACGGAGCACCGCTATGAGTTTTGACTGGTATCCCTTATGGAACTCGCTGCGCATCGCGGCGATCAGCTGCGTGCTGGTGTTTTTCACGGGCATCTTCTTCGCCTATTACGCGGCCAGGCTGCCGCGCGCCGTCAAGGGCGTGCTGGACGTGGTCCTCACGCTGCCGATGGTGCTGCCGCCGACGGTCTGCGGTTATTTTCTGCTGCTCATCTTCGGCGTCAAGCGCCCGCTGGGCATCTTTCTGCTGCAGTTCGGGATCAAATTTGTCATGACCTGGTACGGCGGCGTGCTGGCCGCGGCGGTCGTGGCCTTCCCGCTGATGTACCGCACGGCCCGCGGCGCCTTTGAGAGCTTTGACAAGACCCTGGCCTACTCTGGTCAGACGCTGGGGCTTTCCAACACCTATATCTTCTGGCGCATCCGCATGCCCGCCTGCAAGCAGGGCATCCTCGCCGGAACGGTGCTGGCCTTCGCCCGCGCGCTGGGCGAGTATGGCGCGACCAGCATGCTCATCGGCTATACGCCGGGCAAGACCGCCACGATCTCGACGACGGTCTATCAGCTCTGGCGTACGAACGACGAAAAGGGCGCCATGTTCTGGGTCCTGATCAACCTTGCGATCAGCACGGTCGTGCTGCTCTCTGTGAACATGCTGGAAGCCCGGCAGAAAAAGGCGGTGAAGGCATGAGTCTGCATGTGGACATCCGCAAACGGCTCGGCAGCTTCACGCTGGACGCGGCCTTCACGGCCGAGAGGGGGATCATCTCGCTGCTCGGCGCCTCCGGCTGCGGCAAGAGCATGACCTTAAAGTGCATCGCGGGCATCGAAAAGCCCGACGAGGGCGTCATCGAGCTTGACGGCCGCATGCTGTTCGACTCCTCCAAAGGGATCAACCTGCCGCCGCAGGCGCGCCGCGTGGGCTACCTGTTCCAGAACTACGCCCTTTTTCCCAACATGACGGTCCGGCAGAACATCCTCTGCGGCCTCAACCGGGAGAAGGACCGGGCGGTAAAGGAGAAGCGTCTGCGCGAGATCGTGAAGATGATGCAGCTCGAGGGGCTGGAGGGGCGAAAACCCGCCCAGCTCTCCGGCGGGCAGCAGCAGCGTGTGGCGCTCGCGCGCATCCTGGTCAACGACCCGCAGATCCTGCTGCTGGACGAGCCCTTCTCGGCGCTCGACGGGCATCTGCGCGACTCGCTGAAGGTGGAGATGCGCGATCTGCTCGAGCGTTTCGGCCGCGAGGTGCTGATGGTCACGCACGACCGCAACGAGGCCTACAACATGAGCCGCGAGATCGCCGTGATGGACGCCGGCCGCCTGCTCACGATCAAGCCCACCAAGGCGCTCTTCGCCGACCCGGGCAGCGTGCAGGCCGCGATCCTCACCGGCTGCAAGAACATCGCCCGGGCGCGGAAGCTGGACGAGCATCTCGTCGAAGTCCCCGAATGGGACATCCGCCTTGAGACGAAGCAGCGCGTCGGAGACGGCCTGTGCGCCGTCGGCCTCCGCGCGCACTACTTCAACCCGTCGGCGGCGCAGAACCGTTTCCCGGTGCGCTTCGTCGAGGAGATGGAGGAGCCATTCGAGACGATCATCCATTTCCGCTACGCTTCCCAAAGTGAAAGCAGTCCCGCGGTCTGGTGGCGGCTCGCAAAAGACAAAAAGCCCCCGCAGTTCCCCGCGGAGCTGGGGATCGCGGCGGCGAATATCCTGTTGCTTTATGAATGAACAGGCGTCCCTCATCCGTCAGCCGTCAACGGCCGCTCAAAGGAACGGACGCCCCTCATCCGTCAGCCGTCAACGGCCGCTCAAAGGAACGGACGCCCCTCATCCGTCAGCCGTTCGGCTGACACCTTCCCCCAGGGGGGAAGGCTATAATGAATAATGGATTCGAACAGGGACCTCATCCACCGCAAGAGGTCCCCCTTCCCCGTGCGCGGGGAAGGCTGTATGGAAAGGAGATTTTGAATATGAAAATCAGCGCGAGAAATCAGTTCAAGGGCAAGGTCGTCGGCATCCAGGAAGGAGCCGTCAACGGCATCGTCAAGATCGACATCGGCGGCGGCAACGTCATGAGCGCCACGATCTCGATGAACGCGATCCGCGAGCTCGGCCTCGAGGTCGGCAAGGAGGCCTACGCCATCGTCAAGGCCACCTCCGTCATGGTCGGCGTGGATCACTGAGCCGGAGCGACAGCCTGTAACCATAAAAAAAGCAAGCCATAAGGCTTGCTTTTTCTTATTTTGAAGGAGCGCGTCACTCGACAAGGCGTCGAGCGCAGAGCCGGTTGATCTCGTCCCGCAGCCGCAGGGCCGTTTCACGCCGCGCGTCGTGCGCGGCCTTCGCCTCCGGCGTTCGGCACTTCGCCTCGCTTGCGGCGAAGCGCTCTTCAAGCGTCACGCGCCGATCCTCCCGGACGCACTTGTCCGCGAGAAAGAGGACCGCCGCCTCGTCGATCGTCCCGCCGCTCCAATCGTGGTGCCGTTCCGCGATCGCCGCGGCGTCGGGATAGCCCAGCTCGCGCAGCCAGGCCGCGCCCAGACGGGCGTGGTCCTTTTCGCTGCGGGCGACGTCGTGCAGCAGCGCCGCCGAAACGAGAAGCTCTTCATTCAGTTCCAGAGGCAGCGCGCGCGCGATGCGCTGCGCCTCCGCCGCGACGGCGCGGCAGTGCGCCTCGATCCTTTCTCCCGGCGCGGCGGCCGAAAGCAGCTTTTCTCCCAGCTCCCGCGTGAGCGGCGGACAGGGCCGCAGGCCGACGGACTCAACTTCAAAGGCTTCCTCATTTGCGCGCAGGACGGTCACGGAGCCGTGAAGCAGCAGCTCCCGGCGGCCGATCAGGCTTGCGAGCGCGGTCCGGTGACTGACGAGGGCGATGTCGCCCTCGCTCTCGCGCAGACAGCGCAGCAGCGCCCGATGCATCCTCGCGCGCACGGCGTCCATGCTCTCCGCGCCCTCCGGCAACAGGGAGGGGTCGGCCTCGCGCGCCTCGTACAGCTCCGGGAAGCGCTCCCGGATCTCCCGGAAAGAAAGACCGTCCCAGACGCCCATGTCCTGTTCTTCTAGTCCGGGCATCACGCGCGGGGAGGGACAGAGCGGAAGAGCGGTTTGACGCGCGCGGGAAAGAGAGCTGCAGAAAACGGCGCCCAGATCCCGCAGCTCCGGCAGAGTGGGGAGCAGGGATGCCTGCATCCGGCCGAGAACGCCCAGCGGGAGATCCGTCCTTCCGCCGACGCACCGGCGCTCGCCGAGAGGGAAATCCGGGTGAGCGTGTCGGATGAGATAGATCCGCCGCATCAGAACAGCCCCTCGAAGTAGACGTCAAACAGCTCGGCCGCTTTGCCCCGCAGCGCGTCGGAATAGGCCGCGTAGCGCTCCAGCAGCAGCTTGCCGTCCCCGGTCAGACTGCTCTTGCCTCCGCCGGCCCCGCCCTGGCTGCGCCGGATCAGCGTGCGGCTCAGCTGGCTCTCCAGCGTGCGGATCACGTTCCAGCCGCTGGAATAGCTCATCTGCATCCGCTGACAGGCCAGACGGACGGACTGCGTCTCGTCGATGAGCTGCAGCAGCATGGCCGCGCGCCCGTCGAAAAAGACCTTTTCCCGCGCGAGCGAGACGCTCAGCACCGGGCGGACGAGCTGCTCGTTGTGGTATTTCAGCAGCGCCTTGTAGTCCTCGGGCGTATCCGCGTCGTGCAGGATGCCGCGGTCCTCCACCGGGAGGAGCGTCATGTCCGCGCCGCAGCGCTCCAACGCGCCGCGCAGACCCTGGCCGCCGTCGTCCGAAAGGATCCGGTCAAAAAGCGAGGCGGCGATCAGCGTGGGATGCCCGGTCTCTCCGTCCACGGCGGGACAGGCGAGCGGCGCATCCGTCTCCAGCAGCGCGCGCACCGTGGCCGCGGTGAAAAGCGGGATGTCGACCGGCGTGAAGAGCACGCGGTCGCATTTGCCCTTCAGATAGCGCAGCCCGATGCAGACCGAATCGAACATCTGCGTCGTGCGGTAGTCCTCGTTGCGCAGGAACACGATGCCGCTGCCGCTCAGGTGGCGCTCCAGCAGCGTGGCGTTGTAGCCGGTGATCATCACGATCTTGTCCACGCCCGCCTGGTGGAAGGTGGCCACGACGCGCTGGGCGATGGAGATGGAGCCGATATTCAGCATGGGCTTGAAGTCCCCCATGCGGGAGGACATGCCCGCGGCAACGATCAGGGCGGCGTTCGTCATGCTTCTCTCTCCTTCCCGGCCGGGAAGAAGGGACACTTTGTCCCGATGCACTCTCGGTTTTCCGACATATACGTACAGGCGATCTCTCCGAGCGGCATTTCCACCCCGAAGCGCTCCGCCGCGAAGGCGGCGGCTTCCCGGATGCATAGACGGCTCGTGCGCTTGCAGCAGCGCGGTCCGCCGACCTCGGCGAGCCGTTTGAGACAGCGGGACGTCAGCTCCATGGGGATGGGCCAGGCCTCCCGGTTGAGCGGATTCGAGCCGGTCAGCACGCTCAGGAAGATCCCGGCTCCCGCGGCCGCGCCGCAGACGCCCCAATAGCCGCACGTCCCTCCCGGCACCTGCTTGCCGCGGCTGAGCGCGGCCGAGAGCAGCTTCTTCAGGTCGCCCTCGCCGCCGTTGTTGTGCCAGGCCGTCAGAAGCACGCAGGGCACGATGGCGTGATGCTCCGGCCCGTGCATATGCACCTGCGGCAGCGCCATCACCGCCTCGAGCAGTCGGAGCGGGTCTTTCTCCGCGCTGCGGAGCAGAAAGGGGACAAAGAACTCGTCGAGTCCCGCCGCGTGACAGGCGCTGCACACGAAGTGCCCGTCCTCACACACGGCGTCGGACAGCTTTTCCTCGCCGCAGACCGCGCACGTCCGCGGCACGGCGATCAATTCGTAACGCAGGGGCTTGCCGCAGAGCAGACAGCCGGTAAAGGGCTCTCGCTTCCGCGTTCCCCGGCCGGGGATCTCACAGCATCCGGCCATGTCCATCACCTCTTTTTATGAAGACAGTATAACCGATTGCTTTTTGTTTGTAAATCGCCTGGACGCGATTTTTCGTGCATCTGCCGGAGATCTATGCTAAAATACGCTCAGAGAGGCGGGATGGATATGAAGATCTACGTATACGGCACCGGCTGCGGCGCGGGCGATCTGGCCGACGAGGCCCTGCCCCCCGAGCGGATCAAGGCCTTTGTGGAGCGCGCGGGCGGCGCGTCCTTTCTCGGCCGGCCGGTGATCGCGCTCGAGGAGCTCGCCGGGCGGGACTTTGATCTGCTGATCGTGGCCTGCCGCGACGCCGAGGGGGTCGAACGGGACTGCCTGCGCCTGGGCCTGCCCGGGGAAAAGCTGCTGTTCCTGAAAAACCATGTCCGCCCCGTCGACCGCAACCGCAGCTACGACACGGCGCGCGCCGTGCTGGGCGACGCCTTCGTCGAGAGGCTGATCGGCTCGGAGAGGCTGATCCGCGTCCCGCTGTGGACGGAGAAGGAGCGCATCGCGGGCGAGGGCTCGGACAACGACTATGTGCGCGTCAAGACGCTTGAGGCGATCTGCCTGCGCCTCGCCGGCGTGCCCGGCGCGGCGGCGGAGCTGGGCGTCTACCGCGGCGGCTTCGCCCGCCGGATCAATGAGCTGCTGCCGGAGCGGACGCTCTATCTCTTCGACAGCTTCGAGGGCTTTGACCCGGCCGAGAGCGCCGGAGAGGGGAGGGGCTTTGCGGAGGCGCACAAAAACACGGGCGTCGGAGAGGTGCTCGCCGCGCTGCCGCATCCCGGGCGGGCCGTGATCCGACAGGGCCTCTTCCCGGCCACGGCCGCCGGTCTGGAGCGCGAGCGCTTCGCTCTCGTCTCGCTCGACGCGGATCTCGAGGAGAGCACGCTTGCGGGCCTGCGCTTTTTCCTGCCGCGCATGAGCGCGGGCGGCTATGTGCTGCTGCACGACTGGAACAACCCGAAGCTGCCGGGCGTGAAGCGCGCGCTGGAGCGTTTTGAAACGGAGCGGGGACGGCTCGCTGCCGTGCCGCTCTGCGATGTGAACGGCACGCTGGTCATCGCGTGCTGATTTGTAGCTTCTTCCATTTTTGCCCCGGCGGAATTGTATATTTTCGATAAAAAGCAATTCGCAAGTTCTGCGAATTGCTTTTTGTTGTAACTTGATTCTATTACTTTTTGAAGAGTATCATATAAACGTAGAAGCATGTCCGGAAAAGGAGGCTGATTCCCATGGGCGATGAGTTTTTTGAGATCGTTGCGCACGAGGTGACGGTCGAGATCCGCGATGAGAACACCGGAGAGGTCTTCCGGCGCGAGCTTCCCATCGACTATTACGAGAACGCCAATTTTCTTCGCCTCAGCGGCGAAAATCTGGACGGCAGCCTCTCTCAGCTGATTTTTCTGAGCGCGCGCGGCATCGAGCGCGTGAAGGATCTCACGGGCAAGGGGCCCGACCACGACCCCTGCGGCGGGCACAGCCGCCAATAAACGCGCGATCCCCATAAAAAGGGCACAGATAAAATTATTATACTCAGGAGGTTAACACATGATCAAAAAAACGCTTGTCATCAACGGCGTTACCAGGAATCTGGTCCTCTGCAAGGACGAGACCCTGGCGACCGTCCTGCGTGAGCACCTGCTGCTGACCGGCTGCAAGATCGGCTGCGGCGAGGGCCACTGCGGCGCCTGCAACGTCATCGTGAACGGCAAGGTCACCAAGGCCTGTATCTTCAAGATGAGCAAGATCCCCGATAACGCCGAGATCACCACGATCGAGGGCGTCGGCACCCTGTCCGACATGCACCCGCTGCAGGTCGCATGGATGGCCTTCGGCTGCGCGCAGTGCGGCTTCTGCACGCCCGGCTTCATCATCAGCGCGAAAGTCCTTCTTGAGAACAATCCGAACCCGACCCGCGAGGAGGTCCGCGACTGGTTCAACAAGCAGCGCAACCTCTGCCGCTGCACCGGCTACAAGCCCCTCATCGACGCCACCATGGCCGCCGCTGCCGTTCTGCGCGGCGAGATGAGCAAGGAAGACCTGATCTTCAAGCCCACCGGCGACTCCATCAAGGGCACCAAGTACATCCGTCCCTCCGCCGCCCAGAAAGTCACCGGCACCTGGGACTTCGGCGCTGACGACGCGCTCAAGATGCCCGGCTGCCTGCGCCTCGCGCTGACCCAGGCGAAGGTCTCCCACGCCAACATCAAGAGCATCGACACCTCCGAGGCCGAGAAGATGCCTGGCGTTGTCAAGGTCATCACCTACAAGGACATCCTCGCCGCCGGCGGCACCAACCAGATCAACGGTCTGGTCATGCTGCCCAAGCACAACAAGACCGACGGCTTCGAGCGTCCGGTCCTCTGCTCCGACAAGATCTTCCAGTTCGGTGACGCCATCGCCATCGTCGCCGCCGACACCGAGGCCCATGCCCGTGCCGCCGCCGACGCCGTCAAGGTCGAGATCGAAGAGCTGCCCGCCTACATGAACGCGCTCGACGCCATGGCGCCCGACGCCATCGAGATCCACCCGGGCACCCCGAACGTCTTCTATGAGACGAACTGCATCAAGGGACCCGACTTCGACTGGGATTCCATCCCCGACAGCCAGCAGGTCGAGATCGAGAGCTACTGCTCCCGTCAGCCGCACCTGCACCTCGAGCCGGACAACGGCTACGGCTACGTGGATGAGGACGGCATGATCACCGTTCACTCCAAGTCCATCGGCATCCACCTGCACATGCCCATGATCGCGGCCGGCATCGGCGTTCCGATGGAGAACCTCCGTCTGGTCCAGAACCACGCGGGCGGCACCTTCGGCTACAAGTTCTCCCCGACGAACGAGGCGCTCATCGGCGCGGCCGTCAAGATCCTCGGCGTTCCCGTGTCCCTGAACTTCAACCAGTTCCAGAACATCACCTACACCGGCAAGCGCTCCCCGGCCTTCATGCACATCAAGCTGGCGGCCGACAAGAACGGCAAGCTGCTGGCCCTGTGGGGCGACAACTACGTCGACCACGGCCCGTACTCCGAGTTCGGCGATCTGCTGACCATGCGTCTGAGCCAGTTCACCGGCGCCGGCTACGGCATCGCCTCCATC
>JAFSNA010000064.1 GCA_017447645.1 Oscillospiraceae bacterium
CCTCGCCGCGCTCGCCGAGCTGATGGCAGGCGCGGACATCGACGATCCGGCGGAGCTGGCGAAAAACGTAAGCGAATTATTCTGATTTTTTGATTTGGAGTTTTGACCGATGGCGAAAAGGCTGGGCATCTATATCCACATTCCGTTCTGTGCGAGCAAGTGCGGCTACTGCGACTTCTAGTCGCTCGCCGGCTGCGAGCATCTGATGCCGGAATATCATCAGGCGCTGCTGGCCCATCTGAAGGAGTCGGCGCAGTCGATCAAGGCCTACGAGGTGGACAGCCTCTACTTCGGCGGCGGAACGCCCAGCTTTTACGGGGCCGACCGCATCGCCGACATCTTCAACACGCTCAAGCTCAACGGCAACGTGCGCACGGACAGCGAGGTCACGGTCGAGTGCAACCCCGACTCCACCAGCCCCAACGCGCTCAAGCTCCTGCGCGAGGAGGGCGTCAACCGGCTGTCGATCGGCGTGCAGGCCTCGGACAACAACATCCTCAAGCTGATCGGCCGGCGGCACAATTTTCAGCAGGCAAAGCAAACGATCCAGCAGGCCCGCAAGGCCGGCTTCGAGAACATCAACCTCGATCTGATCTACGGCCTGCCCAGCCAGACCAAGGGCGACTGGGCCGAAACCCTGGCAAGGATCGTGGAGCTTCACCCCGAGCATATCTCCTGCTACGGCCTGCGCCTCGAGGAGGGTACGCCGATGTGGAACGAATACCACGGCTCTCCCATCCTGCCGGACGACGACGAGCAGGCGGATATGTACTGCTACGCCGCCGAGATGCTCGAGCGTTACGGCTATCGGCAGTACGAGGTGTCCAACTTCGCCGCGCCGGGCTTTGAGTCGCGGCACAACCTCAAGTATTGGAACCTGGACGACTACATGGGCTTCGGCCCCGGGGCGCACTCCTGCGTCGGCACGCTGCGCTACAGCTTCGTCCGGGACCTGAAAAAATACATCGCCGGGATCGAGAAGAAAACAAGCATCGTCGACGAATACCAGCGCATAGACCCGCTTGAGCGCGCGGTAGAATATATCATGCTCGGCATGCGCACGGTGCGCGGCATCTCGGAGCGCGACTACCGCATCCGCACCCAGTGCGACTGGCGGCCCGTCTTCCAGACGCTGCTGGCCTTTCGACAGAAAGGCTGGGCGGTCGAGGAAGAGGGCAGGTGGCATTTCACGGTGCCGGGCTTTCTGATCTCGAACACGCTGATCGGTCTGCTGCTCGAGGCCCAGGCAAACGGGCGGATCGAGGGCACGCCCTGGCTCAGCGAGGCCTACGCGGCCGAGGAGAAGATCAGCATCCCCAAGAGCGAGGAAGAGATGTTTACCGAGCTCTATCAACAAAGAAGCGAAAACAGTGAGGACCAGGCATGAGCGATAACAAAAGAGATTATCCGGAATGGCTCGATCAGGAGCTTTTCGGCTCTCTGACGGAGGAGGACTCCACCGCAGGGCCGAAGCGCGTGCCCGACAAGGAGGCCGCGCCGCGGAAGGACGCCCCTGCCGGGACGGAGAAGGACGCGCCGAAGAAAAAGAAAAAGGCAAAGGCGCCGTCCCGCGCCGGTGAAAAGGACGTCACGGAGAAATCCGCCGCGAAGAAGCGCGAGGACAAGCCGGAGGACGGGCCGAAGCCCAAAAAGAAGAAAGCCGCGGCAAAGAGCGCCGGCGACGGAGAGACCCCGCGCACGGGCGAGGAGGCTGTCTCCGCCGAAAAGACGAGCGCGCCACCGAAGAAGAAAAAGAAGAGCGAAGAAGAGCTTGCCGCAAAGGCAGAGCGCGAGCTCGCAAAAAAGGAAAAGCGCGAGAAGGCGCGCAGGACCGCAAGAAAGTGGCTGATCGCGCTGATCGTGCTCGTCTCGCTCGCACTGATCCTCTGCGCCGGCGCGTTTACCGCCGCCCATCTCGTTACGGCCAGCGATACCAACCTGCCCAACGTCTATGTCGGAGGCGTTTATGTCGGCGGCATGACGAAGACGGAGACGATCGCCGCGCTCGACGAGGCCAAATGGGATGAGACCCGCGGCGGCACGCTCAAGGTCGATCTGCCGAAGGACGTTTCCTTCGAACTGGACTACCTTACGGCCGGCGCCTATCAGCCCAAGGAGGAAGCGGCCGAGGCCGCCTATGCCTACGGCCACACCGAGGACAAGTTCGATAATCTTCGTACCTATATCGAAGATCTGCTCAGTCCCGTCGAGCTCGGCCGCACCGAGTTCACGATCGACCGCGCTTATGTGTCCGAGGCCGTCGACCGCGCGGTGGACGAATTCGAAAGCCGTACCGCGGGCGAGGAATACAGCATCGACGAGAAGAACTCGACGCTGGAGATCGTCAAGGGCGCCGGACAGGTCACGCTCGACCGCGGAGCGATCTGCGACAAGGTCTGCGCGCTGCTCCTCTCCGGCGGGAAAGAGCTGGAGTGGAGCGATATCATCGGCGAGGTGCGGATGCCGGACTTTGCCGCGATCGCGGAAGAGCTGAGCCGCGAGCCCGTCAACGCCTATTACGATCCCGAAAAGGACGAGATCATCCCCGAGATCCTGGGCGCAGAGCTTGACACGGCGAAAGCCGAGGAGCTCTGGAGCAAGGCGGGCGTGCTCGACGAGATCAGCGTGCCGATCACGCTCATCGAGCCGGAGATCACGGAGGCAAATCTCCGGGAGGTCATCTTCCATGACAAGCTGGGCGACTGTCTGACCTATCTGTGGGGCAGCACGGCCAACCGCATCTCCAATGTCCGCGTGGCCTGCAGCCGCTTCGACGGCATGGTCCTACAGCCGGGAGAGACCTTCTCCTACAACGATGTTGTGGGCGAGCGCACGGCGGAGGCCGGCTTCAAGCTGGCGCCCACCTACAGCGGCACGGCCCACATCGACGCGCTCGGCGGCGGCATCTGCCAGGTGTCCTCCACACTGTACAACGCGGCGCTTTACGCCGGTCTGCAAATCGACGAACGCGTCTGTCACACAATGATCGTCGGTTATCTGCCGCTTGGCCTCGACGCGACCGTCGACTGGCCGGACACGAACTTTGTCTTCACGAACAACCGCGACTACCCCATCAAGATCAAGGCCGGCGTGAACGACCGGGGCAGCGAGCTGCTCATCGAGATCTGGGGCACGGACGTGGACGGCTCCTACGTCGATATGCTGCACTTCGAATGGCCGGCCTACGACGAGGTATACCATGACGAGTACGGCATCGACGTCCAGGTCGGCTGGGGCGCGCGGTCGATCCGCCGCACCTACCACGCGGACGGCAGCTACACGGACGAGGACAACGTATACAGCTATTACCACCTCCCCGACGACGAGATTGCCTGGCCCGCAATCCATACCGCCGACACGGATACCGATACCGATACCGGAGAGGATTATGAAGAGGATAACGAGGAAGTGACAGTGGGCTGACAACAAACCCGCAGAGAAAAAAGAGGAGAAGCAAGATGGAAAAGAAAACCTTTTATATCACCACACCGATCTATTACCCTTCGGACAAGCTTCACATCGGCCATGCCTACTGCACCGTGGCGACCGATGCGATCGCCCGCTACAAGCGCCTGCGCGGCTATGACGTGATGTTTCTCACCGGCACGGATGAGCACGGCCAGAAGATCGAGTCCAAGGCGAAGGCCGCCGGTCTCAGCCCCCAGGAATTCGTCGACCGCATCGTCACCGGCGAGAAGGGGATCAAGGACCTCTGGAAGCTGATGAACATCTCCAACGACCGCTTCATCCGCACCACCGACGACTACCATGTCGAGGCGATCCAGCGCGTGTTCCGCAAGATGTACGACAACGGCGACATCTACAAGGGCAAGTACAGCGGCAAGTACTGCAAGGACTGTGAGAGCTTCTGGACCGAGACGCAGCTGGTCGACGGCAAATGCCCCGACTGCGGCCGCGCCGTCCAGGACGCCGAGGAGGAAGCCTATTTCTTCCGTCTGTCCAAGTACGCCAAGCCCGTGCAGGAGCTGCTGGAGACCGGCACCTTCCTCGAGCCTGCCTCCCGCGTGAATGAGATGATCAACAACTTCATCAAGCCGGGACTGGAGGACCTGTGCGTCTCGCGCACCAGCTTTACCTGGGGCGTGCCCGTGGATTTCGATCCGGGCCACGTCGTCTATGTCTGGGTCGACGCGCTGTTCAACTACTGTACGGCGCTGGGCCTGTACAACGACCGCTATCACGACTTTGAGAAATACTGGCCGGCGGACGTGCACGTCGTCGGCAAGGAGATCGTGCGCTTCCACTCGATCATCTGGCCCGCCATGCTCATGAGCGCGGGCCTGCCCCTGCCGAAGAAGGTCTACGGCCACGGCTGGCTGATCATCGACGGCGGCAAGGTGTCCAAGTCCAAGGCGAACAACTCCACCAACGTCATCGACCCCTATATCCTCTCGGAAAAGTTCGGCGTCGACGCGCTGCGCTTCTTCCTGCTGCGCACCTTCCCCTTCGGCTCCGACGGCAACTTCTCCAATGAGCTTCTGATCTCCACGATCAACACGGACCTTGCCAACGATCTGGGCAACCTCGTGTCCCGCACGACGGCGATGATCGAGAAGTACTTCGGCGGCGAGCTGCCGCAGGAGCGCCTCTCCGATCCGCTCGACGACGAGCTCAAAGCGATGATCCGCGCCCTGCCGGAGAAATATGCCGCCCAGATGGACATCTATCAGCCGCACCTCGCGCTCGAGGAGGTCTTCCGCGTCATCCAGCGTGCGAACAAGTACATCGACGAGACGATGCCCTGGGTGCTGGCGAAGGACGAGGCGAACAAGCCCCGTCTTGCCGAGGTCATGTACAATCTGCTCGAGGCGCTGCGCATCAGCCTGATCTGCCTCACGCCCTTCATGCCCGAGAGCTGCGACAAGGCGTTCGCGCAGATCGGCGCGCAGAACTGCCGCAGCTGGGATAACGCCGTTTACGGCGCGCTCGCGGGCGAGATCCGCGTCCGCAAGGGCGAGACGCTCTTCCCGCGTCTCGATCTGGACAAGACCCTCGCCGAGCTCGAGGAGATCTCGCGCCGCTCGAAGGCTCCCGCGGCCAAGCCCGTGCTGCCCGACGTGACGATCGACGAGTTCGCCAGATGCGACATGCGCGTGTGCAAGGTGCTCTCCTGCGAAGCGGTGAAGAAGAGCGACAAGCTCCTCAAGTTCATGCTCGACGACGGCAGCGGCACGCCGCGCCAGATCCTCTCCGGCATCCGCAAGTTCTACGAGCCCGAACAGCTCGTCGGCAAGACCGTGGTCGCGATCCTGAATCTGCCGCCGCGCAAGATGATGGGGCAGGATTCCAACGGCATGCTGCTCTCCGCGGTGAAGGAGGTCGACGGCAAGGAAGAGCTGCACCTCATGATCCTTGACGACTCCGTCCCGGCCGGCGCGCAGCTTTGCTGATCCTCCGGAGTTTTTCGGCGGCAGGATGTGAAAACATCCTGCCGCTGTCCTCACGCTTGCGCTTGTATCAAAGAAAAAAGCGTGATATAATCCCTTCCCGGTAAAAACAAGCACAGGAGGCTTGATGATATGACAAAGATCGATATCTTCTCCGGTTTTCTCGGCGCGGGCAAGACCACGCTTATCCGCAAGCTGATCGCGGAGGCCTATCAG
>JAFSNA010000065.1 GCA_017447645.1 Oscillospiraceae bacterium
GCAGTCCGCTGCCTTACCACTTGGCTATGGCGCCGGGTATCAGAAAAGAGGGCTTTGAATGAAAACCCTCTTTTCTTTTTGTGGAGCGGCCTACGAGGCTCGAACTCGCTACCTCCACCTTGGCAAGGTGGCGCTCTACCGGATGAGCTAAGGCCGCAGATGGTGCCTCAGGCCAGAGTTGAACTGGCGACACGCGGATTTTCAGTCCGCTGCTCTACCTACTGAGCTACCGAGGCATATGATGATGGTGGGAACAACTGGACTCGAACCAGTGACCCCCTGCTTGTAAGGCAGGTGCTCTAACCAGCTGAGCTATGCTCCCAAGCGACAGCTTTGTTATAATACTAAATTATTACAGACTTGTCAATATCCCAAATGAATTTTTTCACGCCCGATCCTCCGTCTTCACATAAAAGGTCTGCGCCGGGCCGAGTGCAGGCCCGGGTAAAAAGTATAAAGAATCATAAGATTTCCGCGCGCCTCTTTTCTTTTTCGCCGCTTCATTGTATAATGCGCATAGTTTCCGGCGGAGGTCGACAGCATGAAAAGCTCGCAAAAAAAGAAAAAGATACGGCGCATCAAAAAGAAGCTGCGGGCCCTGCTGCCCGTTTTCTGCGTCGTGCTTTTCCTGATCGTCTGCTTCAGCGGGTGGAAGGTCTATTCGATCCAGCACGCGTATAAAACGGCCGAACGGCGCTATGACAGTCTCGCCGGTTCCGTCGTCGCCGCCGCTCCCGGCGAGAGCGGCGCGGCGGCCGCCGCATCCGCTCCCTCCCCTTCCGACGGGAACGAAACGTCTGGGCAGCAGCCGCAGGACGCCGCGCCGGAGCGGGAGGTCTCGCCCGTCACGATCGATTTTGACTCACTGCGCGCGATCGGCGGCGACGTGATCGGCTGGATCTGCCTGCCGCATACCGCCATCAATTATCCCGTCGCCCAGGCCCGGGACAACGAATACTATCTCGATCGCTTTATCGACGGGACAACGAGCTCCGGCGGGACGCTGTTTGCCGACTGCGTCTGCCCCTCCGATTTTTCCGGAAAAAACACCATTATCTACGGGCACAACATGAAGGACGGCTCGATGTTCGCCCTCATCGACGATTACGCCGACCAGAGTTTTTACGATCAATACCCCGTCATGTATATCAATACGCCGACGAAAAACTACCGCGTCGACATTTTCAGCTGCTTTACCACCGATCCCGTATCCTACGTATACCGGGCCGCCTTTGCCTCGAACGACGATTTTGCGGCGCATCTGCGCTCGCTGCTGGCCGACTCCGAGGTCAGCTGTCAGACGGCGGTCGCGCCCGAGGACAGGATCGTGACGCTTTCGACCTGCACCTATACCGGAGAGGACGTGCGCTTCGTCGTGTGCGGCAAGCTCACCGAGATCGGATAAACGCCCCTGACCGCCGCGGCCGTGAGGTTTTCTCACGGCCGCTTTTTTCGATCCTGTCCCCCTCGCCTGCAGGGCGTCGTCCCGGCGGCGTCCGCTGCGCGCAGGAAAGATGAGCGCCGGCTCGCAGACGCTTCGGGCGCTTAAGAATTATTCAGACTTTAACGCCTTGTTTTTGGAACGCAGAATGATATAATGGGACCATGAAAACGGCGTTTCGGCTGAAATAAGGAACATTTTCCTTAAGAAAATTAAGATTTTCGTTTTGAGGTGAACGTGCTATGCGTAAATTGACCAAAACTATTTCCCTTCTGCTCTGCCTCCTTCTCGTGCTGCAGCTGATCGGCACGGCGGGAGAGGCTTTTGCGGAAGGCGGCCCGAGCGGGGACTGCTCCGTCGTCTGGTCTGTCAGCGCGAAGGACGCCGAAGGGAACGAGCGGACGTTCACCGACGCCGAAGAGCTCGCGGGCGCGCTCGGCCCCGGCTTCCATATCAACTGGGGCAAGGACGGTGACGGCGCGGCGATCAAAACGCCGACCGTCGCCGATCTGCGCCGCAACGGCGTGAAGATCACGCCTCCGTCCGGCTACTCCGTCAAGTCCGTCTTCCTCGTCGCGGAGGGCTCCTCCCCCGAGAGCGGCAGCCGCAGCCTGCTTCTGGTCTCCAGAGCCTTTGTCAACGGCAGCTGCGCCGTGACGCTGCCCGCCGCGATCTTTGACAACAACTACAACGCCTCCGCCGTCGGCAAGGTCTTCAACGGCAGCGGCGAGGTCTATGTTCTTGACATCGCGCTCGAGCGGCTCCCCTCCGGCGGCGGGATCACGCTGACTTACACGGCCGGCGCCCTAGCCTCCTCTCTCGGCGACATCACGCTCGTCGAGCGTGGCAACAGCGTCACGCTCCCGATCGCATCCGGCGAAACGGCCGTCTCCGGCAGCTTTGCCGCGCTGGACAGCGCCGTGGCGGAGCAGGTCGTCAACAGTCTCGGGAAAGAGTTCAACGGCTGGAAGCTCACCATGTCCAACGGAGCAAGCGTGACCGTCCAGGGCGGCGATCCCTTTACGCTCTCCGACTCCGTCACGCTGGAGGCTCTCTGGAAGAAATACTCCTCCCAGCGTCCCATCACCTTCACCGTGCTGAACGTCAAGGGCGAGTATAACGGAACGGCCTACGCCCCCACCGACTATACGATCAGCTCCGGCGAGCTTGCCGAGGGTCATGTGGTCAACGCCGTCTTTTCCGGCCAGCAGACCCTCCCCGGCAAGAGCACGGGCACGGCGAGCTTCACGATCGCCGACGCGGACGGGAACGACGTCTCCGGCCAGTACAAGATCAGCGTGATCAACTGCGTGATCGAGGTCACTCCGCGCAGCGAAAAGGTTCCCCTCACCGTTACGATCTCCGACGCGGAAAAGGAATATGACGGCACGGCGGACGTCTCTGCCGCATACGCGCTCACCGAGGGCAGCCTTCTCGGCGGCGACAAGCTCTCCGGCAGCGTCTCCGGCAGCATCACCGGCGTCGGCACTGGCAGCCTCAGCGGCAGCTTCTCCGTTTTCAACGGGGACGCCGACGTCAGCGAGAACTATGAGATCACGGTCGTCAACGGCACGCTGACCGTCAAGCCGCGTCCGATCACGCTTACAGCCGACTCCGCGGAAAAGGACTTTGACAACGAGCCCCTGACAAAGGACAGCTATGCGATCAGCTCCGGCTCTCTCGTCGAGGGCCATACGCTCACCGCGACGGTCACAGGCACGCAGACCGCGATCGGCTCCTCCGCGAACAAGATCGACCCCGCCTCCGTCAAGATCATGGACGGAGAGAACGACGCCACAGCCCAGTACGAGGTCACGCTCGTCGACGGCACGCTGACCGTCAAGGGCCCCGACGCGCCCACCGAGATCACGATCACGATGAAGAGCGCCGAAAAGACTTATGACGGCAAGGCGCTGACCTCCAAGGAATATGAGATCAGCTCCGGCGCGCTCGCCGAAGGCGACAAGCTGCTGATCGGCGAGGTCACGGGCACGCAGACGGACGCGGGCGAGAGCAGCGTGACCGCGCCCTTCAAGGTCATCCGCGGCGAGCTTGACGTCTCGTCCCTGTACAAGATCACGGTCGTGCCCGGCAAGCTGACGGTCAAGCCGCGCCCGATCACGGCGACCGCCGGCTCGGCCTCGAAGATCTACGACGGCAGACCGCTGACCTGCACCTCCTGGAAGCTCAGCTCCGGCGAGCTGGTCAAGGGCCACAAGATGACGGCCAGCGTCACCGGCTCGCAGACCTCGATCGGCTCCTCGGCCAACGTCATTGACAAGGCCTCGATCAAGATCACCGACGGCTCCGGCAACGATGTTGCGAAGAACTACAAGGTCACCACGGCCGCCGGCACGCTGACTGTCACCAACGACCCCATCACGGCCATCACGCTCTCGGTCGGCGACTCCAGCAAGGTCTACGACGGCAAGCCCTACCGCTTCCTCTCCTCCGACATCAAGGTGACCTCGGGCTCTCTGCCCTCCGGCTACCGGATCGAGGCGACCTTCAATCCCGAGGCTCCCACCGAGGTCGGCCGCTATGAGATCACGATCAAAAGCGTCACAATCCGCAACGCCTCCGGCACCGACGTGACGAACAAGTTCAACATCAGCCGCGCCAAGGGCACGCTCACGATCAGCGAGCGGCCGCTCACCATCGAGACGAAGGCCGCGAACAAGGTCTTTGACGGCACGCCGCTGACCGAGCGCTCGACGCCGAACATCACCGGCCGCGTCGAGAATCACCAGGTCACGCTGCGCATCACCGGCTCGCAGACCAAGGTCGGCTCCAGCGACAACACCGTCTCCGATGTGAAGATCACCGACAAGGATACCGGCGCCGACGTCACGAAGAACTATGCGATCACGTACCAGTACGGCAAGCTGACCGTGACCGAGGGCTCCGACGGCGGCAGCGGCGGCAGCGGCAGCGAGGGCGAATACGTCTGGATCAGCGGCAGCGCGGGAACGCTGTTCATTACCTTCAGCCACGACTACAACGGCTTTGAAGGCCTTCAGGTCGATGGGAAGGATCTGGACCGCAGCTCCTATACCTCCGCCTCCGGCAGCACCGAGATCTGGCTGAAAGCCGCCTATCTCAACACGCTCTCCCCCGGCAGCTACACGCTCAAGGCGAAGTATTCCGGCGGCGAGACCGAGCAGGCCAAATTCACCGTCAAGGCCGCGCAGTCCGGCCGCACCGGCGACAGCAACCACCTCGGGCTGTGGATCGCGATCCTGGTGATCGCGCTGCTCGCGGCTCTCGCGGCCGCCGGCTATCTCCTCCTCGGCAAGGACCGCCGCTGGAGGAAACGCCGCTGATCGAGCGGCATGCAAAAAGCTCACGGAGCTGAACGCTCCGTGAGTTTTTTTGCCGTATCGGACAACAAAGGCAGCATCTTTCGATGCTGCCTTGTGTTTTTTAATAATAGCGCTTGTTCTTGTTCTTGCGGGCCGCCTCGGACTTCTTGCGGCGCTTGACGCTGGGGCTCTGGTAATACTCCTTCTTCCTCAGGTCGGCCAGAACGCCGGACTTGGCGCAGCTGCGCTTGAAGCGTTTCAGAGCGTTGTCCAGAGACTCGTTTTCCTTGACGTAGATTTCAGACATTTATTTCCCTCCCTCCAAATACACCTTGCGGTGCTTCAAGGGCCAAATGATTGGCTTTTCAACAGGCATATTATAAAGGCTTCGGGGGCGCTTGTCAAGCTTTAGTTCGCCGGTTTAAGGATCAGATTGACGATCCTGTTCTTGACGACGATGGTCTTGACCAGCTTCATGCCCTCCATCTGGCGTTTGATCTTCTCGTCTGCGAGCGCGGCGTCGACGATCGTCTGCTCGTCGCAGTCCGCGGGAACGGTGATCGTGCTGCGCAGCTTGCCGTTGACCTGGACGGCCATCTCATGCTCGGAGGCGACGGTCTTGCTCTCGTCGTACTTCGGCCAGTCCGTCTGCATGGCCATCCTGCCGTACTTTGCGGCGAAGCCGCATTGCTCCCACATCTCCTCGGCGATATGCGGGGCGAAGGGAGAGAGCAGCCGGATCAGGTATTCGAGATCGCCCTTCGTCAGGCCGTTGGCGTAGAACTCGTTGACCAGCGTCATCAGCGCGGCGATCGCCGTGTTCATCTTCAGCTGGTCGATATCCTCGCCCACCTTTTTGATCGTGCGGTGGATGCTCGGCTCGTTCTTTTTCGAGACGGCCGGGTCGTCCTTCGCCAGCTCCATCAGGTTCCAGCAGCGGTCGAGGAAGCGCTTCGAGCCCTTCACCGCGTCGTCGGACCAGGTCGCGACCTTTTCAAAGTCGCCGATGAACATGATATACACGCGCATCGTGTCGGCGCCGTAGGCCTTGATGACGTCGTCGGGGTTGACGACGTTGCCCAGGGACTTGGACATCTTCACGGAAGGACGCAGCGCCTCGCTGCCGTATTTCTCGATCAGCGCCTTCTTCTCCTCTTCGGTCTCCGCGTTGCCCACGTAGTGGGGGTTCTGGCCCAGGATCATGCCGTGCGAGGTGCGCTTGGCATAGGGCTCCTTGGTGTGGACCACGCCGATGTCGTAGAGGAACTTGTGCCAGAAGCGGCTGTACAGCAGGTGCAGCGTCGTGTGCTCCATGCCGCCGTTGTACCAGTCGACCGGGCCCCAGTACCGCTCGGCCTCCTTCGAGACGAGCTCCCTGTCGTTGTGCGGATCCATGTAGCGCAGGTAGTACCAGTTGGAGCCGGCCCAGTTGGGCATGGTGTCGGTCTCGCGCCGGGCGGGGCCGCCGCAGCAGGGGCA
>JAFSNA010000005.1 GCA_017447645.1 Oscillospiraceae bacterium
GAAATAGGGATTCTCCGTCGTCGAAGCGATGAGCGTGATCTTCCCGTTCTCGATAAACTCAAGAAGGGACTGCTGCTGCTTTTTGTTGAAATACTGGATCTCGTCGAGATACAGCAGCACGCCGCCCGGCGTGAGCAGGGTGTCGAGCTCGGAGATGATGGCCTTGATGTCGGCGATGCCGGAGGTGGTGGCGTTGAGCTTGCGCAGCGTGCGGTTCGTCTTTTCGGCGATGATGCGCGCCACCGTGGTCTTGCCGGTGCCGGAGGGGCCGTAAAAGATCATATTCGGGATCCGGCCGGACTCGACGATGCGGCGCAGCATGCCGCCCGGGGCGAGGATATGCTGCTGGCCGACGACGTCGTCCAGATTTTTGGGGCGGATCTCATCCGCCAGCGGCTTGTACATGTCCCACCTCCGGGGTAAGTTTTTTTTATTATAACATCATATCGGCCGAATGCAAAGGAAAAAGCGCGGCGGGAGATATCCCGCCGCGCTTTTGCGCGTTCGTTATTTATCCTCGCCGGAGAGGTCGAATTCCAGCGTCTCGCCGCACTTGGGACAGACGATCGAGCCCTCCTCGAGCGTGTCCTCGTCGAAGGTGATCTCCTCACCGCAGACGGGACACTTGACGTCATAGAGCACGCCGTCATAGCTGAGCTCCTCGTCGTCTTCTTCCTCTTCTTCCTCGTCCTCGCCTGCGCCGCTCTCGTCCTCCCCGTCGGAGGAGCAGTCGAGAGCGCAGCTGCCGCAGTCGCCGGAACAGAACTCGTCGTCCATATCCTCCGGACGGTCGAGACCGCAGGTCAGATCCTCAAGATAGCTCAGCTCGTCACCGAACTCGTCGAGCGTGTCGGCAAAGTCCAGCGAGCCGGACTGGAGATCCTCGATCTCGTGCGCCATGTCGGAAAGCAGATCGTTGAGCGCGCCCCAAAGCTTCCCGTCGCGGGACTCGGGATCGACGCCCAGACCTTCACAAAGGCCCTTGAGATAGGCGGCTTTTTCTACGATCGTCATAGCTTCTCTCCTCCTTTATTGAGTCGGCAGGGAAAAAGGGCGGACAATCTTACTTCGCGCGCTCCAGATACTCGCCGGTGCGGGTGTCGACGCGGATCTTTTCACCGCGCTCGATGAAGAGCGGGACCTTGATCTCGGCGCCGGTCTCGAGCGTCGCGGGCTTCGTGGCGTTGGTGGCGGTGTTGCCGGCAAAGCCGGGATCGGTCTCGGTGACTTCGAGTACGACAAAGAAGGGAGGCTCGACGTTGAAGACCTTGCCCTTGTAGGAGTAGATGGTGCACTCCATGTTCTCCTTGACGAACTTGAAGTTGTCGCCGAGGATGGAGGCGTTCACGGGCTCCTGATCATAGGTCTCGGGATTCATGAAGTAGTACAGATCGCCGTCGTTGTAGAGATACTCCATGGTGACGCGGTCGACCGTCGCGTTCTCAAACTTGGCGGTGGGGTTGAAGGACGTCTCGGTCACGGCGCCGGTGATGACGTTCTTCATCTTGGTACGGACGAAAGCGGCGCCCTTGCCGGGCTTGACGTGCTGGAATTCGACGACCTGCATGACCTGGCCGTCCATTTCAAAGGTAACGCCGTTTCTGAAATCGCCTGCAGTAATCATAAGGGGAACCTCCCGATAGATAGTTTTTTCTGTTGAAATGCTTTAGCTGATATATTTTACAGTATTTTCAGCGCTTTTGCAAGAGTTTTTCTTCGTGCGCGGCCTTCATCGGCCGCCGAGCACGATCAGCTCCGTCTTCGGGGCTTTGGTAATGACTTCGGCTCCCTCGGGGCGGATGATCATGACGTCCTCGATGCGCACGCCGAACTTCCCGGGCAGATAGATGCCCGGCTCGGCCGAGCAGACGTCGTTCACGGCCATCGGCGCTTCGCCGCGCGGGCCCGCCATCGGCGGCTCGTGGATGTCGAGACCGAGACTGTGGCCGAAGCCGTGGCCGAAATACGGCCCGTAGCCGGCCTTTTCGATCACTTCGCGCGCGGCCAGATCGATGACCTTGCCGGGGATGCCCGAGCGCGCGGCGGCGATGCCGGCCAGCTGCGCCTCGAGCACGATCTCATAGACGCGCCGCATCTCCTCGGTCGCGTATCCGACGGCCACGGTGCGCGTCATGTCCGAGCAATAGCCGCCCGAGAGACTGCCGAAATCCATCGTCACGAAATCGCCCTCGCGGATGACGGTATCACCCGGCACGCCGTGGGGCATCGAGGTGTTCGCGCCCGTGACGACGATGGGATCGAAGGAATTGCCCTCGCTGCCGTTCCTGAGCATGTGATACACGAGCTCGGCCATGACCTCCTTCTCGGTCATGCCCGGGCGGATGAGGGGCAGGACCTCCTCGAGCGCCTTTTCGCTGATGCGCTGGGCGCGGATCATGCAGGCGATCTCCTCCTCGTTCTTCGAGGCGCGCAGCTCGCCCATCAGACCGCCTGCGGGCAGCAGCGTGAGACCGAGCGCCTTTTCCGCGGCGCTCCAGCGCGCGTGGCTCATCTTCTCATCCTCCGCGGCGACCTTTTCGGCCCCGCACTCCCTGAGCGCGCCGCGCAGCAGATCGTTCAGGCTGTGCTCGCGGTCGAACATCTGCACCGCGCAGCAGCCGCCCGCGGCCTTTTCGGCCGCCTCGATATAGCGCGAGTCGGTCAGCAGCCAGGCCTTGTCCCGCCCGACCAGGACCGCTCCGTCGGTAAAGGGGAAGCCTGCGGCGTAGCGCTGGTTTTTCTCGTCGGTGAGGAGGATCGCGTCCAAACCCCTGCGGATCAGCGCCTCCTGAATGCGTGCGATGTTGTTCATATCCCTGTTTCCTCCGATGTGGGCCGCGGGAAGCTCACGATAAAGACGGAGCCCTGCGGTTTATTTTGACCGACGGCGATCGTGCCGCCGTGCGCGAGTACCGCGTCGTGTACGATGCTCAGGCCCAGACCGCTGCCGCCCGAGGCGCGCGACCGGGCCTTGTCCACCCGGTAAAAGCGGGCGAAGATATTCAGCCGATCCTCCTCCGGGATGCCGATGCCGGTATCCGACACGCTGAGCACGATCCTGTCGTCCTCCGTCGCCGTTTTCACCAGCACGGAGCCTCCCGGAACGTTGTATTTCACCGCGTTCTCCATCAGATTGAACACGATGTGGAACATGTCGTCGGTATTTGCCATCACGACGCAGCCGTCCTCAAGCTCACAGCGGATCTTCACGCCCTTTTCCTCCGCAAGCGGACGCAGTACGGAGAGCGCGTCCACCGTCGTCAGCTTGATGTCCACCGGCTCGTCGATCACCTGCACATCGTCGTCGAGGCGTGACAGATCGAGCAGCTTTTCCGTCGTGCGCTGCAGCCGCTCGGCCTCGTGGCCGATGTCGGCGGCAAATTCGCGCATCGTCCCGCCGTCCATGTTCTCGCTCTGCACGATGCTGTCCGAGAGCAGGCGGATCGAGGCCAGCGGAGTTTTCAGCTCGTGCGAGGCGTCGGAGACGAAACGGCGGCGCTGCTTTTCCGTGTCCTCCAGCCGCTCGGTGAGCTGGTTGAACTCCTCGCCGAGCTCGGTGATCTCATCGCGGCCGCGCGTCACAAGCCGATGGGCGTAGTCGCCGCCGGCTACGATGCGGATCGAGCGGACCAGCTCGCGCATGCGGCTGAGCAGCACCGAGGAGAACAGCGCCGCGAACAGCAGCGCCACCGCGCCGATGGCCGCGGAAAAGCGCAGCAGACGCGACTGGATATCGGAGATGACCGCCGCGCGCTCGGTGTCCTCCTCGCAGAGATAGACCACGCCGATCGTCGTGCCGCGGCTGGTGACGGGCATCGCGTAGGAGCTGAAAAAGGCTTCCTCGGTAAAGTGCGAGCGGAAGACGCACTTGCCCTCCAGCGAGGCGAGGATGTCCGCATTGTCGGCCGCGCCGCCGGCCGAGGCGGCGTCGTCATAAACGACCGTGCCGTCGGCCCCGGCGACCACCGTGCGCGAATAGCCGCCGAGATCCAGCAGCTGCAGCACCTCGCGCACGCTGTCCGGAGCAAGACGGTCAAGACCGGAGAGCGACGACGCCACGACAGCGGCCTGGCCCGACAGCGCGCTTTTCTTCTCCTCGAAGATCAGATCGCGCGAGGAGGTGATAGGGTAGATATTCAGAATGACCAGAAAAATCAGCAGCACGGCCGTGATGAAGGCCAGCAGCTGGATGCGGATGCTGTGCATGGTTTTTTCCTTTCATCCTGGCCTCCCCCCTCTTCGGGGGGGAGCCGTAAGGAAGTATATCGAGATCAATCGGCGAAGTAATAGCCCACGCCCCATTTGGTGATGATGTACTCGGGCTGTGCGGGGTTGATCTCCAGCTTTTCACGCAGACGGCGAATGTGCACGTCCACCGTGCGCGTATCGCCCTGATAGTCGTAGCCCCAGACAAGATTGAGCAGGTTCTCGCGGCTGTAAACACGCCCGGGGTTTTTCATCAGGAACTCGATCAGGTCGAACTCCTTCATCGTGAGCTCGACGCTCTTGCCGTCCTTAAAGGCGCTGCGGCGCTCGGAATCGATCGTGATGTGGCCGCGCTGCAGTACGGCGGGAACTGCGCTTGCCGGAACGGTGATCGAGGCGCGGCGAAGCAGCGCGCGCACGCGGGCTTTCAGCTCGAGGATATCGAAAGGCTTGGTCACATAGTCGTCCGCACCGGATTCGAAGCCCATCAGCAGGTCGGCGCTCTCGCTGCGTGCCGTGAGCATGATCACGGGCACGGTCGAAAAGCCGCGGATCTCCTGACAGGCCTGCAGCCCATCCTTCTTCGGCATCATCAGATCCAGGATGATCAGATCGTAGGCGTTCTCCCGCGCCATGGCGACGGCCGCCTCGCCGTCGTAGCAGCAGTCCACGGTATAGCCCTCGCTCTCAAGGTTGAATTTGATGCCCTTGACCAGCAGGACCTCGTCGTCAACGACCAGGATCTTCATGTGCAGTCCTCCCCGGAAATGAATTTCAGTTGCATTTTGCACGCACAAACCGTATAATAACAATACTATACCACAAACCTTCCCTTCACACTATACCACATTCCGTGAAAAACGGGAGAGCAAAATGAAAAAAAACAAGATCATTCCTTTTTTAATATCGATCTGCCTGCTTTTTTCACTCTTCGCGCCGTCCGCCGCCGCGCTGGACGAGCCGCAGCTGCACAGCGCGAAGGCCGTCGTGCTGGCGGATCTCGACAGCGGGAGACTGCTCTATGAGATGAACAAGGACGAGCGGCGCTCGCCGGCCAGTTTGACCAAGATCATGACGGTGCTGCTCGCGGTCGAGGCGCTGGAGCGGGAAGAGGTCTCGCTCGACGAAATGGTCACCGCGCAGGCCGACTGTCTCGCCGGTCTCAACACCGACAGCAGCACCTCCGGCATCCAGCCCGGCGAGGTCATCAGTTATAAAGATCTTCTGTACTGCGCGATGGTACACAGCGCCAACGAGGCCTGCAACATCCTGGCCCACCGCGTTTCCGGCAGCGTGCCGGACTTTGTGGCGCTGATGAATCGCCGCGCCGCGGAGCTGGGCTGCACGAACACCCACTTTGCCGACCCCAACGGCCTGTCCAACGAAAACCACTATACCACGGCATACGAGCTTTATCTCATCACACGCGAGGCGCTCACGCATCCGCTCTTTGCCGAGATCTGCAACACCCGCGGCTATGACATGGCCGCCACGAACCTGTCCAAGGCGCGCTCCTTCGCCAATTCCAACGCTCTGATCACGGCCGACTCGGAGTACGGCAGCAGCTACGTCTATCCTGCCGCAGCCGGCGTCAAGACCGGCTTTACCCAGTTGGCGGGCTACTGCCTGATCTCCACCGCCGAGAAAGACGGCGTTCGCCTGCTCGCCGTGGTCATGGGCTGCGACGGCTGGCTGAACGCCGGCATCGAAGAGTACGAGAACTTCACCGACACGATCAGACTCTACAACTGGGCCTTCGACGGCTTCGGCTATCGCCAGGCAGTCTCCTCGCTGAGCACGGTCACGCGCGTGCCGGTCGAGCACGCCGACGAGTCCGGCGCCTATGCCAGCCTCCGTCCGCAAAACGACGTGACGCTGCTGCTGCCCAAGGATCTGGAGCTCAGCTCGATCGTGCTGGAGCCGAAGATCGACGAGAAGAAGCTCGTCGCGCCGATCGAAGCGGGCACGGTGCTCGGAGAGGCCGAGATCC
>JAFSNA010000066.1 GCA_017447645.1 Oscillospiraceae bacterium
GGGACAGAAGCGCGGTCTCGTTTCCATGTGTATCGGCGGCGGCATGGGCGCCGCGGGAATATTTGAACTGATCTGATCGAAGGAGGACAAGAGCCATGAAAACCAGGATCACGGAACTCTTTGGGATCGAATATCCGATCATCTGCGGCGGCATGCTCTGGGTCACGGACGCCAAGCTCTGCGCCGCGATCTCCGAGGCGGGCGGTCTCGGCTGCATCACCGCGGACCAGTACACCAGCGGCGACGCCCTGCGCGAGGCGATCCGCGAAGTCAAGGCCCTGACGGACAAGCCCTTCGGCGTGAATATCACGCTGATGAAAAGCTTTCGCATCACCGAGGAGACCTTTATGGACTTCTTCCGCGTCTGCGCGGAGGAGAAGGTGACCAATATCGAGGTCTCCGGCATCTTTGCCACGGACTTTATCCCGATGCTGCACGCGGCGGGCGTGAAGATCACGCACAAGGTCGGCGCGGTACGCCATGCGATGAAGATCGAGCGGCTCGGCTATGACGCCGTGATCGTCGCGGGCGTGGAGGAGGGCGGCCATCCGCTGTCCGACAATGTGGCGACCTCGGTGCTGCTGCCGAAGGTGGCAGAGAGCGTGAAGATCCCCGTGCTTGCGACCGGAGGCATGGTGGACGGCAAATCGCTGGCCTCGGCGCTGTGTCTCGGAGCGGACGGCATCATGATGGCCACGCGCTTCCTCGCCTCGGAGGAATGCTGGGTGCACGAGAATATCAAGAACTGGATCGTCCAGCTCAATGAGACGGACACGGATCTGTTCTGCCACACGACGCTTCAGGCCCGCGGCGTGAAGAACAGCGTGCTGAGAAAGGTCAACGAACTCGAAAAGGCCGGCGCGGAGCCCTCGGAGATCGTGCGCGCCGTCTCGGGCAAGAAGCTGCTGCAGGCGCTGCGCGACGGCGACACCGAAGGCGCTGCCTTCCTCTTCGGCCAGAGCATAGGCCGCATCCATGAGATCAAGTCCTGCAAGGCGATCATCGACGACACCGTGGCCGAGGCGGAGGCGACGCTCCGCGCCAAGGCCGCGATGCTGTAAGGAGGACGATATGGACGAGAAGGAAAGAACGCCCCTCTACCGTGTGGAGGAGGGCGTCGCCTGGCTGACACTCAACAGACCGGAGACGCTCAATTCTTTCACGACCGAATTTGTCCACGAGATCAACGACGCGATCCGCCGCGCCGAGGAGGATGAGGCGGTACGCGCGCTCGTCGTGACCGGCGAGGGCCGCGGCTTCACCTCCGGCGGCAATCTCTCCGAGCTGGCGGCGATGAATCTCGACCGTAAGCGCGCCATCTACGACGTGGACTCCACGGCGGACATGGTGCGGCTGCTCTACAACGTGAAAAAGCCCGTGATCGCCGCGATCAACGGCCCGGCCTTCGGCGCGGGCATCGCGCTGGCCATGGCCTGCGACATCCTGATCGCCTCCGATCGGGCTCAGTTCGGCTTTTCCTTCACGGGTCTCGGCTTCTGTCCCGACAGCGGCACCTGCTGGTTCCTGACGCAGCGGGTCGGCTACAACAAGGCCTGCGAGATCCTGTTCTCTGCCAAAACGCTGAACGCCGAGGAGCTCAAGGGACTTGGCCTCGTCAACGAGGTCGTCCCGTATGAAGAGCTGCTCGCCGCGGCCGCGAAGGCTGCGGGCAGGATCGCGAGGGGCCCTGCGCTGGCGCTGATGCTGCAGAAGCGCGTGCTGCGCAACGCCGTCTCGACCAGCTTCGAGCAGAACCGCGATTACGAGGCCGTCAGCCAGATCTTCGCCTCGCAGACCGACGATTGCCGCGAGGGACTCTCCGCCGCGCTCGAGCGGCGCAGGCCGGAATTCAGCGGCAGATGAACGAAAGCCCGGAGCCGACGGTCGGCTCCGGGCATCGGAGGATATGATATTGAACTGGAAAGAAGACTACGAGGCAAAATTCAAAAGCGTCGGCGAAGCCGTATCCGTCGTAAAGGACGGAGATCACGTCGCTTACGGCGAATTTGCCATGGCCTCACCCTATCTGGACGCGGCCTTTGCCGAACGCGTGCCGCAGCTGCGCGAGATCATCCTGCGTGCGACGACCTGCCCGTTCCCTCCCAAGGCGGTGCTGGCCGATCCGGGGATGGAGCATCTGATGTATAACGACTGGCATTTTTCCCCGGCAAGCCGGAAGCTAAGTGATCACGGTCTGTGCCGCTACATCCCGATGAACTACCATCAGGGGCCGCAGACCATCCGAAACGGGCTGATCCATCCGATCGACGTGCTGATGATCATGGTGTCTCCTCCGGATGAGAAGGGCTACGTCAGTCTGGGCACCTCCTCGTCCATCGTGCCGACCTATCTGGAAAACGCCGGCTGGGTGATCGCGGAAGTCAACAGCAGCGTCCCGCGGACCTTCTGCGATGAAAAGAGCAAGGTACACGTCTCCCAAATCGACTGCTTCGTACAGGGGCCGAACCGGCCGATCATCGAGGTGCCGACGCCCCCTCCGACGGAGGTGGACGAAAAGATCGCGCAGTTGGTTGTCGACCTTGTCGGCGACCGCGCCTGTATCCAGCTCGGCATCGGCGCGATGCCGAATGCCGTCGGAGAGCTGATAGCCGAGGCGGGACTGAAGGATTTGGGCGTGCATACCGAAATGCTGTGCGACGCTTACGTGGCGATGGCGGAGGCGGGCTGCATCAGCGGAAAATACAAGACCACCGACCCCGGGAAGATCGTCTATACCTTTGCCATGGGCACGAAAAAGCTCTACGACTTCCTCGACGGCAATCCGGACTGCCTGCTGGCGCCGGTGGACTATACCAACGATCCCTATATCATCGCGCGCAACGACAATATGGTCTGTCTGAACAATGCCATCGAGGTCGATCTGTACGGTCAGGTCGCCTCCGAGACCTCCGGCCCCCGGCAGATCTCCGGGACGGGGGGACAGTTGGATTTCATCACGGCGGCCGCGCATTCCAGGGGCGGGAAGGGCCTGATCTGTCTGTCCTCGACCTATACGGAGCGCGACGGGACGGTGTGCTCGCGCATCCTGCCGCATCTGGGGCCCTGTCAGATCGTGACGGTCCCGCGCAGCTATAATCAGATCGTGATCACGGAATACGGCGTGGCGGATCTGCGCGCCAAGACTACGTGGGAGCGGGCTGAGGCGCTGATCTCGATCGCTCACCCGGATTTCCGCGAAGAACTGATCCGCGAGGCGGAGGCCCAGGGCCTGCGCATTCGACATGTAAAGGAGTGAAGGACCTATGGAGCGTAGGCTGAACACAAAAATCACCGAGATGCTCGGGATCGAGCGTCCGATCCTCTCTGGCGCGATGCAGTGGCTTGCAAAAGCCGAACTCGTCGCGGCCGTATCGAATGCGGGGGGCCTCGGCGTGATGTCCTCCGCCACCTTCCGCACGGCGGAGGATCTGCGCTCCGAGATCCGCAAATGCCGGGAGCTGACCGACAAGCCCTTCGCCGTCAATCTGACGCTGATGCCCTCGCTGGCACCGCCGGACTACCCGGCCTACGTGCGCGTCTGCATCGAGGAGGGCATCCGCATCATGGAGACCTCCGGCCGCGCTCCCGAGCCCTTCATGCCCTACTTCAAAAGCGCGGGGATGACCGTCATCCACAAGTGCACGATCGTCAAGCACGCGCTCAAGGCGCAGTCGATCGGCTGCGACGCCGTCATCATGGACGGCACGGAGGCGGCGGGCCATGTGGGCGAGAACGACATAGGCTCGATGGTGCTCTGGCCGGCGGCGGTGGACGCGCTGGATATCCCCGTGATCGCCTGCGGCGGCGTGGGCGACGGGCGCGGCCTCGCGGCGGCGCTAATGCTCGGCTGCGAGGGGGCGACGGTGGGTACGCGCTTCTTCCTGTCGGAGGAGGCCCCCGCGCTGCGCGCCGGCAAGGAGGCCGTGGCCGGGCACGCCGACGAGATGAGCACGACGCTGGTGCTGCGGCGCTTCGCCAACACGACGCGCGTGCTGAACAACGGACTCGCGGCAAAGGTGGCGGAGCTTGAGCGAAACGGAGCGCCCTTTGAGGAGATCGCGCCGCTGGCCTCCGGCCGCCGTCTGAAGGCCGCCTTCGACACCGGCAATCTGGACGACGGTGTGCTGACGATCGGCCAGGTCACGGGCATCATCCATGACATCCTTCCGGTGAAGGAGATCATGGACAAGATGATGGAGGAGTGCTTTGCCTGTCTCGACCGGTACAAGGCGTAAAAGGCCGAATATGAATTCACAAATGCCGGGCTCGACAGAGCCCGGCATTTGATTGTATTTAGTGAGAACGGTTTACAGCACTGACTCCACCTTGCCGCAGTTGCCGTTTCCGGGGCTCGGCATAAAGCCTCGTCCCAAAAAACGGCGCGGCTGCGGAAATTGCGTCTTTGCTTCATCCGCCCCCGGCGGCGCAAAGCCGCAATTCCCCCGGCACGTCATTCACTTCCGCTCGCGTTCGGGTCCCGATCCAATGATCAAAAGAAAAGAGGGGACAAGCCCCTCTTTACATTATCCAAATCGGAGCCCAGCGAGGCGGGTCCGATTTGGGAAGGAGGAGCCACGGAGCACAGATGAGGAAAAGGCAAGCGCTTTTGCGCCTGCCTTTTCTGAGCCGTGCGGAGTGAGCTCCGACGTGGTGCCGGTGGTGGGACTCGACCTGCGCTGCGGCGCAGGCCGGCTCGCGGCTCTGACGTGCCCCCGGCACGTCATTCACTACCGCTCGCGTTCGAGTCCCGATCCAATGATCAAAAGAAAAGAGGGGACAAGCCCCTCTTTTCTTTTGGTGCCGGTGGTGGGACTCGAACCCACACGGTGTTGCCACCAACGGATTTTGAGTCCGTCACGTCTACCATTCCATCACACCGGCGTATCGCCCACGAGTATATATCATCCGCGCTGAAAATTCAAGAGGGAACGCGCCGCACGCTCAAGCCGGGGGCAGAAAGGGGAAAAAGCGCACAAGCGCGTATGCGAGCAGCGCGGAAAGGAGCGCGGAGGACACACGCCCGATGAGATGGCCGCGGGCATCAAGATCCGTCTCGACCAGGACAGCCATCGTCTGAAACTGCACCGAAAGACCGCCCCAGCCGCAGAGAAAGGCGGCCAGCACGAAGCGGCCGGCCGACGGGTTCAGGCCGCGCAGCGCGCCGATCCCGTTCGAGAGCTCCAGCAGGCCGATCAGCAGCGCGCGCAGATCACGCGCATCGACGCCGGAGAGGCGCGAGAGAAAGGCGGCCGCCGCGTCAAAGCAGCCCAGCGCGTCGAGCAGCCCGGAGAGCACACAAAAGCATACGACGAAGCCGCAGACGCCCAGCACGGCGGAGACGGCCTGCCGCACCGAGGCCACGAGCGCTTCGGATATCGAGAGCTCTTCCGAAGGGCGCGGCACGGAAGAGAGCGGAACGCGGCTGCGGAACAGGACTCCCGTGATCAGCGCGGCGGAGACGTGCACGGCATAAAGCAGCATCCCCGCGGCGCGCGAGGAAAAGATCCCGGCGCCGATCACGCCGACGAGGAACGACGGCCCGGAATTGTTGCAGAAGCGCAGGAGCCTCTCGGCCTCGGCCTTTTCGATCTGCCCCGTGAGGTACAGCTCCGCGGCAGTCTGCGCGCCGAGCGGATAGCCCCCGCAGATCCCGGCAAAGAATGCGGAAGCGCCCGCGCCGGACACGCCCCAGAGCCGCCGCGCGAGCGGCGAGAGCGCCCGGCCGAGCGTTCGGGGCACGCCGAGACGGATCAGCAGCGCGCTCGCGGTAAAGAAGGGGAGCAGAGAGGGGGCGATCAGCTCCGCACACAGGGAAAGGCCGCTGCGCGCGCTTTCGATCGCCTGCGCCGGAGCAAAGACGAGACAGAGCATCGCACAGAGCGCGCCGCTTACGGCGACCTTGTTTTTCAAGAATCCGCACCCCCTTGTCCATGTATCAAGCTATGTCGCGGCTCATACAGATATACGGACAAGGAGGTGGCGCGGTGCGAAGGAAGCATTGGGATCCGGATCTGCTGGCGGAGAGGCTCGAGCTGCCGGAAGAGGCGCTCGGCGCGCTGCTCGTCACGGCGGTCGGCCGTCGGCGCGTTCTGATCGAAAACCACAGGGGGATCGCCCAATACAGCGACGCCTGCCTCCGCCTGAAGGCCGCCGGTGGAACTTTCAGCCTTTACGGAAGCGGCATACGCATCCTTACGCTGGGCAGACACAATCTGGCGGTCGAGGGGGATATCGGATCCATGGAGTGGGAAGGATGAAAAACACGCACTCTTCTCTGCGCGGAGAGCTCCGCATCAGGCTTCAAGGAGGCGGGACGGACCGCCTGCTCAACGCCTGCGCAGAGGCCGGACTGCCTCTGCGGGACATTTCCTTTCACGATGGGGCGGCGCTGAGCGCATCCCTCCCCGAGGATGAACTGCCGCGGATGGAAAAGATCGCGGCGCTGTGTCAATGCGAACTGGAAGTGATGGCGAGACGCGGCGGCTGCGGCGTCAGGCAGATCCGGCGCAGAGCGCGGCTCGCGGTCTTCGCCGCGGTCTGCGCGCTTCTGCTCACGCTCTCCGGGCTGTTTGTCTGGGACATCGAGGTCGTGGGGAACGAGAGACTATCAAAGGCGGAGATCCTGCGCGCGCTGTCCGACTGCGGCGTCTCGGAGGGCTGCTTCTGGCCGGCGGCGGACGCAGAACGCGTGCGCAGCGAGATGCTGCTGCGCTGCGAAGATCTCGCCTGGATGACGCTCAACGTCCGCGGTTCGCGCGCGACGGTGCTGGTGCTGGAGCGCGAGGAAAAGCCGGAGATCTACAACGAGAGCGCCGCGGCGGACCTTGTCGCGTCACGGAGCGGCGTCGTGCGCGAGCTGAACGTCAAAAACGGCCGCGCACTCGTCGCACGGGGCGTGCCGGTAACAGAGGGGCAGACGCTTGTGAGCGGTACGATGGACGGAGCGGCGGGGGAGCCGCGCCATGTGCGCGCGGACGGCAGCGTGAGGGCCGAGACCTGGCCGGAGCGAACGATCTTCCTCACGAGCGGAGCGCAGCGGAAGGAGCGGAAAAACGGCTTTCGGCTGATCCTGGGGCTGCGCTTCGGAAAAAACCGCTTCGATCTTGTCACAAACAGTAGAAAAGAGCTTGACGAATGTGATAAAATCATGAAAGAATATACGCTGGGCGTCGAGGGGCTGTTCCGTTTTCCCCTCGGTCTGTGCGTCGAGGTCTACCGCCCCTATCTCCCGACGGGCGCGGCGGAGGCGGATCTGCCCGGCGCGGAGGCGCGCGCCCTTGCCGCGCTCGAAGAAGAGATCGACGGCGAAATCGTCTCGTACGAATTCGACGAGGGCGGCGATCGGATCGTCCTGCGCGCGCACTGCCTGGAGAACATCGCGGTCACAAAGGAAACAGAGAACTCATAACGAAAGAGGATCCTACATGATAGAGAAAACCATCGGCGTCGATCGAATGGAGCACGTGATCAGCGTGTTCGGCTCCTTCGATCAGAATCTTCGCATCATCGAATCGGAGCTGTCCGTCGCGGTCGTCGAGCGCGGCGACCAGATCCACATCAGCGGCGAGGCGGAAAACGTGATGCTTGCCGAGCAGGCGATCAACGGCCTTCTCTCGCTTGCGGCCAAGGGCGAGAATATCGACGCGCAGAACGTGCGCTATATCCTCAAGCTGGTCCGCGAGGGCAAGGAGGACAAGATCGCCGAGCTGGCGCAGGATGTGATCTGCATCACGGCAAAAGGAAAGCCGATCAAACCCAAGACCCTCGGCCAGAAGGAATACTGCGAGGCGATCGCGCACAATACCGTCACGCTCGGCGTCGGGCCCGCCGGCACCGGCAAGACCTATCTTGCGGTCGCGGAGGCGGTGGCGGCCTTTCGGGCCGAAGAGGTCAACCGCATCATCCTCACGCGTCCCGCGGTCGAGGCCGGCGAGCGGCTGGGCTTCCTGCCCGGCGATCTGCAGAGCAAGGTCGACCCCTATCTGCGCCCGCTTTACGACGCGCTCTTCGACATGCTCGGCGCGGAGACCTATCAGAAATACCTCGAGCGCGGCAACATCGAGGTCGCTCCGCTGGCCTATATGCGCGGGCGCACGCTCGACGACAGCTTCATCATCCTCGACGAGGCGCAGAACACCTCGCGCGAGCAGATGAAGATGTTCCTCACGCGCATCGGCTTCGGCTCGAAGGTCGTCATCACGGGCGACATCACGCAGATCGACCTGCCCGAGGACAAGACCAGCGGTCTGAAGGTCGCGATGAAGGTGCTCGACGGCATCGACGACATCGCGAGCTGTATGCTCACCGGCGCGGACGTCGTACGCCACCGGCTGGTGCAGAAGATCATCGAGGCATACGAGGTCTTTGAGAAGAAAAACCCGGCGCCCCCGGCGGAAGAGAAAAAGCCGCCTCAGCGCCCGTACAGGAGAAAGTAAATGAAACACGAGATCAGTCTCAGCCGTGAGAAGAGAGGCCTGGGGCATCCCGAGGCCGCCGCGCTCGTCAAAAGGGCGGTGCGCGACACGCTGGACGCCGAGGGCGTTTCGCAGCCCTGCCTCGTCGGCGTCGTCCTGACAGACGACGAGGGCATCCGCCGTGTCAACAGCGAATTCCGCGGCATCGACCGCGCGACGGACGTGCTCTCCTTTCCCTTCAATGAGCTGCAGCCAGGCGCATTCGACCCGGCAGAGTGTGAGCGGGACCCGGAGAGCGGGAGGCTTCTGCTGGGCGACATGATGATCTCGCTCGAGCGCTGCGCGGCGCAGGGCGAGGAGTTCGGCCACGGCTTTGAGCGGGAGATCCGCTATCTCGCGGTCCATTCGGCGCTGCATCTGCTCGGCTACGACCACGTGGACGAGGGAAAGATGAAAAAGCGGATGCGCGCGCGGGAAAAAGAGATCATGGGGGACGGAGAAGCATGACAAAGGCAGCAATGATCACGATTTGCGGCAGACCGAACGTGGGAAAATCCACGCTCACGAACGCCCTGGTGGGCGAAAAGGTGGCGATCGTATCGCCAAAGCCGCAGACAACGCGCAACCGCATCACCGCGATCGTCGAGCGCGGCGACATCCAGTTCGTCCTGCTGGACACGCCGGGTATCCACAAGCCCCGCACGCGTCTGGGCGACTATATGGTCAGCGTCGTAAAGGAAAGCGTCGCCGACGTGGACTGCGTCGTCATGATGGTCGAGCCGCTTGCCTCGATCGGGCCGCAGGAGGAAGCGCTGCTCGCGCGTCTGCGCGAGACGGGATGTCCCGCGATCCTTGCGATCAACAAGATCGACAGCGTGGATAAGAGCCGCCTGCTCGAGGTCATCGCCCTGTATTCCGCGGCCTATGATTTCGACGCGGTGATCCCGATCTCGGCCAAAACGGGCGACGGTCTGGAGGAACTGCTCAAGGAACTTGAAAAGTATGCGGTGGAAAGCCCGCATTTCTTCCCCGACGACATGATCACCGACCAGCCCGAGCGGCAGATATGCGCCGAGCTCGTGCGCGAAAAGCTGCTCAAATGCCTCGACAAGGAGATCCCGCACGGCACGGCCGTCGAGATCACGCGCTTTGCCGAGCGGGAGGACGGTGTCGTCGAGATCGACGCGACGATCTTTTGCGAAAAGGACAGCCATAAGGGCATCATCATCGGCAAAAAGGGCGCGATGCTCAAAAAGATCGGCGAGCTGTCCCGTGCGGATATGGAGAGCTTTCTCGGCACGAAGGTCTTTCTGCAGACCTGGGTCAAGGTCAAAGAAAACTGGCGCGACAGCATGGCGCAGCTGCGCAACTTCGGCTACAACAACGAGTGAAGTAGATTCTTCCAACTATAAATGCCCCCGCCGCGCAGATACTAAAGGCGGAGGTGGCTTGGATGAACAGCGAACTTCTTTGGCAGGCCTTTGTCGACACCGGAGATCCTTCGTATTATCTTCTGTATAAGACCGCGTCCGGCAAAGAGAGAGAGGAAAAAAGAAGCGGCGGCAGCGAGCATGATCGGCCCGCCGCCTCGGATTGACAGCGCCCGGAGAGAAAAGCTCTCCGCGCGGACCTGGAGCGTACATAGATGTTCGAGACGACTAAAGCGCTGGTGCTGCGCGAGGTGAAATACAAGGAGGCCGACAGGATCCTGACCCTGTTCACCGCCGACAACGGAAAGATCACCGCCAAGGCGCGCGGGGCCCTGCGCAAGGGCAGCCGTACCGCGGCCGCCACGCAGCAGCTGTGCTGGTCGGACATGACCCTGTTTTTCAACAAGGGAAAGTGGACGGTCAACGAGGCCAGCGTGATCGAAGCATTTGACGGATTGAAAACGAATATCGCCTCCTTCGCGCTCGGCAGCTATATCGCCGAGTGCGTCGAAGCGCTGTCCGTGGAGGATCAGAAGGACGCTGAGCTCTTGAGCCTCGCCCTCAATTCCCTCTATGCGCTCAGCCGCGGCCTGCACGATCCGCGCAAGATCAAGGCCGCCTTTGAGCTGCGGCTCATGAGCCTTTCGGGCTATCGGCCCTCCGTCGAGCACTGCTCCGCCTGCGGCGCCGAGCAGCCCCACGATCCCGTTTTCGACCTGGTCGACGGCAGGCTTTTCTGTCGGAAATGCTGCCGGCGCGGCAGCGCGGTGTCGCTGGATGAAAAAGCGCTCGCAGCCATGCGCTTCGTCCTCTCCGCGCCGCCCAGGCAGGTCTTTTCCTTTGATCTCGCGGGCGACGCGCTCGTTACGCTCGGCTTCGCCGCGGAGAATTATCTCCTGACGCAAACGGAGCGCAGCTTCGGGACCCTGGATTATTATAAGCAATTCAAGACAGAATCATTGGGATAAGGACTATGAGTTTTTTTGAAAAATCGCTGACGACGCTCGAACTGCCCGCCGTGCTGGGAATGCTGGCGGCGGAGGCGGTCGGGGACTCGGCCAAAGAGGCTGCCCTCGCGCTCGTCCCCTCGTCGGACCCCTTCGAGGTAAGACGCCGCCTGGCAGAGACCGGCGCCGCGAAGACCATGATGGTCGTGCGCGGAAGCCCCTCTTTTTCCGGAGTCAAGGACGTGCGTCCCGCACTTTCCCGCGCGGATCTGGGCGGCGCTCTGAACACGCGCGAGCTGCTTTCGATCGCGCGCGTGCTGCAGTGCGCGCGGCTGGTGCGCGGCTATATCGCGGACGATTCCGTCGGCAAGACGCCGATCGACTATCTCTTTTATGCGCTGCACGCCAACAAATTCCTGGAGGAGAAGATATTCACCTCCATCCTCGGCGAGGACGAGATCGCGGACAGCGCCTCGGCCGATCTCGCGTCCATACGCCGCCAGATGCGCGCGGCGGCCGCGCGGGCGCGCGACGCCCTGCAGAAGATCATCTCTTCTCCCGGCTATGCCAAGGCCCTGCAGGAGCCGATCATCACGATGCGCTCTGACCGCTATGTCGTACCGGTAAAGGCCGACCACAAGGGCGCCGTCCCCGGCCTCGTACACGATATTTCGGCCTCGGGCATGACGCTTTTCATCGAACCGATGGCGGCCGTCAAGGCCAACAACGAGCTGCGCGAGCTCGCGGCGAAGGAAAAGCTCGAGATCGAGCGCATCCTCGCCGAGCTCTCCGCCGACTGCGCCGAGCACCGGAACGACATCAACTCCGACTATGAGGTGCTGGTGAAGCTGGATCTCATTTTCGCCAAGGCAAAGCTGTCCTATAAGCTCGACTGCGGCGAGGCCGACACAGAGGGCGAAGGATTGATCCTGCGCCGCGCGCGCCATCCGCTGCTCGACCGGTCCAAGGCCGTGCCGATCGACGTCGAGCTCGGCGGCAGCTTCGACACCCTTGTCATCACCGGCCCGAACACCGGCGGCAAGACCGTCTCGCTCAAGACGATCGGCCTGCTTGCGGCCATGCACCAGTGCGGCCTGCACATCCCCGCCGCGGACGGCAGCGTCCTGCCGGTCTACAGCCATATCCTGGCCGACATCGGCGACGAGCAGAGCATCGAGCAGAGCCTTTCCACCTTCTCGGCGCATATGACGAACATCGTCAGCATGCTCGCCGAATGCGACGAGCGCTCGCTGCTGCTCTTCGACGAGCTCGGCGCCGGCACCGACCCGACCGAGGGCGCGGCGCTTGCCATCTCGATCATCGAGTACGCCCGGCAGAAGGGCGCCGTGATCGCAGCCACCACGCACTACGCCGAGCTGAAGGTGTACGCGACCAATGAGCCGGGCGTACAGAACGCCTCCTGTGAGTTCGACGTGGAGACCCTGCGCCCGACCTATCGGCTGCTCGTCGGCATCCCCGGCAAGTCGAACGCCTTCGCGATCTCGAAGCGCCTGGGTCTCGGCGAGGACATCATCGACGACGCGCGCCGCCGCGTCGGCACGGAGAGCGCGAGCTTTGAGGCCACGATCGAAAAGCTGGAGCAGACGCGTCTGCTGCTGGAAAAGGATCGGACGGAGGCGGCGATCAAGCTGCGCCAGGCGGAGGAGAACGCAAAAAAGGCCGCCTTCATGAAGGCCGAGCTTGAGGTGCGTCTCGAAAAGGCGGAGACCAAGGCCAGACGCGAGGCCGAGCGCATCCTCTCCGACGCCAGACGCAGCGCGGAGGAGGCCTTTGAGGAGATCGACGAGATGCGCCGCCGCATCAACGAGGAGAGCGACGTCAACGCGCTCAACGAGGCCCGCAGCGAGCTGCGGCGCAAGCTCAATGAAGCCGAGAGCGCCGTCCGCGCGCCGGAGACCGTGCAGACGGAGGAGAAAAAGTCCTCCCGGCCGATCGAGACAGGCGATCTGGTGCTCGTCCGCTCGCTCGGCGTCAAGGCCGAGGTGCTTGCGATCTCGCCCGAGCGCGTACTGACGCTGCGTGCCGGGATCATGAGTCTGACGGCCAAAGAGGAAGAGGTGCTGCTGCTCGACGGCGAGAAGCCGAAGGAAAAGAAAACGTCGGGCGGCGGCGCGACGCTGCGCGCCGCGGCCCTCTCGCCGGAGATCGACCTGCGCGGCATGGAGGCGATCGAGGCCGTGCTGGCGGCCGAACGCTACATCGACAGCGCCGTCATGGCCCGACTCGGCACCGTGCGCATCATCCACGGCAAGGGAACGGGGGCGCTGAGAGCGGCGATCCAGCAGATGCTCAAGAAGAACAAAGCCGTAAAGAGTTTCCGTCTCGGCCGCTACGGCGAGGGTGAAACGGGCGTGACTGTTGTCGAACTGAAATAAAAAAAGCCGCCGCAGACGGCAAGGAATGTGTAAAACACCAAAAGCGTCAAAATCAGTTGACGGGACAGGCTTTTTTTGCTAAATTAAGAATGCGCGAAGGTGCATCTTGTATAAAGTTAAGGAGTGGCAAGTATGATTTCCAAAGAGGTAGTTATCAACAATCAGGTCGGCCTCCACGCCAGACCGGCTACTTTCTTTATCCAGAAGGCGAACGAGTTCAAGAGCAGCATTTGGGTCGAGAAAGAAGACAGACGCGTCAATGCGAAGAGCCTTCTCGGCGTGCTTTCCCTTGGTATCGTCAAGGGCACGGTGGTCACACTTATTGCCGACGGCGCCGACGAGGACGAGGCGATCGCCACGCTCTCCGCGCTGATTGATTCCGATTTCTCCGAGTGAGCTCGGGCAAAAAAGTCATTTCGGGGCGTGCTTCGCACGCCCCCTTTTGCTATGAAGATATGGTGAAGGTCTCATGACGAAAGAAAACAAAGCCATATTGGAAATGCTGTGCTGCGCCGCGCTGTGGAGCATCGCGGGGATCTTCATCAAGCTGATCCCCTGGAACGCCTTCGCCGTGGCGAGCATGCGCAGCCTCGTCGCTGGGACGGTCATCGCCGTCTACATGGCGCTGCGGCGCTATCGCTTCCGTATCAGCCGCCGCGCGCTGATCGCCGGCCTGCTCGAGGGCGGGGTCTATCTCTGCTTCGTCTGCGCCAACAAGCTGACCACGGCCGCGAATGCGATCGTGCTGCAGTTCACCTCGCCGGTGTTCATCGTGATCTACTCCGCGCTCTTCTTCGGCGAGAAGATCAAAAAAAGCGACCTTCTGGTCGTCCTTTTCACGCTTGCCGGCATCGCGCTGTTCTTCTTCGATCAGCTGCAGGGCGGCTATATCCTCGGCAACTGCGTGGCGATCCTCGCGGGCATGATCATGGCGGGCATGTTCATGGCCATCGGCTCGCTCAAAGGGGAGGAGCGCTTCAGCGCCGTACTGATCGGCCAGATCTTTGCTTTTCTTGTCGGGCTGCCCTTCTGTTTCGGCGGGAAGCTCGTCCTCACGCCCACGGCGGTCGTCAGCGTGCTGATCCTGGGTATTTTCCAGCTGGGGATCTCGTATATCCTGTACGCCAAATCGGCAGATTACTGTCCGCCGCTGGCCTGCTGCCTGCTCGGCGCGCTCGAGCCGCTGCTCAATCCCGTGTGGGTCTTTCTCTTCAACGGAGAGCGGCCGGGATTCTTTGCGCTCATCGGCGCGGTGATCGTCATCGGCGCGGTCACGATCTGGTGCATTTATAAGGCAAAAAAAGAGGAACCGACACATGCTTGACACGCTTTTGGAAAAAGCGAATAATCTGCCGCAGCTCCCGGGCGTGTATATCATGCTCGACGAAAAGGGAAAGGTCATCTATGTCGGAAAGGCCAAGCGGCTGAAAAACCGCGTCGTCAGCTATTTCCGCGGCGAGCATCTGCCGAAGGTGGCCGCGATGGTCGACAAGGTGCGCGATTTCAACGTGATCGTAGCCTCCAGCGAGTTTGAGGCCCTGGTGCTGGAAAACTCGCTGATCAAACGCCACAGGCCGCACTACAACATCCTGCTCAAGGACGACAAGGGATACCCCTTTATCCGTATCGACCGGGCGGAGGCATATCCGCAGCTCACGTTTTCGCGCAGCGCGCCCAAAGACGGCGCAGACTATTACGGCCCCTTCGGCGGACGCTATCAGACGCGCGAGATCATCGACGCGATCCGCCAGACCCTGTTGCTGCCGGACTGCATGCGCACCTTCCCACGCGACATCGGCAAGGGGCGGCCCTGTCTGAAATATCAGATGGGCAGCTGCGCTGGCTGGTGTCAGAGCGGCCTGACGCAGGAGGATTACCGAAGCCGCATCGAGCAGGCCGCGCTGATCCTGGAGGGACGAAGCGCGGAGCTGCTCGAAACGCTGCGAGCAAAGATGGAGCAGGCGGCGGAGGAGCTGCGATTTGAGCAGGCCGCGGCGCTGCGTGACCGCATCCGCTCCGTCGAGGCGCTCTCGCACAAGCAGCGCGTGATCTCCACGGCCTTCTCGGACACGGACGCGATCGGCTTCTGCCGCGGAGCGAAGAGCTGCTTCACGGTGCTGCATTTCCGCGGAGGCGATCTCAGCGGCAAGGACGCGGAGATGCTCGACGAGCCGATCGAGGAGGACGGCGAGGCAATCTCCAAGCTCGTCCGCCAGTATTACGCCACGCGCGGCACCGTGCCAAAGAGCATCCTGCTGCCGTTCGAGTGCGACGACCGCGAGGATCTGGAGACCTTCCTGTCCGAAAGCTCCGGCAGAAAGACCGTGATCGAGGTCCCCAGGCGCGGCGAGAGACTGCGCCTCGTCGAGAGCGCGGCCGTCAACGCACGCGAGGAGATCCTGCGCCGCACGACGCAGGCCCAGCGCCGCAGCAAAACGCTCGAGTGGCTGCAGAAGGCGCTGGAACTCGAGACCTTTCCGCATCGGATCGAGGCCTATGACATCTCCAACCTCGGCAGCACGGGCATTGTCGCGGCGATGACCGTGCACGTCGACGGACGGCCGCTCAAGCGCGATTACCGCAGGTTCCGCATTCGCGGTCTCGATCAGGCGGACGACTACGCCAGCATGTATCAGACCCTGACGCGCCGTCTTCGGCACTATCTCGACGGCGACGAGAGGTTTTCGCCCCTGCCGGATCTGATGCTGATAGACGGCGGTAGGGAGCACGCGGCGACGGCTCTGCGCGCCGCGCGGGAGCTGGGCCTTTCCCTGCCGATCTTCGGCATGGTCAAGGACGATCGGCACCGCACCCGCGCGCTCGTCACGCCCGAGGGGCGGGAGATCGGCATATCCGGCAATCAGGCCGTGTTCTCCCTGGTGGGGAACATCCAGGAGGAGACGCACCGCAGCGCGATCGAGTATCAGCGCTCTCTCCGCGCCGAGAGCTACGGCTCGACGCTCGAGAAGATCCCCGGCGTGGGAAAGAAGCGCCGCGAGGAGCTGATCGCGCATTTCAAATCGGTGCGGGCGATCCGGGAGGCTTCTTTGGAGGAGCTCTGCGCCGCTGTGCCGAGAAACACCGCACAGGCGGTCCGGGCCTATTTCCGCGGGGAAAAGGAAGAGGAGGAGTAAATGAGAGTCATCACCGGCAGCGCACGGGGCAGACGCCTCAGAACGCCCGAAAACTACGACATCCGCCCAACCTCCGACAACGTCAAGGAGGCCGTGTTCAACATCCTCCAGTTCGACATCGAGGGCAGGCGCGTGCTGGACCTCTTCGCCGGGACCGGCCAGCTGGGGATCGAGGCTCTCAGCCGCGGCGCGGCGGGCGCCGTCTTTATCGACCGCGACCGCGCCGCCATTCAGATCGTCAAGGACAACCTCAAGACCTGCGGCCTCTCCGGCACGGTGCTCTGCTGCGACTCGCTGTCTTACCTGAAAAGCTGCGGCCGATTCGACCTCATCTTCGTCGATCCGCCTTATGATTCCGGCCTGTATGACGAGGTCCTGCGCCTGATCAATCAGATTGACATCTTATCCGAAGGTGGTATAATAATCGTTGAAGCGCGGCATGAAACGCCGCTCGCCGACATGACCGCGCCGTACCGCAAGCTCAGGGAATATCGCTACGGAAAGGTCAAGATCTGTACCTACACCAGGGAGAACAGCCTATGAGGACCGCCATCTGCCCGGGCAGCTTCGACCCGATCACACTCGGCCATCTCAACATCATCCGCCGGGCCTCCAGGATCTTTGACAGGGTCGTCGTGTGCATCATGAAGAATTCCACGAAGACCTCGCCGATGTTCACGGCGGAGGAGCGTGTGGACATGGTGCGGCGCGCCTGCATCCGTTATGAGAACGTCACGGTGGACAGCTCCGATATTCTGCTGGCGGAATACGTCCGCCGCTTCGAGAACCCCGTGATCGTCAAGGGCCTGCGCGCGGCCTCCGACTTCGAGTATGAGTTCCAGATGGACCTCATCAACAAGAACATCAATCCCGAGCTGGAGACCATGTTCCTCACGGCCAGCGGCAAGTACACCTTTCTCAGCTCGTCGGTCGTACGGGAGATGGCCCGCTACGGGGCCGACCTCACCGGCCTGGTGCCGAGCGAGCTGATCACGGAGATCGAAACAAAAGCCAAACAATGGGGGAAGAACAATGGATAACAACAACGACGTCATTGAACTGCTCGACATCCTCTACGGCATGGTGACCGAGGCATGGGGCGTTCCGCTCGGAAACGACAAGTGCATCATCGAGCGCGACAAGGCCATCGAGATCATCAACGACATCAAGGCCAATCTGCCCAGCGCCCTTGCCGAGGCAAAGCGTCTCGTCGCCGCGAGGGACGAATTCATCGGCAACGCCAAGCGCGAAGCCGAGGCCATGCGCCGGAGCGCCGAGGAAAAGGCGCGCCTGATGGTCGAGGAGCAGGAGATCGTCAAGACCGCGAAGGAAAAAAGCGCCGAGATGATCGCCGCCGCCGAGAACAAATCCCGCGAGCTGCGCCGCATCGCCGCCGACTATGTCGACGATCTGATGCGTCAGACGGAGGAGAGCATTTCCTCCGCGCTCGCCACCGTACAGAACTCCCGCGGCGCTTTCCGCAGCGCCGGGGCCGCCGTTGCGAAGGGAAAGAGCGAAGAAGTCCCCGCGCAGGACTGAACGATCGCGGATCATGTGCTCCCGGGCCTATATTTTGGGCCCGGGAGCACTTGCTTTTCCACATGTTGTGATGCCGAAAAACGAGAAAAAAACGCTGAAAATAAGACAAAAAAAGACAAAAAGTTTCGCTTGCTTTTTCCTCGAACGCCCCCTATAATTGAATCAGAAGTGGGGTAAAGTGGAGCAAAATGGAGAGAAGAGGAAGGGTAAGGGCAGGAAAATGACAGGCGAGTATCAGCATTCCCTTGACAGCAAGGGCAGGATTTTTATCCCCGCCAAGCTCAGAGAAGAGCTGGGCGAGATCTTTTATATGACCGTATCGATGGATCGCTGTCTCTGCGTTTACAGCGCAGAGAGCTGGCGGCTTTTTTCGGACAAGGTGAGCGCGATGCCCTATGTCAGACAGCGCAGGATGCGCCCGCTTTTCGCCCACGCGGCGAAGTGCGAGCTCGACAGCCAGGGCAGGACGATCATCCCGCAGAATCTGCGCGCGTACGCGGGTCTTGTCAAGAACGTGACCGTCGTGGGATGCAACAACCATGCGGAGCTGTGGGACAGCGAGGCCTGGAAGAGCGTCTACGACGCCGAATCGACGCCCGAGAATATCGCCGCGGCCATGGAGGAGCTGGATTTTTAAGATGGACGAGCCGAGACACGTATCCGTCCTGCTGACGGAGTGCATCGACAATCTGCATATCGACCCCGAGGGCGTTTACGTCGACGGGACGCTCGGTCTGGGCGGCCACTCGCTGGAGATCGCGAAGCGTCTCCGGGGCGGCCGCCTCGTCTGCATCGACCGCGACGAGACGGCGATCGAGCGCGCTTCCCGACGGCTGGAGCCCTGGCGTGACCGGATCAGCTTCGTGCACGGCAATTTCTCTGACACGGCCGGGATCCTCCGCTCGCTCGGACTGGACGGAGCGGACGGGATGCTGTTCGATCTCGGCGTTTCCTCGCCGCAGCTCGACGAGACGGCGCGCGGCTTTTCCTACCAGCACGACGCGCCGCTGGACATGCGCATGGACGCCTCCGCGCCGCTGACGGCCCGGACGGTGGTCAACGAATGGGACGAAAACCGCCTCAACCGCATCCTGTGGGATTACGGCGAGGAACGCTACGCCCGCCGCATCACGGCCGCGATCCTCGCACGCCGCGCGGAAAGACCGATCGAGACGACGGGGGAGCTCGTCGAGATCATCCGATCCGCCATGCCCGCCGCGGCGCTGCGGGAAAAGCAGCATCCAGCCAAGCGCAGCTTCCAGGCGATCCGCATCGCGGTGAACGACGAGCTCGGAGAGGTGGAACGGATGATGGACACGGCGCCGGATATGCTCCGCAAGGGCGGCCGGCTGTGCGTGATCAGCTTTCATTCGCTGGAGGACCGTATCGTCAAGACCGGCATCGCCCGCCGGGAAAACGGCTGCACCTGCCCGCGCGAGGCGCCGATCTGCACCTGCGGCTTCGTTCAGACGCTGCGCAGCGTGACAAGGAAGCCCATCCTGCCGAGCGAAGAGGAGATAAGAGAGAACCCCCGCGCGCGAAGCGCCAAGCTGCGCGTGGCGGAGAGAGTATAGAGATGCGCCGCCGCAGAGAGAGGGCTTTCGTCCGCACCGCCTGTTTTCTGCTGGCGGCGCTGCTGCTTTTCCTGGCGCTCTGCACGCAGATCCGTCTGCGCGCCGTCGAGCGAGAGATCCGCGGGCTGCGGAGCGAGCGCTCGGCGCTGGAAAGGGATATTCGGATCCTCTCCGTCCGCCTCGCCGGGCGCGAGAGCATCGGCGAGATAGAACGCCGCGCCGAGGAAGAGCTGGGGATGCGCCGCTGCCGCGGCGATCAGATCGTGGAGATCGGCATAGAGAAAGAAGACCCGGCATAAAGATAGACGAACGATCTGTTTTTACGGGAGCGCTCTATGTCGAAGAACAACTGGAAAAACACGCCGGGCATCGGCATGCTCCGCCGCACGCTGTTTCTCATGGCAGTGTGCGGCATCGCCGCCTTTGTCCTGCTTCTGGGGCGGCTGTACAGGCTGCAGATCACAGACCACGAAACATACGAATCCCTTGCGATCGCCCAGCAGCTGCGCGAGGCGCCCGCCTCGCCCGAGCGCGGCACGATCTGCGACTGCAGGGGTTTCCCCCTGGCGGTCAGCGCATCGGTGGACAACGTCTACCTCAGCCCCGTCGAGATCGAAATGTACGGCGAGGACAGGGAGCTCATCGCGGACGGGCTTTCCGGGATCCTGGGGATCGACCGGAACGAGATCCTGGAAAAGGCCTCGCGCACGGGCTCGTGGTATGTGACCGTCGCGCGCAAGGTCGAGCGGGAGACGGCGCAGCAGATCAGGGAGTTCAAGCGGCAGCACGATCTCAAGGGCGTACGCCTGGAGACGGATACGAAGCGCTATTATCCCAACTCTTCACTCGCCTGCCATCTGATCGGCTTTGTCGGCACGGACAACGTCGGCCTGGAGGGGATCGAGGCGCAGTACAACGCCTGGCTCGAGGGCGGGGCGGGAGCTACGGCGCGCGAGGTGAACGCCTACGGCGCGGATCTGCTCTTTGAGGAATACGCCGAGCATTCCGCCGGCGCGGCCGGCTGCGGTATCGTCACGACGATCGACTCGACGATCCAGTATTATATCGAAAAGCATCTCAAGCAGGCCGTCGTCGACTACGACATCCGCAACGGAGCCGGCGCGATCGCGATGAATGTGAACAGCGGCGCGATCCTGGCCATGGCCTCGCTGGACAATTACGACCTCAACAACTTCCTCGCCGTCAGCGACAAAGCGCAGGCCGTCGTGGACGCGGCGGCGAGCCCCGAGGAGGCCGCGGAGCTGCTGCGCGCCTTCCAGCAGAGGCAGTGGCGCAACAAGGCCCTCTCCGACACCTATGAGCCCGGCTCGACCTTCAAGATCATCACGCTGTCGATGGCGCTCGACAGCGGCGCGGTCCGAATGAGCGACGGTTTTTACTGCCCCGGCCATGTCAGCGTCGTCGGAAGAACGAGCCCGATCCGCTGCTGGAAGGACGGCGGCCACGGCTCCCAGACGCTGACGCAGGCCGTGCAGCACTCCTGCAACGCAGCCTTCGTCAACATCGGCCTGCGCGTCGGCGCCGAGAGATTTTATGATTATTGCGACGCCTTCGGCTTTCTCTCTCTCACAGACGACCCGGATGAGAATCTCAGCGCGCGCACGGGCATCGATCTGGCGGGAGAGAGCGGCAGCATCTGGTGGAGCCGGAACACGTTTTGCTCCGAGCGCAACCTGTCCCAGCTCGCGGCGGCCTCCTTCGGCCAGACCTTTACGATCACGCCGCTGCAGCTCATCACGGCCGTCAGCGCCTGCGTCAACGGCGGCAGGCTGATGAAGCCCTACGTCGTCAGCGAGATCCTCGCGCCGGACGGGACGGTGCTCATGCACCGAGAGCCGGAGCTTGTACGCCGCGTGATCTCCGAGGAGACCAGCGAAAAAGTGCGCGGTATCCTTGAACAGGTCGTCGGCGACCCCAATGAGGGCACGGGACGCAACGCGGCCGTGGCCGGCTACCGCATCGGCGGCAAGACCGGGACGAGCGAAAAGGTCAGCCTTGAGGCCGCGACGGGGGAGAAGCAGTATATCGTCTCCTTCATCGGCTTTGCGCCTGCGGACGATCCGCAGATCGCACTGCTGGTCTTTCTCGACACGCCCTCAAACGAGACGGGCATCTACATCAGCGGCGGGCAGATGGCCGCGCCGCTCGTCGGCAGGATGATGGCGGATATCCTGCCCTATCTGGGCGTCAGGCCGACATACAGCGACGCCGAGCGGGCCGCTATGGATTCCGTCATGCCGCAGACGGTCGGCAAAAGCCTTGCCGAGGCGGGCAAAACGCTGCGAGAGGCGGGACTGCGCTACCGCACGATCGGCGAGGGCGAGACCGTTACGGCTCAGCTGCCCGCGCCTTACTGCGAGATCGCCCGCGGCACCGAGATCATCCTGTATCTGGGAGCGGAGATGTCGAATGAAAAAGAAAGTGTTCCCAATTTGATCGGAATGCGCTATAATGAGGCGCGTGATACCCTGTCCCGACTGGGGATCTATGTCCATTCTCTCAGCGCCGTCACGGACGGAGAGGACCAATGCGTCGGCACGCAGAGTCTTGCCGCAGGCACGCAGGCGGCGCACGGCAGCGTGATTGAGGTCTCGCTGCTTTCCTCCGACGACGGGATGCTGGGAAAATACTAAAAGGATAATCGATATGAAACTGTCCGAAATACTCAAAGATCTGGATGTGCTCTCCGCCTCGGCGGACATGGATACGGAGATCGGCGGCGTCAGCTACGATTCCCGCCGGACCGAGCCGGGCGATCTTTTCGTCGCCGTCAAGGGCTTTTCCTCCGACGGCCACCGCTTTATTCCCGCCGCCATGGAGAAGGGCGCGGCAGCAGTTCTATGCGAGGATGTTCCGACGGACGGAACGCCCTATGTGCAGATCGGAGACTGCCGTCTCGGCCTTGCTCTGGCCAGCCGCAATCTCTTCGGAGATCCGGTGCGGGAGATGACGCTCATCGGCATCACCGGCACCAGCGGAAAGACGAGTTCGAGCTATCTCGTCAAGCACATGCTGGAAACGAAGCTTGGCGCGAAGGTGGGCCTCATTGGCACGAACGGTCACATGATCGGCGAGGAATTCCTGCATTCCGAATTCACCACGCCCGAGAGCTATGAGCTGCAGAAGCTCTTCCGCCGTATGGCGGACGCGGGCTGCACGCACGTCGTCATGGAGGTCTCCTCGCATTCGCTCGCGCTCGAGCGCGTGGCGGGCGTGCACTTTGACGTGGCGCTCTACACCAATCTCTCGCAGGATCATCTGGACTTCCATCACACGATGGAGGAATACGCCGCGGCCAAAAAGAAGATCTTTTCCATGTGCTCCGCCGCCTGCGTCAACGCCGACGACGCCTGGGCCGATTATATGACCGAGGACGCCGACTGTCCGATACTGAGCTTCGCGGCCGAGCGGGAGGACGCCGACCTTCGGGCCGAAAAGATAGAGCTGAGCGCTTCCGGCGTTCGCTTTGAGGCCGCTTTCGCCGGCGAAACGGCGCAGACCTCGCTGGCGATCCCCGGGCTCTTTTCCGTGCACAACGCGCTGGGCGTGATGGCCGTGGGACTTGTGCTCGGGCTCTCGCTCGAGGACTGCGCGGACGCGCTGCGCGATGCGAAGGGCGTCAAGGGCCGGCTCGAGAGCGTGCCGACGGACGGGGACTATGCGATCATCATCGACTATTCCCACAAGCCGGACGCGCTGGAAAACGTGCTCAAAACGCTGCGCCCTGTCACGCGCGGGCGGCTGATCGTGCTTTTCGGCTGCGGCGGCGACCGGGACCGGCTCAAGCGGCCGATCATGGGCGCGATCGCGGCGGATAACGCCGATCTGTGCATCGTCACGAGCGACAATCCCCGCACCGAGGAGCCCGAGGCCATCATCGACGAGATCATGGAGGGCTTCCGCGGAAAGACGACGCCCGTTCTGCGCGTCTGCGACCGGACGGAGGCCATCCGCACGGCTATTGACAAGGCCCGCGCGGGTGATGTAATATTGCTTGCCGGGAAGGGCCATGAGGACTACCAGATCGTGGGGCACGAAAAGCACCACATGGACGAGCGTGAGATCGTGGCCGAGTACCTTGAGAGAAGAAAACAATCATGAGGGATCATAGATGACGATACAGCTGATGTGCGCCTTTATTCTGGCGTTTCTGTTTGCGACCGGCTTCGGCAGGTTCTACATCCCATGGCTGCGCAGGCAGAAGGCCGGCCAGAACATCAAGAGCGAAGTCGAATGGCACAAGAAAAAAAGCGGCACCCCCACGATGGGCGGCGTCATGTTCATCCTCGGCGTTCTGCTTGCCGTTCTGACGATCGGCTTTCCGAGCATGATGCGCGGAAAGTTCGTCCACCTCTTTGTGTTCCTCTTTGCGCTGGTTTTCGGCGCGATCGGCTTCCTCGACGACTGGGAGAAGATCAAGAACAAGCAGAATCTCGGGCTTTCGGCCGGCATGAAGTTCCTGCTGCAGCTCTCCGCCGCGCTCGTGTTCATCTTTCTGATGCGGCGTATTGGCTTCGTGCGCCCGAACCTGTATATCCCGTTCTCCAACACGACCGTTCCGGTCCCGGAATGGCTCTACTTCGTCTTTGCCGCTTTCGTGATCGTCGGCACCGTCAACGCCGTCAACCTTACCGACGGAGTGGACGGGCTCGCCACCGGCACCTCGCTGCCCGTGTGCTTTTTCTTCGTCGCGGTCACCTATGCCTGGGGCAAGGAGTTTTTCGAGCTGGGCATTTTCGCCTCGGCCCTGCTGGGCGGGCTGATGGGATTCCTCGTCTATAACTTCAACCCGGCCAAGGTCTTCATGGGAGACACGGGCTCGCTCTTCCTCGGCGGCGCGATCGCCGCGATGGCCTTTGCCTACGACATGCCGCTGATCCTCGTCCTGATCGGCATCATGTTCATTATCGAGACGCTCTCGGACATCATCCAGGTCGGCTATTTCAAGCTCAGCCACGGCAAACGGGTGTTCAAGATGGCGCCCTTCCACCACCATCTGGAGATGGGCGGCTGGACCGGAAAAAAATGGAGCGAAAAAGAACTCTTTGTCCTCTTCACAGGCATAACGCTGCTGTTCTGCATCATATCCTTTATTGGAGTGTTTCAGCGCTACGCCATGTGAGTTGAAAAAGCCGGGGAGGTGGGAGACGTGCGTTACGACACGGCCCGCCTCGCCGACTTTTCCGTATTGCGCGGCGAGGAGAGGAAGAAGGAAGTCGATCGCTTCTTTCTGATCCTGGTTTTGATCCTTCTTTCCTTCGGCGTGATCATGGTCCTGTCGGCGAGCTTTCCGCGCGCCAGCTACGATCCGGCGCACGTCACAGGAGGCAACGCCGCCTATTACTTCATCCGCCAGCTGATTTTTGCCGCCGCGGGCGTCGGCGCGATGCTGCTCGCCTCGCGCTTCCCGATGGGCTTCTACAGGCGTTTTGCCCCGCATTTCATGGCGCTGACGCTGCTTTTGCTCGCGCTCGTGCCCTTCGTCGGCGTCAAAGCCAACGGCTCGCGGCGCTGGCTCGGCGTGGGCTCGCTGACGCTGCAGCCTTCGGAGCTGGCAAAGCTTGCCGTCGTTTTGCTTTTCGCGGCGATGATCTGCCGCAGGCGCGGCCGCATGCGCAGCTTCCGGGAGGGGATCCTTCCCTTTGCGCTGATCCTGGCCGCGATCGTCGCTCTGCTTATGCTCGAGCCGCATTTTTCCGCCTCGATCATCATTCTTGCGATCGGCGCGGCGATGCTCTTCCTCGGGGGAGCGCCGCTCGGCTGGTTTGCCGCGGCCTTCGGCGCGGCGGGCGCCGCCCTGGGCGTGCTGCTGATCTTCTTCCCCTATGCCTCCACGCGCATCAGCACCTGGCGGGATCCCTTCTCCGGCTCCTCGGACGAGGGTTACCAGATCGTCCAGTCGCTCTATACGATCGGATCGGGCGGCCTGGGCGGCGTCGGGCTGGGCGGGAGCAGGCAGAAATACCTGTATCTGCCGGAGGAGCACAACGACTTTATTTTTTCCGTTCTGTGCGAGGAGCTCGGTTTCCTGGGCGCGGCGCTGGTGCTGCTGTTGTTTGCGCTGCTGATCCTGCGCGGCTACCGGATCGCGCTGCGCTGCCGCGATCCCTTCAGCTTCCTCGTTACGGCGGGCATCACCACGCTGCTTGCGCTGCAGGTGTTCCTGAACGTGGCGGTCGTGACCAATCTGCTGCCCTGCACGGGCATTTCACTGCCCCTCTTCAGTTACGGAGGCACGGCGCTGATCCTCCAGCTCGCGGAGCTTGGGATCGTGCTGAGCGCCTCGCGCGAGGCGGAGAGCGTATAGAAAGAAAAAGGAGGCGCACCCCGATGAGATTTCTGTTCACCTGCGGCGGCACGGCCGGCCATATCAATCCCGCGCTGGCCATTGCCGGGAGGCTGCGGGAACTGCTCGGCGGCTGCGAGATCCTCTTTATCGGCGCCAGGGGCATGATGGAGACCGAGCTCGTCCCGCGCGAGGGATACGAGATCCGCGAGATCGAGATCACGAACATCAGCCGTGAACGCAGCCTGCAGGGCATGGCGCACAACATCAACACGATCAAAAACGTGGCCGTTTCCACCGAAAAGGCAAAGAAGATCATCCGTCAGTTCAAGCCCGACGCCGTGATCGGCACGGGCGGATATGTCTGCTTCCCCGTACTGACGGCCGCGTCGAGACTGCATATCCCCACGCTCGTGCATGAGAGCAACGCCCTCCCCGGGCTCACGACGAGACTGCTCTCCGACAAAGTGGACAGGGTCATGGTCGGCTTCGAGGACAGCCGGGAACACTATGCCAGCCCGGAAAAGGTGATCGTCACAGGCACGCCGGTGCGCGGCAGCTTTTCGAGCTATACGAAGGAGACGGCAAAAAAGCAGCTGGGCATATCGAACGACAAACCGCTCGTCGTGTCGGTATGGGGCTCGCTCGGCGCGGGACATATGAATGCCGTCATGGCCGAGCTGATCCCGATGATGAAGGACGATCAAAGCTTCCGCCTCGTCCACGCGGCGGGCGGCAAGTATTACGACGAGCTGTGCGGGAAGCTTCAAAAAAGCGCCCCGGACCATGAGGCCTTCGGCGCGGATGTGAGACGTTACATCTACGACATGCCGCGCGTGATGGCGGCCGCCGATCTCGTGCTCTGCCGCGCGGGCGCATCCTCCCTTGCGGAGCTGACCTTCCTGGGCAGACCTGCGATCATCGTCCCCTCGCCAAATGTCACGAACAACCACCAGGAGAAGAACGCGCGCGTGCTCGAGCGTGCGGGCGGCGCGAAGGTCCTGCTGGAGGGCGAGTTCGACGCGGCGAGCCTTTTCGACGAGATCAGGCGCCTGCTCTCCGACAGGGAAAAGCTCGACACGATGCGCCAGGCGATGCTCTCGCTCTCCGTCCCGGACGCGACGGACCGGATCTGCGGGATCATCCTGGACACGATCCGCTGAGAGCGCGAAAAACACAACAAAATCCCCCCGGGCATAGAATGTCA
>JAFSNA010000067.1 GCA_017447645.1 Oscillospiraceae bacterium
AATTTTTCTTATTCTGCCTTCTCTTCGTTTTTTCTCCGTTTCAGCCGGAAGAGAAGCGCGAGATACGCCGCGCTGCCCGCGAGTGCGAGCGGTACAAGCGGCAGAAGCGTCTCCTGCTCCGGGTCCGAAGAGGGCGCAGGCTCCGGCTGCGGCGTCGACGCAGGCTCCGGCCGCGGCGTCGACACAGGCTCCGGCTGCGGCGTCGACACAGGCGGGGGAGCGGGGGTCGGGACGGGAGCGGGCTCCGGCGTCGGCTCAGGCAAGGGGTGCGCGGCCCTGTATTCGGCGTAGTCCATCGCGATGCGCGCGATCTCGCTGATGATAAACTGCGCGCCGCTGATGCCGTAGCTCATCACGCACAGCGCGAAGGGGCGCTCCGCATAGATGATGCCGCAGTCACAGATATAGCCCTCGTCTGAGCCATACTTGTGCGCGACCTCGATCTCGCCGCGGTAGCGGCTGAAATAGTCGTCCGGCCGCGCCTGCTTCAGCAGATCGAGCACCAGCGCGTATTTCTCCTCGTTTTCATAGAGCGTACGCAGCACGCCGATGAGGAAGCGCGGCGAATAGCTGTTGCCGCGGAAATAACTCTCCGGCAGCTCGCTCTCGTCAAGGCCGCCGTACGGGATGATCATCCGCTTGAAGTCCGTGACAAGCGGCGACAGGTTCGTCAGCAGCTTACTGCTTGCGAAGTTGTTGGAGTCGATCAGCATCTTCTCCAGCGCGTCTCTCAGCACGTAATGGCCGATCTTGTCCTCCTCTGTGAGCTCGCCCGCGGCGATCTTGTCGGCATAGACCATCGCCAGAGGCATCTTATAGGTGCTCGCGACATCCAGAAAAAGATCCGGGTTGTAATACCATTCCTCGCCGCTGTCGAACTCATACCAGCCGATCGCGATGAAGCTTTTCGGCAGGCTCTTTTTGGCCAGATAGCGCTCGAGCGCTTCGCCCAGCGTTTCCTGTGAGAAGTCGGCGTCAAAATGGTATTCCCATTTCGGCGTCTCTTTTTCCGCAAACGCGCCGGCGCAGGGCAGCAGCAGCGCGAGGACCAGCAGCAGGCAGAGCGCTCTGCACAGCTTTTTCATCTTCCGTATTCCTCCCGTGCTCAGCCCTCGCCGGGGTAGGCGCTGACGAAGCACAGCGCGTCGCTGATCTTCTTTTCCCAGGGCTTCTGCAGCGGGTTAATGACCTCGCCGCGGAACACGGTGTGCGCCGTCTCGCCGCCGTCGAGGGCGTAGGCCTTCACGCAGCCGTGGGCAAGCATCGCGTCGGTCGCCTGGCGGAGTGTGGCGAGATAGTAGTGGATGGGGCTGTAATTGATGTCCATCGTCAGATAGTGCCGCTCGCCGAGCATACCGATCGCCGCGCGGGCGTAAGTGTCGTTGATCTCGCCGAAGGGGTATTTCTCCGGCGTGACGTCTTTGCCCTCGTCGATCAGCACCGGGCCGAAGGACAGCGAGAAGACGATGTCGTTGTCGGCGATGAACTGTTCGCAGGCCGCCTCGTCATCGAAATACTCGGGCGGGACGAAGATCATATCGCCCTTTGTGTCGAAAAAGCAGGTGTCGACCTTCTTCTGCCAGAACTGGACGATCCTGCGGTTCTGCACCTCCAGGGCGCTGTCGCGGTAGACGAACATGTAAAAGTCGCCGCTGATGGCCAGCACGGCGTTGCTGTCTTTGGCAAAGGTGGTCGTGAACTTGTACTCCTGCGCCTTTCCGTCGTCGCCGGTGATGCGGCGGATCAGCTGCGACCCGTCGGCTACGATGATTTCGGAGAAGGTGCCTACCGCCTTGTCCGTCAGCTCCTGCCAGGTGAGGACCAGGATCGTCTCGTCGAGGTAATAATGGATCGGCGTGTCGTCCAGCAGTTCGATGCTCTCGTTCCACGCGAGCGTCTGGCCGCCGATGAGGGCCTTCGCCTCCGGCCGCTCGAGAAGGGCGCGGATCTCGCTCTTGTCGCGCGTGCTGCCGAAGTTCTCCTCCAGCGGCTTCTCACCGGCCAGAACGCCCACGGGAAGAGAATAGCGCTTGGGGACATAAACCAGCTCTGCCGTGGCCTCGGCAAAGAGCTTTTCCGCCGCGGCGTCGGGGTCGGCGAGCTCGGCGGGGAAGAGCGAGGCCGTGAGTTCGGCGGCGTTGTCGAGCGTCCACACGCCCTTGTCATAGCTCAGGCGCGCCGTGAGCGGCACGCTGCGGCGGTATTCGGCAAGATCAAGCTCTCCGGAAGAGAGCCGCTCGGAAAAGACGCGGCGCACAAGCTCGCCGCGGAACTGCCAGTTCTCGTCGTAGACCTCGGAAGCGACGCGCGCATTTTCGACCGCGTCAGCCAATGCGCCGTTGACCGCGGCGTTCAGCGGGGCGGAGAGCCTGCTCACGTCGAGCGCCGTGATCTCGACGGGCAATTCGGCGTTCGTCCCGTCGGGGATCTCGGAGCGCGCCGCGCCGATCGAAAACAACTCCGCGCTGAGCTTGAGCAGCGCACGGCCGTCCTCCGTCGCGGGGGCCTTGACCCCGGCCGCGGCGGCCAGCTCGTCGGCGCTCATCGCGCCCAGGGAATCGAGATACTCCGCCAGCACGGTCTGGGGCGGCACGGCGTTTCTCTTCTGCAGCGCGCCCCGGAGGAAAAAGCCCCCTCCTGCGAGCAGCGCGAGGATCAGCACCGCGGCGACGATCGCGCCGACGGGGCTCGTTTTCTTTTTCTTGCCGTGCTTTCCGCTCATGAATCCTGTTCTCCTTGTTTTCCGTAAAAGAAGGCCCCGGCGGTCCCGCGCCGGGGCGAGCTCGCTCCGCGCCGGGCCGTGAAGGGTCTGTCGAATATTTTTATTAAAGTGTATCGACGAGAAACAGCATACCAAAGCGGCCTTTTTTCTATATCCCGATTTGGTATTTTTTCGCACTTTCGCCGCCCCGGGCCCCGCCGCCGGGCGGGAGGGAAGCGGGAAGAGGTGGGAAAGGAGAAGAAAAAAATCTGCAGAAAACGTGCGTTTTCTGCAGATTTGCGGGTGTTTTTTTCTGCCGCTCCGCTCTTAGAAGTCGGCGTTGCCGGTCGTGCGCGGATGCAGTTCGACGTCGCGGATGTTGGACACGCCCGTGAGGTACATGACCATGCGCTCGAAGCCCAGGCCGTAGCCGGCGTGGCGGCAGCTGCCGTAGCGGCGCAGGTCGAGATACCACCAGTAGTCCTCCTTGCGCAGCCCCAGCTCGTCCATGCGCGCTTCCAGCACGTCGAGACGTTCCTCTCTCTGGCTGCCGCCGATGATCTCGCCCACGCCGGGAGCGAGGAGGTCCATGGCCGCGACGGTTTTGCCGTCGTCGTTCTGACGCATATAGAAGGACTTGATTTCCTTCGGGTAATCGGTGACGAACACCGGGCGCCGGAAGGTCTTTTCCGCCAGGAATCTTTCGTGCTCGGTCTGAAGGTCGGCGCCCCAGAAGACCTTGTAATCGAAGTTGTCGTTGTTCTTTTCCAGAAGCTCCACCGCTTCGGTGTAGGTCACGTGGGCGAAATCGGCCTTTCTGACCGCGTCGAGCCGTTCCAGAAGGCCCTTGTCGATGAAATCGTTGAAGAACTTCATTTCCTCGGGGCAGGTCTCCAGGCAATAGTCGATCAGATATTTCAGCATATCCTCGGCCAGCGCCATGTTGTCCTCCAGATCGGCGAAGCAGATCTCGGGCTCGATCATCCAGAACTCGGCCGCGTGGCGCGGGGTGTTGGAATGCTCGGCGCGGAAGGTGGGGCCGAAGGTTAGATCTTGCGGAAGGCGTGTGCGTAGGTCTCGCCCTCCAACTGGCCGGACACGGTCAGACCGGTGGTCTTGCCGAAGAAGTCCTTCGTGTAGTCGATCGCGCCCGACGCGGTGCGGGGCGGATCGGCGGGATCGATGGTGGTGACCCGGAACATTTCACCCGCGCCTTCGCAGTCGCTCCCGGTGATCAGGGGAGTGTGCACGTAAACGAAGCCGCGCTCCTG
>JAFSNA010000068.1 GCA_017447645.1 Oscillospiraceae bacterium
ACATGGCCGTGAAGCTGACGATGAAGGACATGAAGGAGGAGAACTATGAAAAAGTTTAATTTTCACATTAAACCGATCGGCCTCCTCGACATGCTGCACTTCAAGAAGATGGTCCCCCGCAGGCGGGAGATCCTGCGCAGCGGCTCGCTCGAGCCCATCACGGCCGTGTACGGCGTGAACCGTCTGGCGCAGTCGCTGCATCCGAAGCAGCAGAAAGCCGTCGTCAGCGAGATCATCCCGCGCAAGGACGCAAAGACCTATGTGCTCAAGGCAGGGAAGCTAGCCTATTTCCGCGCGGGACAGTATGTGTCCGTCAAGCTGAAGATCGGCGGCGCCGTCACGGCCAGGCCTTATACCCTGGCGGGCTCGCCCGCGCGCGCCCTCGAGGGCGAGTATGAGATCACCGTGAAAAAAGCGCAGGACGGCTTCGTCTCCGACTATATCCTCGCAAACTGGGAAGTCGGGACCGAGGTCACGCTCTCCGGCCCGGAGGGACCCTTCAGCTATGAGCCGCTGCGCGACGAAAAAGAGGTCGTCGGTCTCGCGGGCGGCAGCGGCATCACGCCCTTCATGGCCATGGCCCGCGCGATCCGCGACGGCGTCGAGGACTTTTCTCTGACGCTGCTCTACGGCAGCCGCACGAAGGCGGACATCCTCTACGCCGCCGAGCTGGAGGAGATCTGCGCCGCGACGGACAAGGTCAGGGTCGTCCACGTGCTCAGCGAGGAAAAGGCCGAGGGCTTCGAGCACGGCTTCATCGACGCCGAGCTGATCCAGAAGTACGCGCCGGAGAACTACACGCTCTACATCTGCGGCCCGCGCGCCATGCACGACTTCCTCTCTCACGAGATCCCCGGGCTCGACCTGGACGAGAAGCATATCCGCCGTGAGTTCGTCCCCGCGCCGAGCTCGCCGGAGTATTTCAAGAGCTACACGGGGGACGCCTCGCAGGTCTATACGCTGACGCTGCACTTCCTCGGCGAGGAAAAGGAGATCGCGCTGCGCGCCGACGAGCCGGTCCTCACCGCGATCGAGCGCGCAGGGATCGCCGCGCCGTCCCGCTGCCGCAGCGGCGAGTGCGGCTGGTGCCGCTCGCGCCTCATCGGCGGCGAGGTATTCATCCCCGAGTCGATGGACGGCCGCCGCCTGGCCGACGCCGGGGCGGGCTATGTCCACCCCTGCAGCTCCTGGGCGCTCTCGAATCTCGAGATGGAGATATTCCCAGAATAAAGCAGGACGTAAAAAAGGAAAAACACAGCCCGACGGCTGTGTTTTTCCTTTTGCCGGAGCCGCGGGGCGAAGCGGCGCGCTCCGGCGCCCTTCGGATCCGGAGCTTGCTTTTTGCGCGGCGAGCGGCTATAATCTGCTCAGCACAGGATTCAGCGAGATGAAAAGAGGGAAATAACCATGCTCGTACCCGTTTTGCTGTTTTTGCTCGGCTTCGCGCTGCTCATCAAGGGCGGCGACTGGTTTGTCGACGGCTCCGTCGGCATCGCCCACCGCTTCCACCTGCCGGAGCTCCTCATCGGCGCGACCGTCGTGTCGATCGGCACCACGCTGCCGGAGGTCATGGTCTCCTCGCAGGCCGCCATCGAGGGCAACGCCGGCATCTCTTACGGCAACGCCATCGGCTCGGTCATCTGCAACACCAGTCTGATCGCCGCGCTGACCGTGGCCATCCGCCCGGGCAAGGTCGACCCGAAGACCTTCCGCCTGCCGACGCTCTTTTTCTTCCTCGCCGCGATCAGCTACGCCGTCGTCGCCTGGACGGCGGGACGCTTCGCGCGCTGGATGGGCATCGTCTATCTCTGTGTGTTCGTGGGCTATATGATCCTCTCAACGCTGCAGATGAAAAAACACCCCGAGCTCGCCGAGGAGGAGAGCGCGGAAGAGGAGAAGAGCACGCCGCAGCCCTTGTGGAAGGAGCTGCTGGCCCTCGTCGTCGGCGCGGCGGCCATCGCGGTCGGCGCGCGCTTCCTCGTCGACAACGGGACGCTGATCGCCGCGGCGCTCGGCGTGCCGGACAGCGTGATCGGGCTGACGATGGTCGCCCTCGGCACCAGCCTGCCGGAGCTGATCACCGCGATCACCAGCCTCGTCAAAGGCCACGGCGCGCTCTCGCTCGGCAACGTGATCGGGGCGAATCTGTTCAACATCGTGCTCGTCAGCGGCATGGCGATCACGATCCATCCCTTCGCCGTGCCGACGGAGAAGACGATCGCGGGGCTCAATTCCAGCCTGATCGTCGATCTGCCGCTGATGCTCGCGCTCATGGCGATCCTCTGCCTGCCCCCGCTGCGCAGCGGAAAGATGGGCAGATGGCAGGGCGTGCTGCTGCTGTGCGCCTACGCCGCCTTCACGGTCTACCAGTTCGTGTCCTGACTGCGGCGTCCGAACGCATCTCGCGCTCCGGCATTTTTGTGATATTTGCAGAAACGGCATGACCTTCGGGTCATGCCGTTTCTGCGTTTGATCCGTGTCCGAAAGCCGGACCGGGCTTCGCATCGGTCTCGGAAAAAGAAAAGAGCTGCCCCGGCCGCAGAGCGCGGAGGGACAGCTTTTCTTTTTTCCTTTACCGGGAAGCGCTGTCCGAAGGGCCGTTCATCCTCCCGGACGCCGCCTCGCACCGGCCGCGGGAGCTGCAGCCGCCGCAGGCTGCGCAATTGCCGCCGCAGGAGCTTCTGCCAGCTTTTTTGTCGCGGATCATGCTGCGGATCAGCAGACCGACGATCAGCACGATGACGGCGACGAGCACGATGTTGATGAGATTGGCCGACAGCCACGCAAGCATGGGATCACATCCTTCGGAAAAGGTGGCGGCGCTGCGGGAATGGAGGGGTGAAGACCCACAGCGCCGCCGTCAGGAGAGAATAGAGAGGAGCGTCTTACTGGACCGTCAGCTTCTGCGCTTCCTTATAGGGCTTGAAGAGCTGCCACAGAAGCAGCGCCAGCATGGCAAGCGCCAGGATCAGACCGACGACGCTCATGCCGCCCGCGAAGAGACGGCCGACCTGCCAGACGATGAAGGCGATCACCCAGGCAAAGCCGCACTGGTAGGCGATGGCGAACCAGGTCCACTTGCGGCTGTTCATCTCGCGCTTGATCGCGCCGATGGCCGCGAAGCAGGGCGCGCAGAGAAGGTTGAAGAGCAGGAAGCAGTAGGCGGCGAGCTTGCCGTGTCCGCCGGAGAATTCGCCGTAGTCCTCCGCGACCTTGTCCCAGATCTGGTCGCCGTTCTCCTCCAGCTCTTCCTCGCCTTCCTGATCGTCATAGGCGTAGAGCACGCCGAAGGTGCCGACTACGTTCTCCTTTGCCACGAGGCCCGTCACAGTCGCGACGGTGGGCTTCCAGTCGCCGAAGCCCAGGGGCTTGAATACAACGGAGACGGGCTGCGCCACGCGGGCCAGGATGGAGTCGTCCATCGGCTCGACCTCGTCCTCGGGGATGCCCATACGCTCGGAAACGGAGGCGACATATTCCTCGGTGGCGACCGTTTCATCCTCATAGAGCTCGTCGACCATGCCGAAGCGGCCGTTAACGGGGCCGAAGCTCGTGAGGAACCAGATGATGATGGAAGAAAGCACGATGACCGTACCGGCGCGCTTGATGAAGGACCAGCCGCGCTCCCAGGTGCCGCGCAGGACGTTGCCCCAGGAGGGCAGATGGTAGGCGGGCAGCTCCATGACGAAGGGGGCGGGATCGCCCGCGAAGCGTTTGGTCTTTTTGAGCATGATGCCGGAGATCACGATGGCCGCGATGCCGATGAAGTAGGCGGAGGTGGCGACCCAGGTGCTGCCGCCGAAGAGCGCGCCCGCGATCAGGCCGATGACCGGCAGCTTTGCGCCGCAGGGCATGAAGGTCGTGGTCATGATCGTCATGCGGCGGTCACGCTCGTTTTCGATGGTGCGGGAGGCCATAACGCCGGGGATGCCGCAGCCGGTCGCGACGAGCATCGGGATGAAGCTCTTGCCGCTCAAGCCGAAGCGGCGGAAGATACGGTCCATGATAAAGGCGATACGCGCCATGTAGCCGCAGTCCTCCAGCAGGCACAGCATCAGGAACAGGACGAGCATCTGCGGAACGAAGCCGAGCACCGCGCCGACGACCGCGAGGATACCGTCGGAGATCAGTCCGATCAGCCAGGGCGCGGCGCCCCAGCCTTCGAGGATCGCCCTTGAGCCTTCCTTGAGCCAGGCGTCGCCCAGCACGTCGTTGGCCGTGTCGGTCAGGAAGGTGCCGAGGGCGATGCCGCCGTCGGCGATGGACTTGCCCATAGCCAGGGCGTAGACCAGGAACATGACGAGCGCAAAGATCGGCAGCGCGAGGATGCGGTTGGTCACGACCTTGTCGATCTTATCGGAGGTCGAGAGCTGACCTTTGCCCTTTTTCTTGTAAATGCCCTTGAGCATGTTGCCGATGTAGACATAGCGCTCGTTGGTGATGATGCTTTCGGCGTCGTCGTCCAGCTCCTTTTCGGCCGCAGCGATATCCTGCTCGATATGCGCGCGCACGCCGGCGGGGATGTTGAGCTGCTCGAGCACCTTTTCGTC
>JAFSNA010000069.1 GCA_017447645.1 Oscillospiraceae bacterium
GCCCGTAGGGGCCGACGCCCCCGGCGGCCCCTACGAGCGCATAGCGCGGGTCTCGTGTTCAGGGGCGGCGGCTGCCGCCCCTGCGAGGTGGGCTATACAGAAGCGAAAACGCGAAAGACAGTACAGCGACAGGGTGGATCAAAGGAGGGGAGAAGTCCCCTCCTTTGTCGTTTCAAGGGAGGGGTCCAGGGGAGGGGAAATCGAAATCCCCTCCCCTGGCGTGCTTTCTCTTTTTGTCCACTTTCTCTTTGCACGAGCAAAGAGAAAATGGACGCCGTCCCGCCCGGTCAACACGATAAAGACGGGCCGCCGGGGGCGTCGGCCCCTACGGGCGGGGACGGGGCTCGAAGGCGCAAAGTCTCCAGGTCCGAACAACTCTCATAGGCAAGAGATTGGAGCTCGTTTTTCCCTTCGCACGGGCAAAGAGAAACCGTTTACCGGATCTCCGCGCCGAAGCGCCCGCGCAGAGCGGCGAGGACGGCGCGCACCGTCTCCTCGGCGTGCTCGTCGGTAAGCGTCTGGTCGTCGGCGCGCATGGTCAGCGAGAAGGCCACGGATTTTTGGCCTGCCGCGATGCGCCCGCCGGTGTAGACGTCGAAGATCGCGCAGTCCTTGAGGTACTGCCCGCCGTTTTCCAGGATGCACTCGACCATGTCGCCCGCCGGGATCGATGCATCGCAGACCACGGCGATGTCGCGGCTGACCGAGGGGAAGCGCGGCAGCGGCCTGTAGACCGGCAGCGGCGCGCGGTGCGCGAGGATCGCGTCGAAGGAGAGCTCCGCGCAGTACAGCTCGGCGTCCACACCGTAGTTCGCCGCCACGGCCGGATGGATCTGGCCGAGGACGCCGACGCGGTCGCCGTCGAGGAAGACCTCGGCGCAGCGTCCGGGATGATACGAGGGGTTTTCGCGCGACGCGGCAAAGCGCAGCTTGCCCGCGCAGACGCCGCCGAGCAGTTCCTCGACCCAGCCCTTGAGCGTGAAGAAGTCCACGCCCTCGCCGTAGGCGCCGAGCGAGACGATCCGCGGCTCGTCCGCGAGACCGTCCGGGCGTTTGAAGTAGACGCGGCCAATCTCGTAGAGGAAGGCCTCGGCGTTGCGGAAGTTGTAATTGCGCGTGAGGATCTCCAGCATCGAGGGCAGGACCGTCGTGCGCATGATCGAGGTGTCCTCGCCCAGGGGGTTGAGGATCTTCAGGCTGTCGCGCAGCGGCGAGTCGGCCGGAAGGCGGATCTTGTCGTAGTAGCTCGGGCTGATGAAGGAATAGGTGATGATCTCGTCGAGACCCATGCTGCGGCAGATCTCGCCGACGCGGCGCTCACACTGCTGCTCGGGGCTGAAGCCGCCGCAGGTCGAGACCGTGCCGGTGAAGCGCGTGGGGATCTCGTTGTAGCCGTAGAAGCGCGCGACCTCCTCGGCGATGTCGGAGTAGTGCTCGACGTCGCCGCGCCAGGACGGGACGAGGATCATCTCGCCGTCGAAGGCGAAGCCGAGATCGAGCAGGATCTTCTTCATCGTGTCGGGCGCGATGTCCGTGCCGAGCAGGGCGTTGATCTTCTCCGGCTCGAACTTCACCTTCGCGGTCCTGATCTCGCCGGCCACGGCGTCGATCACGCCGGGGACGACCTCGCCCGCGCCCAGCAGCTCGACCAGCTCGCAGGCGCGCTCGAGCGCCTTTTCGGTGTTTTGGATGTCCAGGCCCTTTTCAAAGCGGGACGAGGAGTCGGTGCGCATGCCCAGCGCCGTGGCCGTGCGGCGGATCGAGGGGCCGGAGAAATTGGCGCTCTCGAAGAGGACCATCGCCGTGTCACCCACGATCTCGCTGTTCGCGCCGCCCATAACGCCGGCGACAGCCACGGGCTTTTCCGTGTCGCAGATGCACAGCATGTTCTCCGTCAGCTTCCGCTCGCCGCCGTCGAGCGTGGTGATGGTCTCGCCCGCGCGGGCGCGGCGGATGCGGATCTCGCCGTCCTTGACGCAGGAGAAGTCGAAGGCGTGCATCGGCTGGCCGTACTCGAGCATGACGTAGTTCGTGATGTCGACGATGTTGTTGATCGGGCGCATGCCGGCGTTGCGGATACGCTCGCGCATCCACTCCGGCGAGGGGGCGATCTTCACGTTGCGCACCATGCGCGCGGTGTAGCGCGGGCAGAGCTCGCCGTCCTCGATGACGACCTTCGCCATGTCCGTGATATTTCCTTTTCCCTTCGCCTCGACCTTCGGCTCGTGGAGCTTGAGCTTTTTGCCGAAGGTGACGGCGGTCTCGCGCGCGAGGCCGATCATGCACAGGCAGTCGGGGCGGTTGGGCGTGATCTCGAACTCGACGACGTGGTCGTCGAGACCGAGCAGCTTTCCGACGTCCTCGCCGGGCCGTTTATCCCGGGGCAGGATCAGGATGCCGTCGGTGATGCAGTGCGGAAACTCCTCCTGCTTCGCGTGCAGATCCTCGAGCGTGCAGACGCGCTCCTTCTCCGTGTCGAAGGCGACGAGGTCGCCCGCGTGCAGGTTCGAGCAGGGCGTGAGGACTTCTCTCTCCTCCGCGCCGAGCGAGAGCTCGCAGTGCCATTCGCCGTCTTCCTTGATCAGCTCCCTGACCTCCGCCGCGCAGACCTTGCCGAAGATCCGATCGCCCGGCTTGATGTCCGGGGAGATCGACGGCTTGCTCGGATCGAGCGGATGATAGTCGCCCAGGATCGCCGCGGGGACGATGACGGCCTCGGGAAAATCGTGCGCGGTCATGCCCAGCTCGCGGAGCGAGCAAAGCATGCCCTCGGAGGCGACGCCGCGCAGTCTGCCGCTGCGGATCTCGGCTCCGTTCGGGAGCCGCGCGCCGTCCAGCGCCGCTGGGACCAGCTCGCCCACGTGCACGTTCCACGCGCCGGTGCAGATCTGGACGCTGCGGCCGCCGACGTCCAGCTGCGCGACGAGCATGTGGTCGGAGTCCGGGTGCTTTTCCAGCTTCACGATGCGCCCGACGACGACGTTCCGGATCGTCCCGGAGAGGTCGCGCGTGACCTCGACCTTCGAGCCGGAGACGCTCATCGCCTCGGCGAAGGCGTGGTCGCCTACTTCTTCGATCGGCAGATCGACGAATTCATTGAGCCATTTTCTTGAAAGATCCATGTTCTTTTCCTCCTCCTCTTCAGAACTGTTCGAGGAAGCGTTTGTCGTTCTCGAAGATCAGACGCAGGTCGTTGATCTTGTACTCGCCCATCGCGAGACGTTCGAGCCCCATGCCGAAGGCCCAGCCGGAGTAGACGTCCGGGTCGATGCCGCAGCCGGCGAGCACCTTGGGGTGGATCATGCCGGCGCCGAGCACCTCGATCCAGCCCTCGCCCTTGCAGGTCGGGCAGCCCTTGCCGCCGCACTTGTGGCAGCGGATGTCCAGCTCGCAGCTCGGCTCGGTGAAGGGGAAGTGGTGCGGCCGGAAGCGCGTGACCGTGCCCGCGCCGTAGATCTTCTCCACGACCAGGTTCAGCGTGGCCTTGAGGTCCGCCATCGTGACGCCCTTGTCGACGACCATGCCCTCGATCTGGTGGAACATCGGGCTGTGCGTGGCGTCCACCTCGTCCTTGCGGTAGACGCGGCCCGGTGCGATGATGCGGATGGGCAGCGGCCGCGTCTCCATCGCGTGGACCTGCATGGGCGAGGTCTGCGTGCGCAGGAGGATGCGGCTGTCGGGCGTGAAATAAAAGGTGTCCGTCCACTCGCGCGAGGGATGGGCCTCGTCGATGTTGAGCTTGGTGAAGTTGTAGTCGGCCAGCTCGACCTCCGGGCCCTCGACGATCTCGAAGCCCATGCCGATGAAAATGTCCTTGATCTGGTCGAGGACGTTGTACATCGGGTGCTTGTGGCCGAGGCGATGCGCCTTTGCCGGCAGCGTGACGTCCACGGTCTCGCTCTCGAGCCGGAGCTCCATCAGTTTTTTCGACAGCTCTTCGCGCCGCGCGTCGAGCGCCGTTTCGATCTCCGCGCGCACGGCGTTGGCCAGTTGTCCCATGACCGGGCGCTCCTCGGCGCTCAGCGTGCCCATCCGGCGCAGGATCGCCGTCAGCTCGCCCTTTTTGCCGAGGTACCTGACCCGCTGCGCCTCGAGCGTCTCCATGTCGACGGTCTCGGCGATCGCGCGGATCGCCGCCTCGCGCAGGTTCTGCATCAATTCTTTCATGCTTGTATCTCCTCTTGACAATAAAAAATGCTCCCGTCCCCACATGCAGGGACGAAAGCAGGACTTCCGCGGTACCACCCGTGATTCGGCCGTTTGAAAACGACCGCACTTTTGGAGACGTAACGTGTCCCGCGCGCCGGGGATTGGCCGGAGCTCGGCGGGCGAACCAAGCGGAGGATGCCGCATACCGGGGCTTTCAGCCCGTGACCCCGGCTCTCTGTTGCGCTCGTTTCCGCTATTTTCCCGCGTCATCGCTTTTGACAAGGGCTAATGTACCACAGTTTTCGGGGAATGGCAAGGGGTTTTCTCGTTTTTTCCGGGCGCGAGAACGGCGGGACGCCGGGAAGGCGTCCCCCGTCCTCCGAAAACGAAAAACTACTCCGTCCGCCCTTTCGGGATGGAGATCGTCAGGATCAGAGCGTCGGCGGTCTCCCGCTTCTGCATATCGGCGGCGACGCCGCCCTCGCGCATTAGCTCGAGACTGCGCGTGACGCTGTTGAGGAAAAGCCGCAGGTCGCGCATGACGAAGCTGCGCCTGCCCTCCGCGGCCGTCTCCGGCTCCTCTGCCTTGGCGAGCAGCGCGTCGATATAGCTCTCCGCCGCGGCCACGGTCATGTCCTTTTCGATGATCCGCTGCAGCGCCGCGCGGCGCGCCTCGTCATCCTTCAAGCGCAGCAGCGCGCGGGCGTGGCGCTCGCTCAGGCCGCGGGAGCGCAGCGTGTCAAGCACGTCCTCCGGCAGCTTGAGGAGCCGCAGCTTGTTCGCCACGGCGGACTGCGACTTGCTCAGCCGCCGCGCCGCCTCCTCCTGCGACATGCCGAACATGCGGATGAGCTGGCGGATGCCGTTGGCCTCCTCGATGAAGTCGAGGTCGCGGCGCTGCAGGTTCTCGATCAGCGCGATCAGCCCCGCGTCCTCCATGTTGACGTCCATCAGCACACAGGGCACCTCGCGCAGCCCGATGAGCTTCGCCGCGCGCAGCCGCCGCTCGCCCGCCACCAGCTCGTAGCGCCCGCCGCGGCGGCGCACCGTCAGCGGGTGGAGGATGCCGTAGCTGCGGATGCTCTCGGAGAGCTCCTTGAGAGAGGCCTCGTCGAATACCGTGCGCGGCTGCACCGGATTGGGCTGCAGCTCGTCCGTGCGTAAGTAAAGGATCCCGCTGCGCGCCGCGGCGGCGCGCGTCTTTGTCGCCTGCATACCGTGTCCTCCCCCGGATGTGTTTTCTCTCTCACCATACACCGGCGAGGCCGAAAAAACGGACGAAAAACGCTCCCGTCAGGGAGCGTTTTTCAAGGAGTGAAAGGTAGTCTGTTCAAAATATCTCGCCCTCTTCGACCACGGCCGTGGGGCCGGTGAGCAGAAGCTCACAGGCCCGGCCGTCCGCCCTGCGCAGCGAGACGGAAAGCTCTCCGCCTGGCATTTCGATCGCGAGACGATCGCCCGGCACGGCTCCGGAGAGCAGCAGACTGACCGCGATCGCACCGCAGCCGGTGCCGCAGGCCAAAGTAAAATCCTCGACGCCGCGCTCGTAGGTGATCGCGCGCACGCGCCCCGGCCCGATCGGGCAGACGAAGCTGACGTTCGCGCCGCGCGGGAAGGCAGGGCTGAAGCGCAGCGCTCTTCCCCTTTCGCGCAGCGCGTCGAGATCGGAAAAGGCGCTGCCGTCCACCTCGACGACCGCGTGCGGAATGCCCGGCTCGCCGAGCTCGACGTAGGAGCAGCGCTCCCCCTCCGCCTCGCGTGCGAGGTCGATCACGCTGGGATCGTTGAGGCGCAGCTCATAGAGCTCCTCCGTGATGCGCCGGGCGCGGACCATGCCCGCCGGGGCGAGGATGCGGATATCCTGCGCATCACGCACACGGCCGTGCTCGAGCCCCCAGCGTGCGAGGCAGCGCGCGCCGTTGCCGCACATCTCGCCCGCCGAGCCGTCGGAGTTGTAGAAGAGCATGCCCATATCGGCCCCCTCCGCGCGCGTGACGACGATCAGGCCGTCCGCGCCGGGGCCGCTGTTCGGGTCGCATAAGCGCAGGGCGAGGACGCCAAGGTCCTCGCCCTTTTGCCCGCCGCGCGGATCCTCGATCAGAATGAAGGAGTTGCCCGCGCCGTGCATTTTGGTATAGCGCATCTTATTCGGCGTCCGCGTTTTCGGCCTCGGCGCTCTTTTTCGCGAGAGCCTTCTGCAGCCAATCTTTGCCGTCGTTGAAGCGGGAGACGATGTAGGAGGCCACGTAGTCGCCGGCCGCGTTGACCATCGTGGCGGGAGGATCGACCAGGTCGCCTATGGCTACCGCGATCGGGAAGGCGATGGGCAGAGATTCGGGGAAGAACAGCGAGCAGAGCACCAGCTCGCCCGTGCCGCCGCCGCCGGGGATGCCGGACATGGCCACGGAGGAGACGGTGGCCACCACGATGGCCAGCAGCGCGTCCGCGGTATTGAAGTTCATGCCGAACATGCCGAAGAGGAAGGCGACCTTGATGATCGCGCTCATGCCGGAGCCGTCCATGTTCATCGTAGCGCCCATGGGCAGCACGATGTCGGTGACGTCCTTGGAGATGCCGGTGTCCTCGGAGACCTCCATGTTGGTGGGGATCGTCGCGACGGACGAGCAGGTGCCGAAGGCCACCGCAGCCGGACGGAAGAGGTGGCGGAACATGGTGCCGACCGCGCCCTTGCCGCCGCCGAAGCGCGCGTAGAGCGGGAAGATCAGGAACATGTAGGCAAAGGACACGATGTAGTAGAGGATGATGGCGCGGGCGTAGTTGGTCATCAGGTCGGCGCCGTGGGCGGCGACCAGCGCGGCGAAGAAGCCGAAGAAGCCGATCGGCGCGTAGTAGGTGATGAGCTTGATGACCTTCATCAGGACGTTGGTGATCTCCTCGAGGAGCTTGGCGACCTTCGTCTCAGGTCCGCCGCACATCTGCACGCCGAAGCCGAAGAAGATGCCCGCAACGATCAGCTGCAGGATCGAACGGCGGCTCCACAGATCGGGGAAGTCGGGCTTGGAGAAGAAGCCGACGACCATCTCGCCGACGCTCATCGGCGTCTTGACCTCTTCGTTGAAGACCGGATCGCCGATGTACACGGGGATGAAGCGCACCAGGACGTACATGAGCACGGAAGCGATGATGGTGGTGCACATGAAGGTGACCACGGTGGTCCCCATCAGCTTTCCGGCGCGCTTGGCGCTCTTCATATTGGCGATGGCGGAAGAGATGGAGAAGAACACCATCGGGACCACCACGCAGAACATCAGGTTGAGGAACAGGGTACCCAGGGGCTCCAGGACGGTAGCGCCTTCCCAGAAGTAACCCACCAGGCAGCCGGCAACGATGCCGAGAATCATGGAAAAGAAGAACCAGTTCTTTTTGAGGAAATTCATGGGACACCTCCATAAGCTTTGCTGATGATACTATACCGGAATAAAACTGCAAAAAAGAATTGTAAGATTTGCTTGAAAACTTGCAAAAAGTGCTGTATGATCGTCCTATGCCCGGGAGGTGAGGAGTTTGGCGGAAAAACGCTATACCCGCAAAGGCTACTTAAAAGAAAACTACCATTATTTTCATCTGCGCGACACCGCCGGGGCCGAGCTGGACTTCCATTTCCACGAGTTCGACAAGCTCGTGCTGCTGCTCGGCGGGCGGGTGGACTACGCGCTCGAGAGCATCGTCTATCCGCTGCGGCCCTGGGACATCCTGCTGGTGCGGCATCACACGATCCACAAGGCGCTGGTGGACAAATCCGTCCCCTACGAGCGCATCATCCTCTATCTCGACCGCAAGTACTTCGACCGATTGATGCCCGAGGCGCGCCTCTTCGCCTGCTTCGACCGCGCCGACGAGCGCGCGGAATATCTGCTCTCGCCGGACGAGGCGCAGCGCGCACAGCTGCGCGAGGTGCTCGCGGGCGTCGAAAAAAGCCTGAACGCCGCTGACTTCGGCGCGCAGGCCATGTGCGACAGCTATATCGTGCAGCTGCTGGTGCTGCTGGGACGGCTCTCGGCCAACACGGAGGCCGCGCGCGCCGCGGAGGGCGTCTATGACGGGAAGATCGCCTCGGTGCTCTCTTACATCAGCGAAAACCTGACGGCTCCGCTGAGCGTCGACGAGCTGGCCGAGCGGGTGCACGTCAGCCGCTACCACTTCATGCGCCTGTTCAAGGCGCAGACCGGCACGAGCGTGCACGCCTATGTACGCCAGCGGCGGCTGATGCACGCCGCGCATCTGATCCGCGAGGGCATGAGCGCGGCGCGCGCCGCGGAGGAGAGCGGCTTTGCCGATTATTCCGCCTTCCACCGCGCTTTTTCCGCCGCCTTCGGCGTCAGCCCGGGCAAGCTCAAAAAATAGTTCTTTCTTTCTCTCCGTACGGCGGGAACGGCTTCAGCGGATGGCCGCGCGGCTTTTTCCGCGGCATCAGCTCCGCCGAGCCCTCCAGTTTCGGCCGCGAGGCCTCCACGCGCTTCCATACCGTGCCGAGGCCCTCAAGGGACGGTGTCCTTTCCATGCTCTCCCTCCTCTGAAAGCATTGTATGCCGGGAAGGCTTCGGCCGCTCTTGCCAAGCGGTCTATTTTGTGCAATAATAAATCAGTTGAACGAATCTTCCGAACGGAGGCTTTGAAATATGCCGAGATTTTTTATGGCCGGTACGAATATCAAGGGCGGCATGGCGATCATCCGCGGCCGCGACGCCGAGCATGTGCGCGTGCTGCGCCTGCGCCCGGGCGAGGATCTGATCATCTGCGACGCGCAGGGAACGGACTATAAGTGCCGTCTCGTCAGCGCCGAGCCCGACAAGGTCGAGGCCGAGGTGATCGAGGTCGTCCCCTGCCCCGCCGAGCCCTCCGTCGCCGTGACGGTGCTCTGCGGCCTGCCCAAGGGCGACCGGACGGATTATATCATCCAGAAATGCGTCGAGGCGGGAGCCTCCGAGATCGTCTTTTTCCTCTCCGATCGCTGCGTCGCGCGGCCCGAGACGCCCGAGAAGAAGCTCCAGCGCTTCCAGCGCATCGCCGAGGAGGCCGCCAAGCAGTCCGGCCGCGGGATCATCCCGAGCGTGAGCTGGGCTGGCGAGTTCGCCGAGGCGCTGAACATCGCCAATCAAAAGGAGCTCAAGGTCTTTCTGTACGAGACGGGCGAGCGCGAAGGGCTCGACGCCGTGCTGGAGGCCAACAAGACGGCCAAAAGCGTCGCGCTCATCACCGGGCCGGAGGGCGGCTTCGCGCCCTTCGAGGCGGATCTGGCGCGCATCGTCGGGCTGCATATCTGCTCGATGGGCGAGCGGATCCTGAGGTGCGAGACCGCGCCCGTCGTCGCGACGACGGCGGTCATGTACGCCACGGGAAACCTGTCGTAGTTTTTAGCTTCTGGTTTTTGCTTTCAGTAATAACGGAGCCGTTGCAAAACAGCCTGTCATCCTTAAGCGCAGCGAAGGATCTTTCTTAAAATGGTCGTAAAAACCTTCAAAAGAAAGATCCTTCGTCACTTCGTTCCTCAGGATGACATGGGGGAAAAGCTAGTTTGCAGCGGCCCCGTTTTCGTATCTCCCGTCCTCTAAAATAAAAATCAAAAAAGCTCTTTCGGTTTTCACCGAAAGAGCTTTTTTGTCAGGCGTTTACGTCCACGCCCTCCTCGCGCAGGCGCGCGCGGAGCTCGGTGACGTTGTTGTGGAAGACGATCGGGTGCAGTCCGCAGAGGAAGGCCCCTTCGGCGTTGTTGATCGCGTCGTCGATGAAGACGCACTCGTCGGGGTCCAGCGAGAAGGTCTCGCACAGCAGGCGATAGATCTCCGGCTGCGGCTTGACCAGCTTCACGTCCGCGGAGATGAGCGTGCCGTCGAAGAAGCGGCCGGCCGGGACGCGCGGCCAGTACTCGTGCTGGCGGCAGGAGGCGTTGGAGAGCAGATAGACTCCGTAGCCCTTTTCCTTCAGCTCGGCGATCAGCTCCTCCATCCCCTCGATGGGGAGGATCGGGCGGTCCCACCTGTCGACCAGGGCGTGCACCGTCTCGTGCAGCCGCGGGGGAATACGGCGGCACATGCTTTCCGCGGCCTCGGCCTCGGTCATCGAGCCGCGGTCCATCCGCGCCCACTCGAGGGACTTGTAGACCTCGCGCAGCAGCAGCTCCCGGTCCTCCTCCGCCGCGCCGGCGCGCTCGATGAAGAGCGGCGGGTCGAAGCGCAGGAGGACCTGCCCCATGTCAAAAACGACGTTTCTGATCATGCCTCTCTTCGGCGCGGCAGCTCAGAACTTCAGGCTGCCCAGGGAGATGCACTTGCCGCCCTTGCGGTCGAAGAGCATGATCTTTTCACCGTCGATGTTGAAGCGGATCTTCTCGCCGATCTTGAAGAGCGTGCTGCCGAAGACCACGCCGGTGAGCAGGAACTCGCCCACGCGCACCTTGATCGTAGACTCCATGCCGGTGGGCATCGCGCCGTAGATCTCGCCTTCGATGGCGCCGTCCGGGGCGATCTCGATGAACTCGGGGCGGACGCCGAGGACGAAGTCCTCGTTCGTCAGCACGGGCTCCTCGGCGAGGGCGTCGTCCTCGTCATCGACCTTGGAAATGTGATATTTGAAGGTCTCGTCCTTGTTGCCCTTTTCCACATAGCCCTTCTTCTTGGAGGCCTCCCGGATCGCTTCGGCCTCCGCCGCGACGGCGGCGTCGCGCTCGGCGAACCACTTGGCAAGATCCACGTTCTCGGTGCTGCGGAACTTGGCCTTCAGGCCGTCCAGGCACTCGAGCGAGATGACGCCGTCCGCCTCCTGGCGGCCCTTGGCCTCGATGAAGTTGATCGAGGGGTTGCCGACGAAGTCCGCGACAAAGAGGTTGTTCGGACGGGCATAGACCTGCAGCGGCGCCTCATACTGCTGGAGCACGCCGTTGTTGATCAGGCAGATCTGCGTGGCGAGCGTCATGGCCTCCATCTGGTCGTGCGTGACGTAGACGAAGGTCGAACCGGTCTCGACGTGCAGACGCTGCAGCTCGTAGCGCATCTCGAGACGCAGCTTGGCGTCGAGGTTCGACAGCGGCTCGTCCATAAACAGCACCGTCGGCTCCGGAGCCAGAGTACGGGCGATGGCCACGCGCTGCTGCTGGCCGCCGGAGAGCTCGGCCGGATAGCGGTCCATGAACATGCTGATCTTGACGATACGGCTGACACGGCGAACGGAGAGGTCGATCTCCTCCTTCGTGAGCTTGCGGACCTCTTCGACGACCTTGCCGTCCTTGACGTACTCATAGTTCTCGTTCAGGCCGTTCGCGGCGACGGCGTCCGCGGCCTTCTTGGCCAGCGCGGCCGCCTCGGCGGAGACGTCGCGGCCTTCTTCGATATGATAGCCGAAGAGCTTCTTCGCCGTGTACTGGGAGATCGTGTACTCGTCGATCAGCTTGATGACGGCCTTCTTCTCGTCGAGCTTACCCTTCTTGTCGCGGCATTCCTCGATCACACGCTTGACGTCCGCCGGGTTCCGCAGGATCTCCGCGAGACGGGCGTTGTTCTTGGCCTCGAAGTCGATCTTCGGCATGGATTCCTTGATATTGGACAGGCCGAAGGCGATGTTCTCATAGACCGTCATGTTCGGCCACAGCGCGTAGTTCTGGAACAGGAAGCCCACCTTGCGCTTGTTGGCCGGGATGTTGATGCCCAGCGCGCTGTCGTAGACGACCCGGTCGCCGATCGTGATGCGGCCGCTGGTCGGCGTCTCCAGGCCGGCGATCATGCGCAGCGTCGTCGTCTTGCCGCAGCCGGAGGGTCCCAGCAGCGTGACGAACGCATTGTCGCCGATCACGAGGTCGAGATCGTCGACCGCATAGAAATTCTTCCACCGTTTGGTGATATGCTCCAATTTGATTTCCGGCATTTTCGTTATCCTCCTATTCCCTTATCGAGGCTCGCACCCGTGACTTTGTTTACGATCGAGTTGAAGACCAGGATCGTGATGATCAGCAGCAGGTTGATGCCGCTGGAGAACGCGTACAGGCCCATTTCGTCGAAGTAGTCCAGCATCGTCGAGAGGATCTTGCTCTGTCCGCACAGCAGCATGAACAGGCTCAATTCACGAAGACAGGTCATGAACGGCAGCAGGTAGCCGCTGATGATCGACGATTTCTGGATCGGGATGATGATGCGCGTCATGCGCTTGATCCAGGGCACGTCCTGTATGATCGCCGCCTCTTCGATCTCACCGGACAGCTGCAGCATGGAGTTGAGCGACGATCGGCTGGCGAAGGGGATATACTTGATCGTGCCGGCGACGATCAGACCGGTATAGGTGTTGTACAGCTTGATCGATTCGCTGGAGAAGAGTACGAACAGCGCCGCGCCGACGGCGATGGAAGGCATGAGGTAGGGCAGGAAGGCCACGGAGTTGACGTAGTTTGCCCATTTGCTGCGCCGCTGCTTGGCCACCGCGTAGCCGACGAGTGTGCCGATCGTGCCGGCCACCAGCGCGCAGCATACGCTGACCCACATCGTGCCGCCGAATGCTTTCCAGATCTCGGCATTGTAGAGGATGCCCTTCTGGCCGTACATGCCCTGCTCGGTGACGTTCTCGCTGGTCAGCCACCACTTGGTCGTCAGATTGTTGATGTTACCGGTGTAGAGGAACGAATAGTCGCCCGGGTTCGGCAGGAAGGTCTCGAAGGCGAAGGAAATGATCGGGAAAATGCTGGTGAAGAAGGTGAGGATCACCAGGATGATCGCGAGAACATACTTCGCGCCGCCGAGGTTGATCTTGGAGATCTGGCCGGATTTGCCCGTGACCGTGGTATAGCTCTTGCGGCTGGTCAGTGAAATCTGGTTGAGCAGCATGATCGCGATGCCGAAGAGCATCATGATGATCGCCAGGATGCTCGCCTCGCCGGTGTACTTCGAGTTCATCGAAACGTACTTGGTCGAGAGCGTCGTCAGCTGCATGTAGTGCGGGACGGGATAGGAGCCCATCGCGCTTCCGAAGACCAGCAGGATCGTGGAGAGGATCGCAGGCTTGACCATGGGCAGCGTGATGCGGAACATGATGCGGTGCTTGGGCGTGTCGAGGATCGTCGCCGCCTCTTCAAGGTTTGCGTCCATGTTCCGGAAGATGCCGCCGATCAGGATATAGGCAAACGGCGCGTAGTGAAGTCCCAGGACCATCAAGCTCGGGAACAGGCCCTGACAGAACCACTTCGGCATGTAGATGTGGAACAGCGATGCCAGCAGTCCGTCCGACGTGCCGGTAATTTTCGTGGAGTAAAACAGGTTCTGCCACACGACCGCCAGGGTCCACTGCGGCATGATGTAGGGAAAGATGAAAATGGAGCTGAGATACTTTCTCCAGGCGAGGTTGGTGCGGGTGATGAGGAATGCGAAAAGACCGCCGTACAGAATGGAAACAACGCAGGTGCCCACCGAAAGGAACACGGTGTTCCACAGCGGCTTCCAGAGGTTGGTCTTGGCCAGCTTGCTGGTGAAAAGGTCGATGTAGTTGACAAAGGTCCAGCCCGCGGTCTGCTTGGTCAGGTGCGCGTCGATCGTGCCCGGATGGATCTTGAAGGTGTCCTGAACGATGGCAACGATCGGAGCGACCGTGGTCACCGTCAGCACGATGCCGAGCAGCAGCAGGATCACATTGTAGGGCTTGGAAAGAAACGTCTTGACCTTGTTCCACGCGATCGTGACCGGACTCGCCGCAAGGGTCGCGGAGTTGCTCATGGTTTTTCTCCTTCCTGTAAAACAAGGCGCCTCCGAATGCGCGGAACGCACCCGGAGGCGCTTTGCCTGCTTATGCAGGTACAGCCGTTAGTTGCTCAGTGATATCAGCCGGCGCTGTATTTGTCGAGCATCTCGATCCAGCTGCCGACGGTGAAGGCCGCATCGGCGCAGTACTCAGGATCCTCGAGAACGAGCTTGCCGGTGGTGGTCCACCAGTCATAGCCGCGGTCGTTCTTGTTCGGGTAGGTCAGAACGCCGTCGACTACACCGCCCTGGGAGTGGCCGTACTTCTCTTCGGTGCCCTTGGCGACATCGGGGTTGGAGGAGTAGCCGCCCATATCCTTGCCCCAGGCGGAGAAGCCGTCGACCGTGCAGGTGATGTAGGAGATAAAGGCGCAGGCGGTCCAGGGCAGCGGGCTGTTGTCGGGAACGAACATGTAGTGGCAGTAGCCGTAGCCGCCGATGCCCTCGTAGCCGTCCTCATAGGCCGCGACCTTGACGTTGTTGACGGAGGCGGAGTCGGTCTCCTCGATGGAGCGCAGCTTGGAGTAGACAAGCAGGCCGAACTGGTCGACAGCGGACTTGTCGGTCAGGTTCTTGCAGATCGGGCCGTCGTCGGTGACAGCGTTGTAGCTGCCGACCCAGAGCTTGATCCAGGCCAGCGCGTAGGCGCCGTTCTCGTCAAGGCCGAGATCCTCGGCGTCGCCCTTGAGCTCGTTGATGGTGGGCAGGAAGTAGGCCTGCTCGTCGGCGGGGAGCTTGTCAAAAGCTTCCTTCAGCCAGCCGGCGTACTGCGGCGCGGTCAGCATATAGAGGAAGTTCTTGCCGACGATCTCGGAGTCGATGTCCATGAACTGGCCATGCTCGCCCTCGGCGACGTAATCCCAAACGTTGTCATAGGTCTTCTCGCCGGTGCAGTTGAACATGAAGACCTTGTTCAGGGTCTGCAGGGGCAGGTAGCCGTCATAGGTGGCGGCGTCAACGCCGTTCGCCTCGGCCCACTCCTTCGGGATGAAGGTATCGAGGATGCCGGTCTGGACCATCTTGCTCTCGATCTGGTTGCCGTCCTGGATCAGGGTCACGGCGAAGGTGCCGGTGGCCTTGGTGGAGTTGGCGGTCAGCTGATCGAAGATCTTGTTGTTCTTCGGCTGCTGCCAGTCGAACTCGAGCGTGTAGTTCGGGTCGATGGTCTGCAGATACTGAATGAACAGAGGCAGCGAGCTCTTGCCGCGGCTGGAGTTGCCCACGCCGTAGAGCATCTTGCCGTTGGACTCTTCGATCGCCTTCTTGGCGAGCTCTTCCATGGTCATGCCTTCGGCCTGCTTGATGATCTTCTGGACTTCGCTGAGGTTCTCCTCGGCGGCCGGCTCGGCAGCGGGCTCGGCAGCGGGCTCGGCAGCGGGCTGCTCGGCCGGAGCCGGGGCGGCCTGCTGGCCGCAGGCGCACAGCGCGAAGATCATAGCGAGAGCCAGGAGCAGTGCTAATGCTTTCTTCATTTTTCTTTTCCTCCATTGATTTTTTTAAGTTTCCGTTTTTGTGCGGATTCTTAACGAATTGATTTTACCGCCGCATACTATAAAAGTCAAAGGAAAGCGCGGCCGCCGCCCGGACTTTCGTCATGGCCTACAAAAAGGATGTTAAATCTTTGTAAAATCTGCCTATTGATTTCGGTTTTTGAAGCGTTCCTCCCTGCGGCTTCGTCCCGGCGGCCGCCGCGGGGCGCGTCAGGGACGAAAAAACCGGGAGATGTTCTCCCGGTTTTCATGCTTTTTTCTTTACGATATAGCGATTGACGCGCACGGTCCTGTCCTTGCGCGGGAGATAGTCCTCTTCGGTCGCGATCAGCTCGCCCCCGCATTTTCGGATGACCCGGTTCGAGCCGGCGTTCTCGACGATCGCGTCGATCTTCACCGCCTCGAAGCCCCGGGAAAACAGATAATCCAGCACGCGGCGGCAGGCCTCGGTCATATAGCCGCGGCCCCAGTACGCGCGGGAGAGGTTATAGCCGATGACCGGCATCCCCTCGTCATAATGGACCACGTCGATCCCGCCGATGAGCTTGTCTCCCTCTTCCTTGAGCTCGATCGCGAAATTCAGCCGCTCGGGCTGCTCGTATTCCGCGACCCAGCGCGCGAGGATCTCCTTCGTCTGCGCGAGGTCCGTGTGCGTGGTCCAGGTGAGGTATTTCGTGACCTCGTCATCGCTCGCCCAGCGGCTGAACATCGCCTCGGCGTCGTCGAGGCGGAAGGGCCGCAGGCGCAGCCGCTCGGTCTCCAGCGTCAGCTTCACGGTCTTTCCCTCCCGGTGCGGTCAGTAGGCAACGCCCCAGTAGATCATGTGTTTGGCGGGCCTTCCGCAGCAGGCGCAGACCTCGCCCAGGCTTTCCTGCTCGAGGGGCATGCAGCGCGAGGACATCCCGGCCTTTTCCTTCATATCCAGCTCGCACTGCAGCTCGCCGCACCACATCGTCTTGATGAAGCCGCCGTGTTCTTCCTGCAGGGCCTTCGCCTCCTCGATCGAGGACGCGGCGAAGATATGCTCGTCGAGATTTTTCTTCGCTTTGGCGTACATGCCCTCGTACACGAGGCGCAGCTGCTCCTGCGCGGCGCTTTCGAGATCCGCGAGCGCGACGGCGGTCTTTTCCCCGTCGCTGCGGCGCACCATCACGCACTGGCCGTTCTCGATGTCGCGCGGACCGATCTCCACGCGCAGCGGCACGCCCTTCATCTCGTACTGGGCGCACTTCCAGCCCATGGAGTTGTCCGAGTCGTCGACCTTCACGCGCAGGCCCGCGGCAAGCAGACGGTCGCGAAGCGCGTTCGCGGCCTCGAGCACGCCCGGCTTGTGCTGGGCGACGGGCAGGACGACGACCTGGATCGGCGCGACGGCGGGCGGCAGCACCAGACCGTTGTTGTCGCCGTGGGCCATGATGACGGCGCCGATCATGCGCGTCGTCGAGCCCCAGGAAGTCTGGAAGGGGTACTGCAGCGTGTTGTCGCGGCCCGTGAAGGTCACGTCGTAGGCGCGGGAGAACTTGTCGCCGAAATAATGCGAGGTCGCGCCCTGCAGGGCCTTGTGGTCCTTCATCAGGCACTCGACGGTGTAGGTGGCCTCTGCCCCGGCGAACTTTTCCTTATCGGTCTTGCGGCCGCGCACCACGGGGATGGCCAGCACCTTTTCAAAGAAATCGGCGTAGCAGTTGAGCTGCTGCTCGGTCTCGGCCATGGCCTCCTCGGCGGTCTCGTGGATGGTGTGGCCCTCCTGCCACCAGAACTCGCGCGAGCGCAGGAAGGGGCGGGTGGTCTTTTCCCAGCGGATGACGGAGCACCACTGGTTGTAGAGCATGGGCAGCTCGCGGTAGGAGTGCAGCACGCGCGACCAATGGTCGCAGAACATGGTCTCGGAGGTCGGGCGGAAGGCCAGGCGCTCTTCCAGCTCCTCGCTGCCGCCGTGGGTGACCCAGGCGACCTCGGGCGCGAAGCCGTTGACGAGCTCGCCCTCTTTCTTCAGCAGGCTCTCCGGGATCAGAACGGGCATGGCGACGTTTTCATGGCCGGTCTTTTTGAACTCCGCGTCCATGATGCGCTGCATGTTCTCCCAGATCGCGTAGCCGTACGGGCGCAGGATCGTGAAGCCCTTGACGGACGCGTACTCCACCAGCTCCGCCTTGCGGCAGATGTCGGTGTACCACTGGGCGAAATCCACCTCCATATCGGTGATCTGCTCGACTCTCTTATCCTTGGCCATGAAGAACTCCTCTCTTCTCCGCCTTTCCCGGGGAAAGCGGTGAAAAAAAATACGGGAAACGCCCGAAGAGGCGTTTCCCGTATTTTATAATGTTGGCTTTGCCTTGTCAAGTGCGCGCGCTCATTTCTCGACGATATGCACGTTCATGTGCGCGTAGCTCATCGCCACGCCGTTGCGCGCGAAGCTCTCGCGCACCTTTTCGTTGAGCGAGAAATGCACGTCCCAGTAATCCGGGTTCTTCACCCACACGCGCACCACATACTCGATGACGCTGTCCTTGTACGCGTTGAGCGCCACGAAGGGAGCCGGATCGTCCAGGATGCGCGGGTCGGCCTCGACGACCTCCATGATCGCGCGCTTGACCTTCTCGGTGGGCTCGCTGTACGCGGCGCAGAAGAGCATGTCCACGCGGCGCAGCGGATCGGCGCTGTAGTTGTTGATCGCCGAGCCGATCACGTCGCTGTTGGGGATGGAGATGACGACATTGTCGAGCGTGTTGATCGTCGTGTAGAGCAGCCCGACGCTCCTGACGACGCCGGTCTTGCCGGCGACCTCGACAAAGTTGCCCTCGGCAAAGGGATGGGTCATCAGAATGGTCAGACCGGCGAAGAGGTTGCCCAGCACGCCCTGTACGGACAGGGACAAAGCCAGGCCTGCCACGCTCAGCAGGGCGACCAGCGAGGCCGTGGGAATGCCCAGCTCGCTCGCAATGATGATGATCGCGATGGCCCACAGGGCGATGCGCACGACGGAGAGCACGAAGTTCTTCATGGTGCGGCCCATTTTCTTCGCGCCGCCGAGCGCCTTGGAGACGATCTTGAGGATGATGCTGATGACGATGAGGCAGACGAGGAAGGTGATGAGCGCTCCGATCAGCGCGCCGAGCGAGAGCGAGCCGATCGAGATCTCATTGAGGCTGTCAAGAAATTTCATAGTGATCCCTCCGTTTCAAGATAAGCTGTGCTGCTTTCCTTCCGTCTGTCAGCATATCACACAGCGCCCCGCCGCGGCAAGGGAAAAATACGCCGGAGGCGCATCTTTTCTTCCGCCGCGGGGCGGGAGAGGGGGCGCCTTTGGGCGGAAAAACGCCGTTTTGTGGCTTTCCTCTTGGATTATCGCGCTTTTCGACGCGTTTTTCTTGACCTTTTGCCGATTTGCGGCTATAATGACAGGGCTTATGTAAAGCAGCTGGAGGTGACTTCCATCAATAAACAGAAATTCCTGGCTGAGCTCGGCAAGCTGCTGACCTTCATGTATGAAGAGGACAGACAGCGCGCGATCGAGATGTACAGCCGGATGTTTGACGAGTGTGAGGACGAGATGGCTCTTCTGCAGTCGCTCGTCTCCCCCACCAGGCAGGCGGTCGTCGTCGCGCGCGCCTATAACTCCAACCTCGGCAGGCTGTCCCTGACGGCCGAGTCCAAGGCCGCCCCGGAGGATCGGGACGAAAACGGCGTCCCCGATTACGTTCAGGCGATCGCGAAGGTGCGTGAGGCGGCCTTCGCCGCGCAGGGGATCTCCGCCGAAAAGGCCGCGGAGCCCGAGGCCGAGAAGGTCGAAGAGCCCGAGGCCGAAAGCGTCGAAGAGCCCGAGGCCGAAAGCGCCGAGGAGCCTGAGGCCGTGAAGGTCGAGGAGCCCGAGGCCGAGAGCGCCGAGGAGCCCCAGGCCGAAAGCGCCGAGGAGCCCGAGGCCGAGAGCGCCGAAGAGCCCGAGGCCGAGAGTGCCGAGGAACCCGAGGCCGAAAGCGTCGAGGAGCCCGAGGCCGAAAGCGTCGAAGAGCCCGAGGCCAAAAGCGCCGAGGAGCCTGAGGCCGTGAAGGTCGAGGAGCCCGAAGCCGAGAAGGCCGAAGAGAGCGCAGCGGCGGAAAAGCCTGCCTGGCCCGAGGGGATCGAATCCTTCTCGATGCCCGTGGCCGGCAAGGAGACCCCGCTGAGCGAAACGGGCGACGGCGCGCTGGATGAGAACAGCTTCAACATCAACAGTGACGCGCTCCGGAAGGCCAAACGCAAGCCGAAGGTCTTCCTGCTGATCCTGTACATCCTGCTGGCGATCCCGCTGACGCTCTGCGCCGTGGTGATCCTGCTGGTGCCGGCGCTGGTGTTCCTGGCCCTTGCCATCGCGGCGATCATCTGCGGCGTGGTGCTGATGAGCACGGCTCTTACCAATCTGGGCGCCATGGGGCTGATCAACGACTGTCTGGTGCTCCTCGGCGTGGCGCTGGTGCTTTTCGCGCTGGGCCTGCTCTTCCTGTGGACCTCGATCTGGTTCATCGGAGGCGCGATCGTGGGCGTGGTGCACGGCGTCGCGGCGCTGTGCGACAAGTGGTGCTATAAGGAGGTCGACGAAGCATGAGTAAAATGTGGAGAGTGATCCTCTCGATCGTGCTCATCATGATCCTGATCGGCATCATCGCCGTCGCCGTCGGTTTCCTGACCGGCGCGGATTCCGCCCGTCTGATGCAGACGGCGGAGAACAACAGCATGATCAACCTGCTGCTGCGCTATTTCGACTGGTTCTCCCAGATCGCCAAAAACTACTGGGGCGTCGCCCGGAACTGGATCGCCGGCTTCGGCGGCTGAGCACTCCCCTCAGACAAAAGGGACCGTGAAAATGAGGTTTTCACGGTCCCTTTTCATTTTTCCGGCCTCGTCTTTCGCCTGCCGGTCCGCAAACCGGCATCCCGGAAAAGGCCGGGGGCGAGGAGGCCGCGCTCGACGAGACGCTGGCCCATCGCGAAGAGCAGCGGGAAGACGATCATGCCCCACACGCCCCACACGCGCCAGCCGACATAGATCGAAACGAGCGAGACGAGCGGATGGATGCCGATCTGACCCGACAGCAGCCGCGCCTGCAGCAGATTCCGTCCCAGCGCGCCCACCGCCCAGCCGAACAGCAGCGCGAGACCGCGGCCGAGCTCGCCCAGCAGCAGCTCCGCGAGCGCCCAGGGCACGAGCACGATCCCCGCGCCGAAGACCGGCAGCGCGTCGATGAAGGCGGTGACGGCCGCGAGCGGGGCCGCCGAGCGAAGGCCCAGCAGCACGAACAGCCCCAGCAGCTCGACGAAGCACAGACCCGCCAGGATCAGCTGCGCGCGCAGCCAGCCGCCGAGACTGCCGCGCAGATCCTCCGCGAGCTCCGCGGCGCGGCGCCGCGCCGTTTCCGGCAGGCGGGCGCGGACAAAGGCGATCACCGCCGGGTAGGAGGAAGAGAAGAGATAGGCGCCGAGGAAGAGCGAGATCAGGAACAGCAGGATGCCCGGGGCGTTCTGCATCGCGCCGGCGGCCAGGGCGAGCAGCCGTGCCGAGAGCTGCGCGGGCAGCTCTCCGAGCGCAGAGGGCGCCGATTTCAGCGCGGCGCGCAGCGGATCCGGAAAGCCTCCCGGCATCGAGGCGGCAAAGCGCGCGGCGTGCTCCTCCAGGGCGTTCAGCTTCTCTCCGAGGGCTGCGACGAGCCGCGGCGCGGCCCGGCCGAGAACGGACAGCAGCTCCGAGAGCCGTCCGGCGAGCAGCCACAGCAGCGCGCCGATCAGCCCCAGCGCGAACAGCGTCGTCCGCGCGGAGGCCGTGCGCCGGGGCATGCCCCGGCGCACGAGCAGCTTCACCGCGCTCTCCATGGCCGCCGCGAGAGCGAAGGCCGCGAAAAAGGGCGCGAGCAGGCCCAGGAGCGCTTTCGCGCCGAACCACAGCGCGGCGGCAAGCGCCGCCGCCGCGATCCCTTTGCGCCCCCAATCCTCCCATGTCCGCATACGCGCCTCCGATAACGCAGGTTTTCCCTTCTGTTTTTCCCTGGACCGGGCGGCTTCATACACACAAGGCTCCCGGTCTGTATAGAATGGAATGCCGTGATGATTTCCCGGCAGATCATGGAGGGTAAAACATGCTTACAGTCCAGAAATTCGGCGGCAGCTCGCTCGCCGACGCGGAGGGTCTGTGCCGCGCGGCGGCGCTGTGCATACGTGAAAGACAAAAGGGCCGTGACGTCGCGATGGTCGTCTCGGCCATGGGCGAGGCGACGGATGAGCTGCTGGCGATGGCCTACAGCGTCTCCTCCGCGCCGAGCGCGCGGGAGCTGGATGCGCTGATGAGCACGGGCGAGTGTTCTTCCGCCGCGCTCACCGCCATCGCGCTGGAGGCGCAGGGCCAGCGGGCCGTCTCGCTCACGGGCTGGCAGAGCGGCGTCTTCACCGACGCGGTGCACGGCGACGCGCAGATCACGACGCTGACCTGTGCGCGCGTGCGCGCCGCGCTCGCCCATGGGATCGTCCCGGTGATCACCGGCTTCCAGGGCATCGACAGCAGCGGCGATGTGACCACGCTCGGCCGCGGCGGCTCGGACACGACGGCGGTCGCGCTTGCGGCGGCGCTGCGGGCGGAGCGCTGCGACATTTATACGGACGTACCCGGCATCTTTACGGCCGATCCGCGGCTGGTGCCGGAGGCGCGGCTCCTTGACGCGATCGACAGCCGCGATATGCTGCGCCTCAGCTATGCCGGGGCGCAGGTGCTGGAAAAGCGTTCGATGGAGCTCTGCCTCGAAAA
>JAFSNA010000070.1 GCA_017447645.1 Oscillospiraceae bacterium
CGTACCGATGACCGAGACGGGCTTTTACATCCTCTACTGCCTGCAGACGCCGCAGCACGGCTACGGCATCGCGCGGCAGGTCGAGTGGATGACGAACGGAGAGCTCGCGATCGGCGCCGGCACGATGTACGGGACGCTCTCCAAAATGGAAAAGGACGGGCTGATCGTCTTTGACCATGAAGAGGAAAAACGCCGGCTCTACCGCATCACGGCGCTGGGCGAGGAGCTGCTGGACCGCGAGATCCGGCGGATCGAAAGACTGTATCAAAACAGCAGGGGGGAGAAATACGATGGCTGAAACGGTGACGAAGATCAGGGTGTTCACGATCGCTGATTTCAAGGAAGAGGAAGTCTGGCTGCGCGAGATGGCGAAGAGCGGCCTGCATCTGCTGCGCATGACGCCGCCGCTGGTGTACGTGTTCGAAAAGGGCGAGCCGAAGGACGTGATCTACCGCCTGGACTTCACGAACAACGACGAGGGCGGCGACTACGCGCGCATGCTCGGCGAGTTCGGCTGGGAGAACTGCGGGAAATGCATGGGCTGGATCTACTGGCGCCGCGATGCCGGCGAGATCGCGAACGAGGCCGAGGGCGAGCTCTTCTCCGACGACGCGAGCCGCCTGGACATGGTCAAAAAGGTCGTGCAGACGCGCATGCTGCCGCTGCTGCTCATCTTCTTCTGCTGCGTGCTGCCGAACCTTTTCCGCGCGATGGACGGCAAGCTGTACGGCGCGAGCGGCTTCTTCCTCTGGTTTTTCGGGATCATGACCGTGCTGTACCTCTGGCTTTTCCTCCACTGCGGCGGCAAGCTGCACCGGATGAAAAAAGAGCTGGAAAAAGAATAAACGGGGACAGATCGCCCGGCGCTTTAGGGCGCGCAGAATAGGGATACGGCAGCGCAAAAAGGATATTTTCGCGCCGGGCCTCGTTGAAAATGCTCGGAATACATATCCAGTATTCCTGTGCTTTTCGCCTCGCCCGACACGAAAATCTCACTTTTTGCGTGCAAAGCAGTTTTGAGCGAGAGATTTTTCGTCCAGACAAAATAGAAAAATCCGGGAATACTTGACGTATTTCCGGATTTTTCTGTGAAGTATGGGCGGAAAAGGGCCGGTCAAAACCTGTCGTCTCCCTAATCTGCGCGCCCTTTCGCGCCGGGCGATTATTTGCGCTTTGTTAACATCTTGCCGGGGGGATTGTTCTATATTGTCGAATAAAGGAAGATTTTCCGGGAACTTACAGAAAAACGGAGGAAAAAACAGTGAGCAATCTCAAAAACCTGCCGACCGGCGGCGTCGTCGTGATCGCGGTGATCCTCGCGCTCTTCGCGCTGGCGGTGGTGCTGCTGTTCCACACCGCCGCGCGCTACCGTCTGCTTGCCGCGAAGGCGAAGGGCGACGGCCGCGACGAGGACGGCCGCGGCTTCCGCGCCGCGCTGCTGGAGGAGTTCGCGGCGGCCTACAAAAAGTACGGCCCGGACACGAACACCCCGGCCGTCATCTCCGACGTGATGGGGCGCAAGCTCTCGGGCCTGCTGCTGTGCGAGCGCTATCTGAACAACGCCGTGTCGCTGTTCGTCACGCTCGGCCTCTTCGGCACCTTCCTGGGGCTGAGCCTCGCGGTCGTCTCGCTGACGGAGCTGATCGGCTATTCGAACACCTCCGAGTGGCTCAGCGTGCTCGACAGCGTCGGCGGCGGGCTGCTCAGCGCGCTCTCCGGCATGGGCGTCGCGTTCTACACCTCGCTCGTCGGCGCGGGCTGCTCGATCCTGCTGACGATCCTGCGCACGATCCTCAGCCCTCAGAGCGCGCGCGAAAAGCTGGAGACCCGGCTGGAGCTCTGGCTCGACAACGAGGTCGCTCCCACGCTCGCGAGCGGCATGGCCAAAAACGACGCGGGCCTCGTCCGCCAGATGATCGAGGTGATGAGCGCCTCGGCCGCGGAGATCCGCAAGTCCCTCGCCGCGGCCTCCGACAGCTATGCGCAGAGCACGGCGGCCTCCGCCGCGCGCTTTGAAAAGAGCCTTGCCGTCTGCAGCGAGGAGGTCGACAAATTCAACGCCGCCGTCGCGACCTTCAAGGAGGGCATCCACGACTTCTCGGAGGTGGACTACAACCTGCGCGGCAGCGTCGAGCGCATGGATCTCGCCGTGCGCGACCTCTCCGGCGCGATGCGCGAGATCAACCGCCGCATGGGAGGGGACAAATAAATGAGAAGGACCTATCAGAGCCGCAGCGGCGCCTTTGTGCGCTCGGCCGAGGGCGAGCAGGGCTTCTGGCCCTCCTACGCCGACATGATGTCGGCCGTGGCGCTGATCCTGTTCTTCCTGATGCTGCTGAGCTACATCCAGAATCTGATCACCGGCAACGACCTGCAGAACACGCAGGAGGTCCTCGCCGAGACGCGCGCGACGCTCGATCTGACGCTCCGGCAGGTCGAGGAGGCCGAAAGCGAGCTGGAAAAGGTGACGATCGACCTCGACGAGGCGAAGCTGACGCTCGACGAGCAGAAGGGAAAGCTGGACGAGCAGAGCGCGCAGCTGGCCTCGCAGAAGGACGAGCTGGCGGCCCAGGACAAGCTGCTGGCCGACCAGAAGGCGCTCATCGGCGAGCAGGAGCAGTATCTCAAGGCCGCGAACAAGGAGCTCCTGGCGATGCGCAGCCGCATGCAGACCATTGCGGTGCTGCGGCTGTCGATCCTCGAGCAGATCCGCGACAGCGTCGTGTCCGTCATGGGCGACGCGAGCAAGGTCTCCATCGGCGACAACGGCTCGATCGTGCTGGACGAAGGCGTGCTCTTCGACCTGGGCTCCTCGGCGATCAAGCCGGCGGCGCGCCCGACGCTCGACCGCCTGGTCGAGGTGTTCAAAAGCTTCCTCTCCGACAGCGAGAACGTCAAATATGTCGACAGCATCGTGATCTCCGGCCACACCGACTCCACCGGCACCGACGCGGAGAACCGCGTGCTCTCCACCGCGCGCGCGAACGCCGTGCTGAACTATCTGCTCACGAGCGGCAAGGGCGAGCTGAACGATTACGCCTCCTTTTTCTGCGCCGCCGGCTACGGCGAGACCCGCCCGGTCGCGGACAACGACACCGCGGAGGGCCGCGCGCAGAACCGCCGCATCGAGATCTCGATCACGCTGCGCGACGACACGATCATGGACATCGTCGAGAGCTATCTCGAGCTCGAGCTGCCCGAGAGCGCCGCGGCCCAGGCCGCGCGCGGCACGCAGGGCTGAGCGCAGCGTCAAAAAGGAAACACCCCGGTGCAGGCGCCCTTGCCTGTGCCGGGGTGTTTATGTTATGATGCTCGCATGAGAAGAGAAAACGGGAAAAAGTCCATATTCGCCTGGTCGCTCCTGCCCGCAGTGCTCTCGCTCGCCTGGCCGACAATGCTCGAGCAGCTGATCCAGACGGCCGTGCAGTACGTCGACACGGCGATGGTCGGCTCGCTCGGCACGGCGGCCACCGCGGCCGTGGGCAGCACGGTCACGGTCAACTGGCTGATCGGCAGCACGGTCTCCGCCTTCGGCGTGGGCTTTCTCGCCATGATCTCGCAGGCCTTCGGGGCCAAAGAAGAGCGGCGCGCCCGCGCGGCGGCGGCCCAGTCGGCGCTCGCGGTGCTGATCCTCGGCACGGTCTTTACGGCGCTGACGCTCTCGCTCAGCTCGCTCGTGCCCGTCTGGATGCAGGTCGAGCCCTCGCTGCGCGAATCGGCCTCGCGCTATTTCTTCGTGCTGTATCTGCCGATGCTGCCGCGCACCGCGCTGATCCTCTTCGGGACGGTGCTGCGCGCCGCGGGCGACACGAAAACGCCGATGCGCATCGGGCTGCGGCTCAACCTGATCAACGTCGCCGGCAACTTTCTGCTGATCTACGAGCCGCGCACGGTCACGCTCTTCGGGCGCGGCCTGCGCCTCTGGGGCGCGGGCTGGGGCGTCGTCGGCGCGGCGGCGGGCAGCGCGCTCGCCTTTCTGTACGGCGGAGCTGCCATCACGCTGGCGCTGTGGAGGCACAAAAGGATCTCGCCGCGCGGCTTTTCGCTGCGGCCGGACCCGACGGCGCTGCGGCCCTGCCTGCGCGTGGCCTTCCCGAACATGCTCCAGCGCTTCGGCACCTCGCTGGGCTATGTGGCCTTCGCGGCCATGATCAACGCCCTGGGCGAGACGGCCACCGCCGCCCACACGATCGCCAACACCGTCGAGAGCGCCTTTTACATCCCCGGCTTCGGCATGATGAGCGCCGCGGCCACCCTGACGGGCAACGCCATCGGCGCGGGGGACGAGCGGAGGCGGCGCGACACCGCAAGGCTGATCTATCTGTGCGAGATCGTGATGATGCTCGTCTCGGCCTCGCTGCTCTTCGCCTTCGCCACGGCGATGGTGCGCCTGTTCAGCCGCGACGCCGCGGTCATCCTGCTCGGCTCGACGGTGCTGCGCATGGTCGCGCTCTCCGAGCCCTTTTACGGCGTGTCCATCGTCACCGAGGGCATGCTCCAGGGCGCGGGAAGGACGAAGGCGGCCTTTGCCTTTAACCTCTGCGGCATGTGGGGCGTGCGCATCGTGGGCACCTTTATCTGCACGCGGCTGCTCGGATACGGCCTCGTCGCGGCCTGGGGCTGCATGATCGGGCACAACATGCTGCTGTTCGCGCTGTTCGTCAGCTATTACGCGCGCGGAAGGTGGCTGCCCTCCGGAAAGGAGCTGCTGTCCTGACCGCCGCCCCTTTGACAAAAAAAGAAACTCTCCGAAGGAGGGCTCCATAAGGCGGGCGCCTCCTTCATGCTTTTCGTGAGCAGCATAACAGAATCCCGTGCATAGTTTGACAGAATCGACCACGCCGTATATGGATGGCATAAACATTTTAACAAATCGGGATTTGAGGAAACAATCGTGGATTTTGTGGAGATATAGTATGAGCGATGAGAAGTCACTGCTGGAAACGACATTGAATACCCGCGACCTTGGAAGATATCAAAGTACGATATCCGGCAACCAGTTAAAGACATGGCAGATATTGCGAAGTGATGTTCAGAATTATCCTTCCGTCAACGATATCTTCCTCTTAAAAAAACACCGGATATTGACGGTACTGGATCTGAGAGGCACAAATGATGTGAAGAGAAAGCCTAGTGGGTTTGCAAATCAGGATGGTTTTTTATATATCAATATACCCATTGATGAAGGCAGTGGGATACCGGAAAGCACGGACGCTGTTAGTGAAAGCTACCTAAACATTGCAGAAAGCCCGAACATGCCCTGTGTGTTTCGGGCAATTGCTTCCGCACCTGAAGGGGTGATGATAAACTGCACGGCCGGCAAAGACCGTACAGGTGTTGTAAGTGCTGTTCTGTTGGGATTATGCGGGGTGTCTAACGAAGATATCATTCGCGATTATATGCTGACGAAGACGTACAACAGAGAAAGATTCGAGTTGATCCACCACAACTTTCCAGAGATCGACATGAATATAGTCATTCCAAGTGAACGATATATGAAAGAGTTTCTCAAAATGTTTATGGCCAAATATGGCAGCTTTCGGGATTATTTGACTGCAATCGGGATAAAGAAGGAAGAAATAGATAATATAGCAGTTAAACTGCTATAAGCAATTCCCTGATATATTCCGGCTTGCTGAGATCCTGCGAGGGCAGTAAAGCCTTCCCCTTGAGGGGAAGGCGGCGCGGCGTCAGCCGCGACGGATGAGGTGGAGACTCACTCATGTCCACCGTTATAACGAGCACCGGATTTCGCCCAAAAAATCCGTAACAGGCAGACAAAAACAGGCGTGACCGTCATGGTCACGCCTGTTTCAAATCCTTTTTAGCCGGTAATGGTCCGCCTCAAAGCAACGTTCTTACGAAGTGTGCCCCGAAGAAAAGCTTCTTTTTTGCTTCTCAGGCCTTCTCGACCGTCATGGAGAAGGGGACGGCGACGGTCTCGCCGCCCTCGAGGATCAGGATCAGGCTGGCGTTGTACTCGCGGGGCGGGAGCTTGTGCCGCGGCTTGACGACCCAGGCCGAGTCGTTCGTCTCGCCGGGGGCGAGCGTCACGTTCTTTTCCCAGGTCAGGAAGAACTGGCCGCCGTCCACGCCGCTGAGCCGCGCGGCCTTGACCGTGAAGGACTGCGTCCCGTCGTTCGTCACCGAGGCCGCGGCGCTTTGGATCGTCTCGAGACGGTAGCCCTGCGTCAGCGGCTCGAAGACCGGGCCGACGACGGCGGGAACGGTATAGTCGGCCGAGAGGGGCGCGCTCTTCCCGCCGTCCTCATACCAGGCGCAGGCCGTGAGCACGGCGCTCTTTTCGAGCACGATCGGCTCGGCATAAGTCTCGCTCTGCTCGTCCGGCTCGCTGCCGTCGAGCGTGTAGCGGATCACGGCGCCCTCGCCGGCGCTGAGCGTCAGAGTCGTCCCCGCGGGACAGACGCCCGCCTCACGGTCGACGACGGGGGCTTCCTCGGAAGGAGCCTCTTCGGCGGGAGTTTCCTCGGCGGGGGCCTCCTCGGCAGGAGCTTCCTCGGCGGGGGCTTCCTCGGCGGGAGCTTCCTCGGCGGGAGCTTCCTCGGCGGGGGCCTCCTCGGCAGGAGCTTCCTCGGCGGGGGCTTCCTCGGCGGGAGCTTCCTCGGCGGGGGCTTCCTCGGCAGGAGCTTCCTCGGCGGGGGCTTCCTCGGCGGGGGCTTCCTCGGCAGGAGCCTCCTCGGCGGGAGCTTCCTCGGCGGGAGCTTCCTCGGCGGGAGTTTCCTCGGCGGGAGCTTCCTCTGCAGGGGCCTCCTCGGCCGGGGCCTCGTCCGCGGGAGCGGCGGCGTTGTCGATCAGCCTGCCGTCGTTGAACACGACTGTGCCGGCGTTATTGAAGACCTCTCCGCCGTTGACGTAGACCGTGCCGCTGTTGTTGAAGGTCGTTCCGGCGTTGTTGTAGACAAAGCCGAGGTTGTTGTACACGACGCCGCCGTTGTTGTAGACGGCCGCGCCGTTGTTGTAGACGACGCCGCCCTCGGCGCAGATCACCGCGCCCTCCGATACGGTCATCGTCTCGCCCGCGCCGCAGACGAGGGGAGAGACCTCTCCGCCGTCCCCGGGCTCTTCCGGCTCCCCGGCGGGCGCGGCCTCTTCGGCGGGCGCGGCTTCGCTCTCTTCGCTCTGCGCGCCGCTCTCCGGCTCGCCGCCCTCGGCAAAGGCCGGCAGCGAAAGTGCCAGCGCGAGCACCAGCAGCAGAGCCAGCAGTTTCAACAGCTTCTTCATGATGTGAGCTCCCCCTTTCCGTGGGTCCCGTCTTCCGCCCGCACGATCCTGCGGACGTTCTTCTCAAACCTGGCGCGCGGTCCCATGACCTCGCGGCCGCAGCCGCGGCAGCGCAGACGGAAATCCGCGCCGACGCGCAGCACCTCCCAGTCCCGGCTGCCGCAGGGATGGGGCTTTTTCATCGTGAGCACGTCACCGAGGCGTATGTCCATCAGCTTTTGATCTCCTCCCAGTAGCGCTTCGCCGTCTGCTCGGTCTTGTTGTCGCCGTACTCGTAGTAGCGGCGGTCGCGCAGCTCGTCGGGCAGATACTGCTGCTTCACCCAGCGGTGCGGGAAGTCGTGCGGGTACAGGTAGCCCTGCTCGCGCTCAAAGCCCGCGCCGTCGGCGTGGACGTTCTGCAGCTCGCGCGGGATCGCTCCTACATGCCCCGCGCGCAGGTCCGCGAGCGCGGCGTCGATGGCGACGCAGGCGGTGTTGGATTTCGGCAGCGTCGCGAGGAAGATACAGGCCTCCGCCAGCGGCAGCCGCGCCTCGGGCAGGCCGAGCTGCAGCGCGCTGTCCACGCAGGCCTTCACGACCGGCACGGCCTGCGGATAGGCCAGGCCGATGTCCTCGCTGGCCGAGCAGAGGATGCGGCGGCAGGCGCCGATCAGATCACCGACCTCGAGCAGACGCGCGAGATAGTGCAGCGCCGCGTCGGGATCCGAGCCGCGCAGCGACTTCATCAGCGCGCTGAGACAGTCGAAATGCTCGTCCCCCTCGCGGTCGTAGCGCATCGCGCTGCGCTGGGTAATGGCCTTCGCGTCTTCGAGCGTGACGACGCCGCCGGCCGGGGCGGCGGTGAAGAGCAGCTCGACGGCGTTCATGGCCTTTCGCACGTCGCCCCCGCAGGAGGCGGCGACGTAGGAGAGCACCTCGTCGTCGAAGCGGACGGCCTCGCCCTCGCGCTCCGAAAGAAGAGCGACGGCGCGCGCGGCCGCTCTCTTCACGTCCGCGGCGGAGACGGGCTTGAACTCAAAGACCGTCGAACGGCTGAGCACCGCGCCGAAAACGCAGAAATAGGGGTTCTCGGTCGTCGAGGCGATCAGCGTGATGCGCCCGTCCTCGATGAATTCCAGCAGACTCTGCTGCTGCTTTTTGTTGAAGTACTGGATCTCGTCGAGATACAGCAGCACGCCCCCCGGCGTGAGCAGGGTGTCCAGCTCGGAGATGATCTGCTTGATGTCGGCGATGCCGGCGGTCGTGGCGTTGAGCTTGCGCAGCGTGCGGTTGGTCTTTTCCGCGATGATGCGCGCCACGGTGGTCTTGCCGGTGCCGGAGGGGCCGTAGAAGATCATGTTCGGGATCCGGCCGGACTCGACGATGCGGCGCAGCATGCCGCCGGGGCCGAGGATATGCTGCTGGCCGACGACGTCGTCCAGGCTTTTCGGGCGGATCTCATCCGCCAGCGGCTTGTACATGGCCCACCTCCGGGAAGATTTCTTACTCTTCATTATACCATCAACTCAGAGGATTGCAAAGAGAAAATGGACGCCCGACAGGGCGGTAAAATGAAAACGCGGCGGGACAGCGCCCGCCGCGTTTTTTCGCTTTTTTTACTTGTCCTCGCCGGAGAGATCGAACTCCAGGGTCTCGCCGCACTTTGGGCAATCGATCGAGCCGAGCTCGAGCGTGTCCTCGTCGAAGGTGATCTCCTCGCCGCAGACGGGACACTTGACGTCGTAGAGCACGCCGTCATAGCCGCTCTCCTCGTCGTCTTCTTCGTCCTCGCCCTCCTCGGCGTCGTCCTCATCCTCGTCGTCCTCGTCTGCGAAGCCGCAGTCGAGCTCGCAGCTCCCGCAGTCGCCGGAGCAGGCCTCGTCGTCGAAGTCCTCCGGACGGTCGAGATCGCAGGTAAGCTCCTCCAGATAGCTCAGCTCGTCGCCGATCTCGTCAAGCGTGTCGGCAAAGTCGAGCGCGCCGGACTGGAGATCCTCGATCTCGTGCGCCATGTCGGAAAGCAGCTCGTTGAGCGCGCCCCACAGCTTCCCGTCGCGGGAATCGGGATCGACGCCCAGGCCCTCGCACAGGCCCTTGAGGTAGGCGGCTTTTTCAACGATCGTCATAGCGTGCTCCTTTCTCCCCCGAGGGGGGGACAGACCTTTGGCTTGCTTTTTCTGAACGCGGGGAAGCGGTTCTTACTTCGCGCGCTCGAGATACTCGCCGGTGCGGGTGTCGACGCGGATCTTCTCGCCGCGCTCGATGAAGAGCGGGACCTTGATCTCGGCGCCGGTCTCAAGCGTGGCGGGCTTGGTGGCGTTGGTGGCGGTGTTGCCGGCAAAGCCGGGGTCGGTCTCGGTGACCTCGAGCACGACGAAGAACGGAGGCTCGACGTTGAAGACCTTGCCCTTGTAGGAGTAGATCGTGCACTCCATGTTCTCCTTGACGAACTTGAAGTTGTCGCCGAGGACCGAGGCGTCCACGGGCTCGAGCTCGTAGGTCTCGGGGTTCATGAAGTAGTACAGGTTGCCGTCGTTGTAGCTGTACTCGGCGGTCATGCGGTCGACCGTCGCGTTCTCAAACTTGGCGGTGGGGTTGAAGGAAGTTTCGGTCACGGCGCCGGTGATGACGTTCTTCATCTTGGTGCGGACAAAGGCCGCGCCCTTGCCGGGCTTGACGTGCTGGAATTCGACGACCTGCATGACCTGGCCGTCCATCTCAAAGGTAACGCCGTTTCTGAAATCGCCTGCAGTGATCATATGGGGGACCTCCCGATAGATAGATTTATCTGTTGAAATACTTTAGCTGGTATATTTTACAGTATTTCCAGCGCTTTTGCAAGAGTTTTTCTCGGCGCCGGGATGAGCATCAGCCCTTGAGCACGATCAGCTCGGACTTCGGGGCTTTGGTGATGACCTCGGCGCCCTCGGGACGGATGATCATGACGTCCTCGATGCGCACGCCGAACTTCCCGGGCAGATAGATGCCGGGCTCGGCCGAGCAGAGGTCGTTGACCTCCATGGGGGCCTCGCCGCGGGGGCCGGCCATCGGCGGCTCATGGATGTCAAGGCCCAGACTGTGGCCGAAGCCGTGGCCGAAATATTCTCCGTAGCCCGCCTTCTCGATCACGTCGCGCGCGGCCTGGTCGATGACCTTGCCCGGCACGCCCGAGCGCGCCGCCGCGATGCCGGCCAGCTGCGCCTCGAGCACGATGCCGTAGATATGGCGCATCTCCTCGGTGGCGTGGCCGACGGCCACGGTGCGCGTCATGTCCGAGCAGTAGCCGCCCGAGAGGCTGCCGAAGTCCATCGTGACGAAATCGCCGTCGCGGATCACATTGTCGCCCGGCACGCCGTGGGGCATCGAGGTCTTCGTGCCCGTGACGACGATGGGATCGAAGGAGTTGCCCTCGCTGCCGTTGCGGAGCATGTGATAGACCAGCTCGGCCATGACCTCCTTCTCCGTCATGCCGACGCGGATGAGGGGCAGGACCTCCTCGAGCGCCTTTTCGCTGATGCGCTGGGCGCGGATCATGCAGGCGATCTCCTCGTCGTTCTTCGAGGCGCGCAGCTCGCCCATCAGCTCGCCCGCGGGGAGAAGCGAAAGACCGAGCAGCTTTTCCGTCGCGCTCCAGCGCGCGTGGCTCATCCGGGTGTCCTCGGCGGCAAGCTTTTCACAGCCGCACTCCTTCAGCGCGGCGCGCAGCAGGTCGCCGAGACTGTGCTCGCGGTCGAACATCTGCACGGCGCAGCAGTCGCCCGCGGCCATCTCCGCCGCTTCGATATAGCGCGAGTCGGTCAGCAGCCAGGCCTTTTCCCGCCCGACGAGCACAAGACCGTCGGTAAAGGGGAAGCCCGCGGCATAGCGCTGGTTCTTCTCGTCGGTGAGGAGGATCGCGTCCAGATCCTTGCGGATCAGCGCCTCCTGGATACGCTTGATGTTGTTCATATACCTGTTTCCTCCGATGTGGGCCGCGGGAAGCTCACGATAAAGACGGAGCCCTGCGGTTTATTTTGTCCGACGGCGATGGAGCCGCCGTGCGCGAGTACGGCGTCATGGACGATGCTCAGACCCAGACCGCTGCCGCCCGAGGCGCGCGAGCGGGCCTTGTCCACCCGGTAAAAGCGGTTGAAGACGTTCAGCCGGTCCTCCTCCGGGATGCCTATGCCGGTGTCCGTCACGCTGAGCACGACCTTTTCGTCCTCAAGCTCGGTCCTGACCAGGACCGAACCGCCAGGGACGTTGTATTTCACCGCGTTCTCCATCAGGTTGAACACGATGTGGAACATATCGTCGGTGTTCGCCATCACGACGCAGCCGTCTCCGAGCTCGCAGCGGATCTTCACGTCCTTCTCCGCGGCGAGCGGCCGCAGCACGGCCAGGGCGTCCACCGCGGTCTGCTTGATGTCCACGGGCTCGTCGATCACCTGCACGTCGTCGTCGAGACGCGAGAGATCAAGCAGCTTTTCCGTCGTGCGCTGCAGCCGCTCGGCCTCGTGGCCGATGTCGGCGGCGAATTCGCGCATCGTCCCGCCGTCCATGTTCTCGCTCTGCACGATGCTGTCCGAGAGCAGACGGATCGATGCCAGCGGCGTTTTCAGCTCGTGCGAGGCGTCGGAGACGAAGCGGCGGCGCTGCTTTTCCGTGTCCTCCAGGCGTGCGGTGAGCTGGTTGAACTCATCGCCGAGCTCGGTGATCTCGTCGCGTCCGCGCGTCTCCAGGCGGTGCGTGTAGTCGCCGCCCGCCACGATGCGGATCGAACGGACCAGCTCGCGCATGCGGCGCAGCAGCACCGTGGAGAACAGCGCCGCGAACAGCAGCGCCACCGCGCCGATCGCCGCGGAGAAGCGCAGCAGCCGGGACTGGATGTCGGAGATGATGGCGGCGCGCTCGGCGTCCTCCTCGCAGAGATACACCGCGCCGACCGTCGCGCCGCGGCTGAGGATCGGCATGGCGTAGGAGCTGGAAAAGGCCTCGGCGGTAAAGCGCGAGCGGAAGACGCATTTCCCCTTCAGGGACGAGAGGATGTCGCCCTCGTCGATCGGCGTCCCGGCCGCGGCGTCGTCATAGACCACCGAACCGTCGTCCGCGGCGATCACCGTGCGCGAGGTCCCGCCCAGGTCCAGCAGCTGCAGCACCTCGCGCACGCTGTCCGGCGAGAGCCTGTCCAGACCCGCGAGCGACGAGGCCACGACCGCGGCCTGGCCCGAGAGCGCGCTTCGCTTCTCCTCGAAGATCAGGTCGCGCGAGGAGGTGATCGGGTAGATATTCAGGATGACGAGAAAGATCAGCAGCACGGCCATGATGAAGGCCAGCAGCTGGATGCGGATACTGTGCATAATCAATTACCTTCTTTGCAGCCTCCCCCTCCGGGGGAGGTGGCGAGCGCAGCGAGGCGAAAGGGGTTTTCTTCTCTGCGCCTCCCTCTTTGAGGCAGGCGGCGAGCGCAGCGAGGCGGAAGGGGTTTTCTTCTTTGCGCCTCCCCCTCCGGGGAAAGCCGTCGGGACGACTCAGTCGGCGAAATAATAGCCGACGCCCCACTTGGTGATGATGTACTCCGGCTGGGCGGGGTTGAGCTCCAGCTTTTCGCGCAGGCGGCGGATGTGCACGTCCACCGTGCGCGTGTCGCCCTGGTAGTCATAGCCCCAGACGAGGTTGAGCAGGCTCTCGCGGCTGTAGACGCGGCCGGGATTCTTCATCAGGAACTCGATGAGGTCGAATTCCTTCATCGTCAGCTCGACGCTCTGGCCGTTCTTGAAGGCGCTGCGCCGCTCGGAGTCGATCGTGATGTGGCCGCGCTGCAGCACCGTCGCGGGCGCGCTCGGCGGCACGGAGATCGAGGCGCGGCGCAGCAGCGCGCGCACGCGGGCCTTGAGCTCGAGGATATCGAAGGGCTTGGTCACATAGTCGTCCGCCCCGGACTCGAAGCCCATCAGCAGATCGGAGCTCTCGCTGCGCGCCGTGAGCATGATCACGGGCACGGTCGAGAAGCTGCGGATCTCCTGGCAGGCCTGCAGGCCGTCCTTTTTCGGCATCATCAGATCCAGGATGATCAGATCATAGGCGTTTTCCCGCGCCATGGCGACGGCGGTCTCGCCGTCGTAGCAGCAGTCCACGCTGTAGCCCTCGCTCTCGAGGTTGAATTTGATGCCCTTGACCAGCAGCACCTCGTCGTCGACGACCAGGATCTTCATGCGCAGTCCCCCCGGAAATGAATTTCAGTTGCAATTTGTGCGCGCAAACCGTATAATAATACTACTATACCACCTTCCATGAAAAACGGGAGAGCAAAATGAAAAAAATCAAGATCTTTCCTTTTTTCATAGCGATATGCCTGTTTCTGACGCTGTGCGCGCCCGCCGCGTCCGCGCTGGACGCCCCGCCGCTGCACAGCGCAAAGGCCGTCGTGCTCGCGGATATGGACAGCGGCAGGCTGCTCTACGAGATGAACAAGGACGAGCGGCGCTCCCCGGCCAGCCTGACCAAGATCATGACCGTGCTGCTCGCGGTCGAGGCCTATGAGCGCGGCGACGTCGCGCTCGACGAGATGGTCACCGCGCAGGCCGACTGTCTCGCGGGGCTCGACACCTCCAGCAGCACCTCCGGCATCCAGCCCGGAGAGATCATCAGCTTTGAGGATCTGCTCTACTGCGCGATGGTCCACAGCGCCAACGAGGCCTGCAACGTCCTGGCCTACCGCATCTCCGGCAGCGTGCCCGCCTTTGTCGAGCTGATGAACCGGCGCGCGGAGGAGCTCGGCTGCACGGACACGCATTTTTCCGACCCCAACGGCCTGTCCAACGAGAACCACTATACCACGGCCTATGAGATGTACCTGATCACGCGCGAGGCGCTCCGGCACCCTCTCTTCGCCGAGATCTGCAACACGAGAGGCTATGACATGGCCGCCACGAACCTCTCGCCGGCGCGCTCCTTCGCCAACTCCAACGCCCTCATTTCCGCCGACTCGGATTACGGCAGCAGCTACGTCTATCCGCCGGCCGCCGGCGTCAAGACCGGCTTTACGCAGCTGGCGGGCTACTGCCTGGTCTCTACGGCCGAGAAGGACGGGGTGCAGCTGCTCGCCGTCGTGATGGGCTGCGACGGCTGGCTCAACGCCGGCATCGAGGAGTATGAGAACTTCTCCGACACGATCAAGCTCTACAACTGGGCTTTCGACAATTTCAGCTATCGCCAGGCGGTCTCCTCGATCAGCACGGTCACGCGCGTTCAGGTCGAGCACGCCGCCGAGTCCGACGCCTATGTCAACCTCCGCCCTCAGAGCGACGTGACGCTGCTGCTGCCGAAGGATCTGAACCTCGAAACGGTCGAGCTCCGGCCGGTCGTCTACGACGGGCTTGAAGCCCCGATCGAGGCGGGCACCGTCCTCGGCCGCGCCGAGATCCTTATCGGCGGCGAGAGCTACGGCAGCGTCAATCTGGTCAACGCCACGAAGGTCGAGCTCTCGCGCAGAGAGTTCATGAGCGAGCAGGTCCATCAGACCCTGTCGAAGCCCTTTGTCATCGTGCTGATCGTGCTGCTGCTCGTTCTGGCGATCGGCTATCTGACAATGGTGCTGCGCTACCGCGCGCAGAGGAGGAAATACCTGCGCCGCAAGCGCGAGCTGGCCGCCCGCCGCGCCGCGCGCGAGCGCGGCATCGACGTGACGCTCTCGCCGGAGAGCTCCCAGCGTCTCGCCGTCATCGTCGATGAAGAGATCCAACGGAGAAATCAGAAAAAAGAGAAGTGAGCCGTGAAGGCTCGCTTCTTTTTTTTAAGGGGAACGCGGATCCGATCATCGCAGGAGCGGTTTTTTGCTCTCCCGCGTCCGTTTTCCGGAGAAACGGGGAAGAGAAACAGCCGGACAGCTTCAACGCTGTCCGGCTGTTTTGCCGGGGACCGGGAGCTACGCTCCCATGCGCACGACAACGGACACGCGGCCGCCCGCGGGCTGTACGGGCAGGATATTGCCCTCGATCTCCCGGCCGTCGACCGTGACGGAGCGCACGCCCTTTTCGACGCCCTCCGGGTTCTCGACCGTGATCTCATAGAGCGCGCCGCGGTAACGGCGGCTGACCGTGAAGCGCCGCAAAAAGGCGGGCAGGCAGGGGTCGATCCTCAGGCCATCGAGCGTGGGCTGCACACCCAGGATCGCCTGCGAAACGCTCAGGAAGGTCCAGGCCGCGGTGCCGGTGAGCCAGCTGTTCTTGCCCTCGCCGAAGCTCGGAGCGTCCTTGCCCGCGATCATCTGGCTGTAGACATAGGGCTCGGTACGGTGGATCTCGCTGATGTCCTCGATATAGGCGGGCGCGGTGCGGCGATAGACCTCAAAGGCGCGCTCGCCGTGCCCCAGCTCGGCCTCGGCGCAGACGATCCAGGGGTTGTTGTGGCAGAAGATGCCGGCGTTCTCCTTGTAGCCGGGGGGATAGCTCGTGATCTCGCCGAGCTCGAGCCGGTAGCGCGTATAGGCGGGCTGCAGCAGCACGATGCCGTACTTCGTGTCCAGATGCTCTTTCACGCTTTGAAGCGCCCTTTCGGCCTCGCCCGTCTCCCTGCCGATGCCGGCCATGACGCACATGCCCTGCGGCTCGATGAAGATCCGGCCCTCGTCGCAGGCCTTCCCGCCCACGACGTTTCCGAAGGCGTCGAAGGCGCGGCGGAACCACGCGCCGTCCCAGCCGCTCGTCAGCGCGGCCTTTTCCACGGCGGCGATCGCCTCGTCGCCCTCCGCGGCCTCGTCGTCAAGACCGAGACGGCGGCAGATCTCCGTCCAGGCGCGGCCGTACTTGACGAACATGCCGGCGATGAACACGCTCTCCGCCACGGGGCCCTCGCTCGGGCCGGTGATCTGAAAGCTCTCGCCCGGCTGCGCGGAGAAGCAGTTGAGGTTCAGACAGTCGTTCCAGTCGGCGCGGCCGATCAGCGGCAGACCGTGCGGCCCCAGGTGCGTGCGGGTGTAGTTGAAGCTGCGCCGCAGATGCTCCAGCAGAGGCCGGGCCAGCGCGGGATCGTTGTCGAAATCCACGAGCTCGTCGAGGATGCTCCAGTCGCCGGTCTCGCGCAGATAGGCGTCCGTTCCCGCGATCAGCCACAGCGGATCGTCGTTGAAGCCGCTGCCCACGGCGAGATTCCCCTTCTTGGTCAGGGGCTGGTACTGATGATAGGCGCTGCCGTCCGGGAACTGCGTGGCGGCGATGTCGAGGATACGCTCGCGCGCCCGCTCGGGGATCATGTGCACGAAGCCCAGCAGATCCTGGCAGGAATCGCGGAAGCCCATCCCGCGGCCCATGCCGGACTCGAAGTAGCTCGCCGAGCGGCTCATGTTGAAGGTGACCATGCACTGGTACTGGTTCCAGATGTTGACCATACGGTCGAGCTTTTCCTCGCCGCTGCAGACGCGGTAGTTCGAAAGCAGCTCGTCCCAGCGTGCGCGCAGGGCCTCGAGCGCACGGTCAAAGGCGCCCGCGCCGGCATAGCGCGCGATCATGGCCTCGGCGCGCGTCCGGTCGACGCGGCCGGGGGCTTCCCATTTCTCCTCCCGCGGGTTTTCGATATAGCCCAGGCCGAAGAGGAGCGCCTCCGTCCCGCCCGGGGCGAGCGTGAGGTCGAACTGCTGGGCCGCGACCGGCTGCCAGCCGTGGGCGACGCTGCCGGTGCAGCCGCCGCCGAAGACGGCCTCCGGCCGCGCCGGGCTGCCGTAGACGCCGATGAAGGCCTCGCGCGCGGTGTCAAAGCCGTCGGGCAGGCGGTCGGACCAGAAAAGGGCGTAGTGGTCGCGCCGCTCGCGGTACTCGGTCTTGTGGATGATCGCCGCGCCGTGGATCTCCACCTCGCCGGTGGAGTAGTTGCGCTGAAAGTTCGAGCTGTCGTCCATCGCGTCCCAGAGACAGAATTCCGCATAGGGGAAGAGGCGCAGCTTTTTTTCCGCGCCGCTGAGGTTGAGGACGGTCACGCGCATGAGCAGACAGTCGTCTCCCGGGGGGACGAGCAGCTCCTGCGAGACGGAAACGCCGTCTTTCTCGCCCTCGATCACGGTGTAGCCCAGGCCGTGGCGGCAGCAATAGCGGTCAAGCTCGGTCTGCACGGGCTGCCAGCCGGGATTCCAGACGCTCTCGCCGTCCCTGACATAGAGACGGAAGCCCTCGGAATCGAGGGGGCAGTTGTTGTAGCGGTAGCGCGTCAGACGCCGCAGCCGCGCGTCGCGGTAAAAGGCATAGCCGCCCGCCGTGTTGGAGCAGAGCGCGAAAAAGGCCTCGCTGCCCAGATAGTTGATCCAGGGCAGGGGCGTGTGCGGCGTGGTGATCACGTACTCCCGGCGCGCGTCGTCAAAGAATCCGAATTGCATGGGACGCCTCCTTGCCGTTTCGACAAAGTAATCGTTTTCGTAGCTTTCCTCTCAATAAAGTAACGGATTTTCCGGGAAAATGCAAGCCGTTTTTCAAAAGAACGCCCGAAAAAACGGAAAAAACAGGGCGCGGCCGCGCAGGCAGGCCGCTGTTTTGGATAAAATCCACAAAAAACGCGCCGCCGCCTGTGCAATAGCGACAAAATTTTCCGCAGCCATGTATTTTTTCGGAAACTTAACTTGCTTTTTCGGGGGAAATACGGTATTTTTTAAATACGAAAACGATTAAGGGGGGGGCGGTCACGGTGGTATCCCTGAAGGACGTTGCACAGTCCTGCGGTGTTTCCGTGGCCACTGTGAGCAAAGCCCTGAACGGCCAGCAGGACATCGGCGAGGCGACGCGGGAGCGCATCCTCACCGCGGCGAAGGAAATGGGCTACACGGCCAACGTCATGGCCCGCGCTCTCAAGACCAACCGCACCTACAACATCGGCATCCTGTACGCCGACCTTCAGAACAGCGGCTTCATGCACGAGTATTTCGCCTCGATGCTCAACAGCTTCCGCTACGAGGCCGAGAGCTGCGGCTACGACATCACCTTCATCAACAGCGACTTCGGCCACACCGGGGCGAGCTATCTGCAGCACGCGCGCTATCGCCGCGTCGAGGGCGTCGCGCTCATCTGCGCCGACTTTCTCGACCCCATGGTGCAGGAGCTGGTCTATTCCGACCTGCCGGTGATCACGCTCGACCACGCCTTTGACAACCGCGCGGCCGTCCTCTCGGACAACACCCACGGCATCGAGGAGCTGGTTCGCTATGTATATGAAAAGGGCCACCGCTGCATCGCCTATATCCACGGCAACCCCACCGCGGTGACGGAGCGGCGTCTGACGGGCTTTTACCGGGCCTGCGAGGCGCTGGGGATCGAGGTGCCGCAGGAATACGTCGTTTCCTGCGAGTATCACGAGCCGGTCAGCTGCCATGAGGCGACGAAAAGGCTCCTCGCTCTGCCGCAGCGGCCCAGCTGCATCTTCTTCCCCGACGATTACGCCTACATCGGCGGCTTCAACGCCATCACGGAAGCGGGACTGCGCGTCCCGGAGGACGTCTCGGCCGTCGGCTACGACGGCATCCATCTGGCAAAGGTGATCAGCCCCAGGCTGACGACTTGGCAGCAGAACACCGACGAGCTCGGCCGCGAGGCCGCGGCGAGACTGATCGAGCGGATCGAGCATCCCCGCACGGTCCTGCCGGAGCATCTGGTGGTTCGCGGCAGCCTTCTTGAAGGAGAATCCGTCAAGCAGCTCTGAACAGGAAAGGAAAGCACAGCCCTATGACGCGAGAGCAGGCAAAACAGAAAGCGGAAGAGCTGGTCGGGCGCATGAGCGTCGAAGAAGCGGCCTCTCAGCTCCGTTTTGACGCGCCGGCGATCGAGCGTCTGGGCGTTCCGGCCTACAACTGGTGGGACGAGGCGCTGCACGGTCTCGCGCGCGGCGGCACGGCGACGAGCTTTCCCCAGGCGATCGGCCTGGCCGCCATGTTCGACGACGCGCTGCTGGAAAAGATCGCCTCGGCGATCTCGACCGAGGCCCGCGCCAAATACAACGCCCTCTCCGCCGAGGGGGACCGGGACATCTATCACGGGCTGACGATGTGGTCGCCCAACGTCAACATCTTCCGCGATCCCCGCTGGGGCCGCGGCCATGAGACCTACGGCGAGGACCCTTATCTGACCGCCCGCCTCGGCTGCGCCTTCGTGCGCGGACTGCAGGGGAAGGGCGAGGGGCTGAAAACGGCCGCCTGCGCCAAGCACTTCGCCGTCCACAGCGGCCCCGAGGCGCTGCGCCACAGCTTCAATGCGGTCGCCTCGGCCAAGGACATGGAGGAGACCTATCTGCCCGCCTTCCGCGCGCTCGTGCAGGAGGCGAAGGTCGAGGCCGTGATGGGCGCCTACAACCGCACGAACGGCGAGCCCTGCTGCGCGAGCGAGGCGCTGATGGGCAGGCTGCGCGGCGAGTGGGGCTTTGAAGGACACTTCGTCTCGGACTGCTGGGCGATCCGGGACTTCCACGAAAACCACAAGATCACGGCCGCGCCGGTCGAATCGGTCACCAAGGCGCTCAAGGCCGGCTGCGATCTCAACTGCGGCTGTACCTATCAGCACATCATGCACGCCTTCGAGCTGGGCATGATCACGGAGGAGGACATCCGTCGCTGCGCGGTCCGCCTGTTCACGACCCGCTTCCTGCTGGGCATCCTGGGCGGAGAGGGCAGCGAATACGACGCCGTCCCCTATGAGACGATCGAGTGCGAGGAGCACCTGAAGCTCGCGCACGAAGCGGCGCTGCGCTCCTGCGTCCTGCTGAAGAACGACGGGCTGCTGCCCCTCGATCCCGCGTGCGGCGAGACGATCGCCGTCATCGGCCCGAACGCCGACAGCCGCCGCAGCCTGATCGGCAACTACCATGGCACGGCCTCGCGCTATGTCACGGTGCTCGAGGGCGTGCAGGACCTGCTGGCGGGCCGCGGCCGCGTGCTCTACTCCGAGGGCTGCGCCCTGAGCGAAAAAAGCGTCGAGCCCCTCGCGCAGCCGAACGACCGCCTCGCCGAGGCCGTCGCGGCCGCGAAGCGCAGCGACAAGGTGATCCTCGTGCTCGGCCTGGACGAGACGCTCGAGGGCGAGGAGGGCGACACCGGCAACAGCTACTATTCCGGCGACAAGGGCGATCTGCTTCTGCCCGAGCCGCAGCGCATCCTGCTCGATCGCGTGCTCGCGCTCGGCAAGCCGACGGTCGTGGTGCTGCTCGCGGGCAGCGCGATCGATCTGAGCGCAGCGCAGGAGAAGGCCGATGCGATCCTGCTGGGCTGGTATCCGGGCGCCGGCGGCGGCCGCGCCGTGGCCGAGCTGCTCTTCGGAAAGGAAAGCCCCTCCGGCAAGCTGCCGCTGAGCTTCTACACCAACGACGCGCTTGCGGAGATGCCCGATTTCACGGACTATTCGATGCGCGGCCGCACGTACAGATATTACACGGGGACGCCGCTCTACCCCTTCGGCTACGGCCTCGGCTACGGGAAATGCTCGCTGGAGCTGCTCGGCACCGACCGCGGCGCCGCCCGCGTCCGCGTCAGGAACGAAAGCGGACGCACGCTCGAGGAGGTCGTCGAGCTGTATATCCGCGACGAGGGCTCGCCCCTCGCCCCGCCGAACCCGGCCCTCTGCGGCTTCTGCCGCGTCCGGCTCGAGGCCGGGGAGGAAAGGGAGCTGTCCGTTGCGATCGGGAAGGACGCCTTCACGGTCGTGGACGAGGAAGGCAGACGCATCCCGGGCAGCGGGACATGGCGGCTCTGGGCAGGCTTCGGCGCGCCGGACGCGCGCACGGAGGCCCTGACGGGACGCAAAGCCGTCTCGGTCCGGATCTCCTGAATCCACAACGGTAAGACTTTGACAGGCAAATTCCGTTTGCTCCCATCGGGCTGGGAGGACGCGGAACGAACCGGCCAAATCTTCATAAAAGCAAACGAAGTCAAAAAAACCAAAAAAACAGGAGGAAAAATCATGAAAAAGTTCATCGCGCTTATGCTGGCTCTGGTCATGGTATTTGCTCTCTGCGCCTGCGGACAGCAGGCCGCCCCGGCTCCGGCTGAAAAGCCCGCCGAGCAGCCCGCCGAGCAGCCCGCCGAGAAACCGGCCGATGACGTGACCGTCATCACGCTGTGGTCCATCGCCACCGAGTCTGACTCCAGCCACCAGGCCTTCATCGACGCCATCGCCGAGTTCGAGGCCAATCACCCCGGCGTCAAGATCGAGCATGTCACCACCGAGAACGAGGCCTACAAGACCAAGATCAAGGCCGCCATGTCCTCCGGCGAAGGCCTGCCCGACGTGTTCTTCACCTGGGGCATGGGCTTCCTGGGCGAGTTTGTCAATGCCGGCCGCGTCTACTGCGTTGACAAGGAGTACGAGAACTACAAGTCTGAGCTGCCCGAGGCCATGACCGTGAACGTCCGTTACGACAACAAGATGTACGGCGTGCCCTACACGATGTCCCTGATCACCCTCTACGCCAACATGGACATCCTGGCCAAGGTCGGCTACACCGACATCCCCGCGACCTATGAAGAGATGATCGACTGCTGCGACAAGCTCGTCGCCGCCGGCGAGATCCCCTTCGGCGTTGCCGGCAAGGAGAAGTGGTGCCTGTCCGAGTATGTTGAGCCCCTGGTCATCAAGTCTGTCGGCGGCCAGAAGCTCCGCGACATGTACAACGGCGTCGCCTCCTGGAACGATCCCGGCGTCATCGATGCCATTACGGCTTTCCAGACCATGATCGACAAGGGATACTTTGATCCCAGCGCCAACGCTCTGAGCAACGACGAAGTCAAGAACAACTTCATCGCCGGCAAGACCGCCTTCTATCAGAACGGCTCCTGGAACAACAAGGACATCGGCGAGCAGGCCCAGTTCAACGTCAAGGCCGGCACGTTCCCGGTGCTCAACGACTCCATCCCCCTCTACTCGATGATCGGCGGCCCGAACAACACGCTGGCCGTTACCGAGAGCTCTGAGCACAAGGATCTGGCTGTCGCCGCTGCCTTTGAGCTTGCGCGCTTCATGTCCGACGCCGACTACAAGAGCGGCGCGAACCTGCCCTGCTGGGCTGCCGACCCGAATGCGGAAGTCAACGATCTGATCCAGGTCGCCGCCGACATGGCCTCCAAGGCTGCCGACATGGTCCTCTTTGGCGACAACTTCCTGACTGCCGACGCCGCCAACACCTACCTCGACTACATCGAGATGGCGTGGGCCAAGGAAGTCACCCCGCAGGAGTACGTCGACGGTCTCGACTCTGAGCTCGGCTGATTCAACGCTCCCGAATCTCCAGCCTGATTGACACAGGAACGGGGACGGTTCCCGCCTCAGGGAGCCGCCCCTGTTTCCGCATAGCATCGTAAGGGGAGAAAGACGATGAAAAAACCTCTGCAATACAAGCTCAACATTTTTCTGTTCCTTTTGCCGGCGCTGGCTCTGTTCGTGGCGATCCTGATCGCCCCGATCATCATGTCCCTCTACTACAGCCTGACGGAATGGAACGGATTTACGACGCCGGAATTCATCGGCTTCAAGAACTATGTTGAGCTCTTTACAAGCAAATCCATCAACATTTCCCGGGCGCTGAAGAACGCCTTTTTGCTGGCGCTGCTCTCCTGCGGCATCCAGCTGCCCTTCGCGCTGTGGCTGGCGCTGCGTCTGGCCCGGCCGATGAAGGGCAAGACCGCGCTGCTGTCCGTCTACTTCATGCCGGTGCTGATCTCCACGGTCGTCATCGGCCAGCTGTGGCTGAAGATATACAATCCCGATTACGGCGTCCTCAACGTGCTGCTCCGCTCTCTCGGACTGGAGAAATGGACGCACATCTGGCTGGGAGACAAGAAATACGCCCTGGGCGCCGCCTTTGTCCCCATCCTGTGGCAGTATGTAGGCTATCACATGCTGCTGATGTACGCGGGCATCAAGGGCGTCCCGGTCGAGCTGACCGAGGCCGCCATGCTGGACGGCTGCACGCCCGCTCAGGCCAACCGCTACATCATCATCCCCTATATCCGTCCCATCCTGCGCGTCAGCGTGATCTTTGCGATCACGGGCTCGCTGAAATCCTTCGACCTGATCTACGTTCTGACGAACGGCGGACCGAGCCATGTCACGGAGGTGCCGAGCACGCTGATGATCAGCATGCTGTTCCTGCGCAACCGCTACGGCATGGGCTCCGCCATCGCGGTCATGCTGATCGTGCTGTGCTTCTTCTTTGCGCTGCTGATCAACGCGGTCTTCAGGGAGGAAAAATGAGATGAGACTCCACTACGAAAACAAAGGGAAACGGGTCCTGATATACATTCTTCTGATCATATGGGCGCTGATCAGCATCTTCCCGGTCTACTGGATGCTGACCTTCTCGCTGAAAACGAACGCCGAGATCTTCGGCGAGAATGTCGCCGGTCTTCCGCGTGAGTGGGTGTGGAGCAACTATTCCCGCGCGCTCCATACGGGCGACATGCCCCGCTACTTCCTCAACAGCCTGATCGTCGCGATCGCGACCATCTTCATCACGCTGGCGGCCTCCGTCATGGCCACCTACGCGATTACGCGCCTGAAATGGAAGGGCCGCAAGCGCATGAACGGCTTCTTCATGCTGGGCCTGACGATCCCGATCCACGCCTCCATCGTTCCGCTCTATACGACCCTTGCCAAGATCAAGCTTCTGGATACGCTCTGGGCGCTGATCATCCCCTATTCGGCCTTTTCTCTGGCGATGGGGATCCTGGTCTGCACCGGCTTCATGGGCGACATCCCCTATGATCTGGACGAGGCGGCGTTCCTGGACGGCTGCGGCACCTGGGGGACCTTCTTCCGCGTCATCGTGCCGCTGATGAAGCCCGCCGTCGCCACCGTCGGCATTTACACTTTCCTGCAGTGCTGGAACGAGCTGATGTTTGCGAACATCTTCATCAACTCCGACAAGTGGAGGACCCTGCCTGTCGGCGTACAGTCCCTGTCCGGCCAGTACACGACGGACTGGGGGCCGATCGGCGCGGCCCTGTCCATCGCCACGATACCGACACTGATCTTCTACGTCTTCATGAGCAAGAAGATCCAGGACAGCTTCATCGCCGGCGCCGTCAAGGGATAAAAAAGAAAAAAAGACAGAGCCAGAGGGCTCTGTCTTTTTTTGCTGCTCGAAAAAGGTCAGATCTCGATCTTCGCGCCCATGAGCTTGGCGAGCTCGCGCACGATGGCGGTGTCGGCCGGCCAGGCGGGAGCGGTGACGAGATTGCGGTCCACGACCGCGTCGGTGACGGGCACGGGGACGTACTCGCCGCCGGCGAGCGTCACGTCGGGGCCGACTGCCGGGTAGGCCGTGGCCTTATAGCCCTTGAGCACGCCGGCCGCGGCCAGCACCTGCGGGCCGTGGCAGATCGCCGCGACGGGTTTTCCGAGCGCGAAGAACTCGCGCACGATCTCGAGCACGCGCGGATTGAGACGGATGTACTCCGGGGCGCGGCCGCCGGTGATGAACAAGCCCTCGTAGTCCTCGACCTTGACGGCGTCGAAGTCGGCCGTCAGAGCGAAGTTGTGGCCGCGCAGCTCGGTGTAGGTCTGCTCGCCGAGAAAGTCGTGCACCGCGGTGGCGACGGTCTCGCCCGCCTTTTTGTCGGGGCAGACCGCGTCGACCTGATAGCCCAGGACGCCCAGCGCCTGGAAGGGTACCATGGTCTCGTAATCCTCGGTGAAATCGCCGCAGAGAAGAAGCACTTTCTTTGCCATATCTGTTTCCTCCTTTGAAAAATGTGTCCCGTTAAGGATGCTTCCATTATAGCAAGTCCCGCGCCGGGAGGCAACGAAAAAGAAAAGGGAATAAGAAATTGCCCTTTCGCGCGCTTTGTGCTATTCTTTTTCCATCAGCTATTTCCTTTGGAGGGGAGTGCGTTTCCGTGAAAGAAAAGAAAAGCTCCGCGCTGCGTTTCTGGCTGCTGGTCTGGGGCCTGGGCATCATCGGCCAGCTCGTCTGGAACATTGAGAACCAGTGGTTCAACACCTTCGTCTACGCCAAGATCGCCAAGGACCCGACGATCATCTCCTGGATGGTCGCGATCTCCGCGATCGCCACGACGATCTCCACCTTCGTCTTCGGCACGATGTCCGACCGCAAAGGCCGCCGCAAGACCTTCATCGGCTTCGGCTACATCCTCTGGGGCATCTTCACGATCCTCTTCGGCACGACCGAGTTCATCACCGGCGGCAAAGGCGCGGCCACGGCCAAACTCCTCGTGCTCGCGGCGACGGCCGTCGTGCTCGCCGACGCGCTGATGTCCTTCTTCGGCTCGATGGGCAACGACGCGGGCTTCAACGTGTGGCTCAACGACAACATGAACGAGCGCAACCGCAGCCATATCGGCGCGGCCCTCGCCACGCAGCCGATCCTCGGCACGATCATCGGCGTGGTGCTCGGCGGCATGCTTATCGGCAAAGAGGACAACTATATGCGCCTCTTCCTCGTCTTCGGCGGTCTCGCGATCGTCTTCGGTGTCGCCGCGCTGGTCTTC
>JAFSNA010000071.1 GCA_017447645.1 Oscillospiraceae bacterium
ATGGACCGGATCCGCTCCCACACCGCGGAATGAATCTTCGAAAAGCGAAAAAACGCCCGCGCTCCCGTCGTATGGGAGCGCGGGCGTTTTATGTCCCGGGCGCTTCTCTCATTTTCCAAGGAAGATCCAGGCGAGAAAAAGGACCAGCATGCCGATCCCCGTCTCGATCACAAGCGCGGGCAGAGCGGCCTTTTCTTTCGCGACGCGCTCCTTTACCTGTCGGTAGTCCATGGAAAACCGTGTTTTTTTCATCGTTTCCTCCTTCAGATCCGTGCGAGGAAGCACTCCTGGCTGGCGATTTCGGAATAGAGGATGGCCTTGCCCTCCGTGTCGCAGACGCGGATGACCTTCGCCATGTCCTCCTCGGCCTCCGGTCCGAGCAGCGCGCAGTAGCGGTTTTCATACTCGTCAAAGAGCGCGTCGTTGAATTCGCAGCCGTACTCGCCGCGGTAGATCGCGGTGTAGAAGGTGCCCGCTTCGACAAGGTCCTGGAAAAAGTGGCTGCCGTAGCTCAGCTCCGGCCGCAGGCCGTGGGAGCTGTAGGCCAGCTCGCACATGCAGTCGAACTTCGAGACCTCGTTGTAGTTCACCGGTACGCCGAGGCTCGGCGTGCTCGTGCCCCAGCGGCCCGGGCCCATGAGCACGGTATGTTCGCCCTTCAGGAGGTGGTTGAGCTTGCCGATGCAGCGCGCGACGTGGTACTTCTTCCCCTCCGGCAGGTCGAGATAGGCCTCGACGTCCACCTTGATGATGTAGCGCACGGGCAGCGCCACGTTGCCGCCCATGAAATTGCCGCTGATGCGGAAGAAATACTCCTTGACCTTGGGCTTGACGCCCTGCGCGCCGATGCCGCGCGTCTGCAGCGGGCGGCACTGGAGCAGGTTGATCCGGTACTCCCGGTCGGGGCGGAAGTTGCAGGCGAACTCCACGTCCACGGGATAGTCGTACTTTTCCTCAAGATCGTGCATCAGCCTCGTCATCACGCTGCAGAAATCCGTGCGGCGCAGCAGCTTGTCAAAGTTCACGATGTCCGGCACGGGATAATCCACGCCCATCTCGCGGAAGCGGGCGCGCGTGGGCGCGTCGGGCTCCATGAAGAGGAAAGGGTCTGTCTTGAGATCGCGCTTGTCCAGCGTGTCGATCGCCACGGTCTCGAAGCGGTTCGTTTTCAGGTTGATCGCGTCCAGCTTGTGCTGGGAATACTTGTACTCGTCGCCGTAGGCCACCTTCAGCGGGGCGAGCGGCCGGGCCATGTCGAGCAGGCGGGCGTAGTCGTCGGCCTCGCGGTCCACGGCGCGGGTGCCCATGCCCATGACCAGGCGCAGCGCGCCGCGGTTGTCGGCCGCGGCCTGCGCGCTCGTGACGTAGAGGTTCTGCGAATGTCCCACGCCCGCGACGTGCGGGAAATAGTAATCGCCGTGGATGTCGCCGCTGACGCGCATGACCAGCAGCGCCATCTGCTCGTCGCGGCTGAGGAGGCCGCGGTCGGCGCGGTAGCGGATCGCGTCCTCGTTGACGGTCGAGGCGTAGACGGTCTTAACCGCGGCCTCGAATTCGGCGTAGCGCTCCTCCGGCGTGCCCTGGTTGGGGCAGAACACGCTGTCGTACTTGCCGGCAAAGGCGTTGCCGAAGCCGTCCTCGAGGATCGAGGACGAGCGCACGATGATCGGCGACTGGCCGAAGTATTCGAGCATCGAGCGGAACTGCTCCTTGATCGAGTGCATGAAGGTGCCGGTCAGCAGCTTCTCGCGGATCGCCGGCGCGACGGCCAGATAGTCCTCGACCTCGACCATCTTGGTGCGCAGGCTCCAGGCGTCGTTCTGCACGAAGTAGGTGTAGAATACGTCCGCGCCGATGAAGTAGGAGTCGTGCTCCTCGACGCGCCGCTCGAAAAGCTCCGGATCCGTGGCCTTGAGGACGCGGCGGGCCAGCAGCATGCCGACGGCTTTGCCGCCGATGCAGCCCGTGCCGATCTCGCGCTTTTTGATCGCCATGAGGTCGGCGGTCGTGAAATATTTGCGGCAGAGGGCGAAGCGCTGCGGCTCGGTGCCGAGCAGGCAGCGGATGATGTTGTCCTTGCGCGCCGCGGCCTCGGCGTCCTCGTCCTCGTCCGTCTCCGAGGCGGCGAAGTCGAACATGCTGTCCCAGCAGTCACGCCGCTCGCCGGTCTGGGTGAAGATGTCGAAAATGCCGTAGCTCTCGGCGCTGGAGGTGACGAGCGTGCAGTTCGCCCCGTCGATCCGGATGGGGAAATACATGTACTCGGTCCGCCGGCCCTCAACCTTGACGGCGTGGATATAGGTCGCGGCGTTCATCGTGCGGATGTTCATCAGCACGGGCGTCGCGTGGCGGATGCGCGAGACCGTCTCGTAGATGTGCTTTTCGTACATGATCGGCACATAGGCGATCGAGCTCTGCTCGCGCAGGAAGGGGCAGGTCAGGCAGAAGAAGTTGCAGACCATCATGTCCGAGAACCAGTACTTCTGCAGCTCGGTGAGACAGTCGAAAATGTAGAACACGCCCTCGCCCTCCGCGGCGACGATGCGGTGCACCTGCACGGCGAAGGTCTCAAAGCCCACGGTCGGGTCGAGCACGTATTTCTTCACGTTCGCGCCGCGCTCGGCGAGCGCCTGGGCGTCGATGACCTCGTCGTGGTCGCCGAAGCGCAGGTAAACGATGCGCTGGCCGTCGCGCGCGGTGTGCGCCACGAACTGCGTCGCGGCGAAGATATAGTCGCGGATGTGCGCGATCTGCCACAGCACGGTGTCCCCGCTGCGCAGACCGTCGATCGCGCGGTCCAGGCCCTCGATACCGGTGCCGATGCGTTTGTTCGGATCCATGGCGGTCCCCTCACAACAAAAAAGATGGAAATATTCTATCATCACAGGGGGCTGTTTTCAATGGAAAATCTGTGGTATAGTGGGATCAGAACAGAAAAAGCGAGGTTGTATCACCATGACGTACGATTTTGAGACCGTGCTCGACCGCCGCGGGACGAACTCGATCGCCGCGGACGTCGTCCCCTTCGACGAGAAGCCGGACGAGGGCGTCGATCCGATCCCGATGTGGATCGCGGACATGGCCTATCCCGTGGCCCCGCCCGTGCTGGACGCGATGCGCCGCCGTCTCGAGCTGCCGACGCTGGGCTATTACCGGCTCTCCGACGAGTATTTCGAGGCCATCCTCTCCTGGCAGCGCCGCCGCAACGGCGTCGAGGGCCTGGAAAAGGAGCATATCGGCTATGAAAACGGCGTGCTGGGCGGCGTGGCCTCGGCCGTGCAGGCCTTCACCGCGCCGGGCGAGAAGATCCTCGTCCACAGCCCCACCTACGTCGGTTTTACCCACACGGTCGACAATCTCGGGCGCGTGCTCGTCCACTCGCCGCTGCGGCGCGACGAAAACGGGATCTGGCGCATGGATTACGCCGACATGGACGCGAAGATCAAAGAGCACCGGATCCACCTCGTCATCTTCTGCTCGCCGCACAATCCCTCCGGCCGCGTCTGGGAGCGCGGCGAGATCGAGCGCGCGATGGAGGTGTATCGCTCCAACGGCTGTCTCGTGATCTCGGACGAGATCTGGTCGGACATCGTCATGCCCGGCTATACGCATATCCCGACCCAGTCCGTCAGCGCCGACGCGCGCGAGCGCACGCTCGCCTTCTACGCGCCGAGCAAGACCTTCTCGCTCGCCGGGCTCGTCGGCTCGTACCACATCGTCTACAACCGATACCTGCGCGAGCGGCTGGAGCGCCAGAGCGGTCTGAGCGGCTACAACTCCTGCTGCGTGCTGTCGATGCACGCCCTTCTCGGCGCCTATTCGCCCGAGGGCGAGGAATGGGCCGAGCAGATGATCCGCGCGGTGGACGGGAATTTCGCGTACGCCTGCGGCTTCATCGCGGAGCACTTCCCCGGCGTGAAGGTCATGCGCCCGCAGGGGACCTATATGCTCTTTCTCGACTGTCACGACTTCTGCGCCGCGCACGGCGTCTCGATCGCCGAGCTGCAGCGCCGCGGCGTGCGCGCGGGCGTGATCTGGCAGAACGGCGAGGACTTCGTCTGGCCCGAGACGATCCGGATGAATCTCGCCCTGCCCCTCTCGCGGCTGAAGGAGGCCCTGGAGAGGTTGAAGACCCACTCGTTCGTGTGAAAAGAACCGGCGGGAGGCCCTGAAGGGCCTCCCGCCGTTTCTCCTTTTTTTATGCGCGTCTGCTTTCGCCAGTGGCGTAGTCGATCGCGATCCCCGGCTGGACGTTGTAGACAAAGACGTGGAAGCAGACTTCCCGCCCGCCGTCCTCGACGGAGTAGGCCTCCATCTCGACCCCGAAGGCGAGCGCGGCGCGGCCGCGGTAGCGCGGCGTGACGCGGTAAAGCACGTGCATGCCCGTCTCCGCGATGCAGTCCGCGACCTGCTTTTCGTACGGCAGCATCAGCTCGTGGTTGAGGTGCCGCGTCCCGGTGAAAAGGTTTTCCTTCGTGGCGTTGTCGCCGCAGAGGAGATAGCCGATCACGTGGCAGCGGTTGTACAGAAAGCCGTCCTCGATCAGATCGTCATAGCGCGCCGTGTGCCAGCCGGAGGGCCGGATCGACGCGTCGATGCTCCCGCGCGGCTGCGTCGGCAGCGTGTCGGGCCCGAGGCAGGCCGTGCCCGCCCCCGTGCGGCCCTGCCGGTCGAGCGGCGAGAAGCGCACGAAGCTCTCCTTCGTCAGCTCGTCCTCCGAAAAGGCGGGGAGGTTCCCGCTCAAAACGACCGTGTCCTCGCCTGCGTACGGGGGGATCTCCGTCTGCCCCGCCGCGCCCGTCAGCGCCGCGCCGGGGTGTGTGAAGCGGTAGGCCAGAAGGCCGCAGACGATGAAGCCCAGCAGCGCCAGGCACCCCCAGAAGAGCTTTCCGGCGCGCCGCTTTTTCGCCGCGAGGGCCTTGCGGCGCAGACGGCCGGAGGGGAGGCGGCGGAGAGGCGCGCCTCTCATGCCTCGTAGCGGCCGAGATCGAAGCCCGCCCGCCGAGCCATGTCGACAAGCTCCTGCGGCGAGGCCGTTTCGGCCTGCGACAGCTCGATCACGGCCATCGGCATGCCGCTGAACATGGCCGTGCCGTAATAATCCTCCAGATCGTCCCGGAGTCTGGAAACGTCGATCTTCACTGCGTTCTCCTTTCTCACGCGTGCAGGATGTCCCGCACGGCGCGCGCGTAGTCCTGCGGGCGGTTGAGCGAAAACTCGCCGTGGTACAGCCCCGGCAGGATCGTCACCGTGCTGTCGGGCAGCTCCCGGCCGAGCAGCTCCGCCGAGCGGAGGATCCCGCGGCTCTCCCTTTCGCCGGCGAACACGTGCATCCGCGCCCGGCAGCGCACGAGCGCTCTTTTCATCTCATAGGCCGTGTTCGCCTGCAAAAAGGCGATCATGTCCTCTTTTTCGATCGCGCAGCTGTCGCGGTAATAGTCCTCGAACAGCTCGCCGCGCATGTGCAGGGACTTGAACTGCAGCCGCGCGAAGCTCCGGCTGCGGACGAGGCCGTAGCTGCCCGCGAGCGAGGGCGCGATCAGCGCGTGCGTGAGCTTTGAGGGCTGCAGCATCGCGCTTTCGATCAGCGCGCAGCGGCAAAGCCCGGGACGCTGCGAGAGCATTTCCAGCGCGATCTGCGCGCCGAGCGACAGCCCGCCCAGCAGCGCGACGGGACCGCCGGGTTCCCCGTCGAGGAAGCGCAGCAGCTCCGCGGCGTTTTCCTCGATCGTGGTGAAGCGCCGGCCGCTCCCGGCATGACCGTCCAGGATGGGGAGGATCACGCGGTACTCGTCGGCGAGCAGCGCCGCCTCGTCGCGATAGTTCCACCACGACAGTCCCCCGCCGTGCAGCAGCAAGATCTTCTCCGCGCGCTCGTCGCCGAAGGCTTTGTATTCCATCTCTCCTCACCTCACGCTTTTTTCTTTATTGTAGCCTGTACAGCGGGAAAGCGCAAGAAAAAGAAGGAGGCCGTCTCTCCCGCCCCGTCATCCTGAGGAGCGAGGCGCCGAAGGATCCTGTCCGCACGCTTTTCGCCTCGTCCGCGCCCTCTTTTTGCGGGCGAAGCGATTTTTCAGCGAGGGCTTTTTGCTCGGACAATATGGAAAAGCCGGGAATACGCGGCATATTCCCGGCTTTTCTGTGCGGTATGGGCAGCGGAAGGAGGGCGCGGTCCCCGCTCTTCTCAGGTCTCGGCCGTTTCGGCGGGGACCCGTTTTTTCATGCGCAGATTTTTCGGCAGCGCGAGACCGGGGACAAAGCGGTCCCAGCCGGTGAAGGTCAGCAGCAGGAGCGAGCCGACGATAAGGAAGCTCAGATAATTGCGGCTGATGATGTCCAGCGGTGTAAAGGGGAGCTCGCGGATCGGGTAGACGGCGTTGGAGATGGAGGCAAAGAAGACCGGGAAGCAGTGCCAGGGGATCAGCTCCGAGCCGTAAATGCCCATCGAGGACGTGAAGGTCGCGAGCCGGAGGCGGATCCGGTAGGCGTCCTCCTCGCCGTCGGTCTCGATGTTCTTTTCCGCCAGCTCGCGGACGATGGGGCTCATCGTCGCGACCTGGGCGGCCTCGTCCGCGAGGGCGGCGTTGCCGAGCAGGCAGATCACGCCGCACCAGCCCAGCAGGCTGTGCGGATTGCGCGAGATGCGCGCCACGCCGCGCGAGAGCGGATCGAAGGCGTTCATCGCGTTCATGATGCCGCCGAAGGCCGAGACCCAGATCATCATGACGATGACCCAGCCGCCGGCGTCGGAAAAGCCCTTGTACAGCAGCTCGTTGAGCCAGACGTTCAAATGCGTGGTCCCGGCGCAGGCGCCGAGGATCAGCGACGAGAGCATGCCCGCGCCCAGGCACAGCAGCGTGTGGACGCCCAGAAAGCTCATCACGATCACGATCAGCATGGGGATGATCATATAGTAGGGCACGCCGGTCTTGACCTGCTCGAGCAGGTCCACGGCGGAGGGCCGCTGCTCCTCCAGCGCGGCGTAGGCCTCGGGCGGGATGCGGTTGAGCGCTTCCTGCACGTCGCCCTGCACGTTCGGAAGATGCGCGCCGGCCAGGTAAAAGATCACCAGCGAGATCAAGAGGCAGGCCACGGACCAGACGAGCTGGTGTCGGATGCGGTCGATGATCCTGACGTCCTGCATGCCGCAGCTGAGCACCGTGACGTCGGAGATCATGCCGATATTGTCGCCGAAGCAGGAGCCGCCGCAGATGGCGCAGACCGTCAGGATCGGGTCTCCGCCGACGAGATGGTTGAGCCAGAGGAAGATCGGCGCGCAGGCGGCGAAGGTGCCCCAGCTCGAGCCGGTGGCGATGGAGAGCACGCAGGTGACGAGGATGGAGATCGGCGCGACCGTGCGGGCCGTCACGCCGAGCTTGAGCGCGATGATGATCAGCGAGGCGCCGACGCCGGTGGCCATGAAGCATTCGGCCACGCCGTAGGCGAACATCAGGATGAAGAAGATCAGCATGATCTTGCGCGCGGCGACGAGGGCGTGCTCGAAGGCGTTTTCGAAGCTGTCGCGCTTGACCAGAATGTATACGACCACCGCGCAGAAGGTGGCGGCGGGCGCGGCGATCAGCAGATCCTGCTTGAAGACGATGACCATCAGGGCAAAGATGATCAGCGGGACAAATTTCAGGATCGAGATCAGGATCCGGTTTTTCTTCTCTTTCACGGCTGACTCCTCTTGTAAAGTATTACCATGAGAACTTTACATCACCACGGCCGTTTTATCAAGAGCGTTGATATGTTTTCCCGTTATTCTGCCGCGCAGATCGGGGATGCGGCGGCGCAAAAAGGTTTTTCCCCGCCGCTGCTTTTCCTCATCGTTGTGTTGAAAAACGCCGCCGTCTCGTTTATGATGGGAAAAGAAAGCAAAAACTGAAAAAGGAGAAAAAAGATATGAAGACCGTACTGCTCGTATGCCTCATGCTGGTGCTGTTCGCGGCGCTGCTTTGCGGCGGCGTCTTTGCGGAGGCCGCGCCGGAGCCCGGGATCGACATGCCCACGCCGCGGGAGCGTCTGGGGCTGGACGCGGAGGATTCGCCCGACTGGGCGCGTGAGACGGCCGAGGCCGCCGGGGCGGAGCAGGTCCTCATCATCGCCGCCCACGAAAAGACCACCGCCTGGGTCTCGCTGCACGAAAAGGATGAAAACGGCGCGTGGAAAATGATCCTCTCCACGCCGGGCTTCATCGGCAAGAACGGCCTGGGCAAGACCCGCGAGGGCGACGGCATGACCCCCGTGGGGACATTTTGCTTCAACCGCGCCTTCGGCATCGCGCCCGACCCCGGCTGCGCCATCCCCTATGTGCAGGCCGACGACGAGACCTACTGGTCCGGCGACATGCGCCCGGGGATGCGCTACAACGAGCTGGTCAGTCTCGAAGAGCTGCCCCGCCTGAACAAGGCCGTCAGCGAGCATATCGTGGACTGCACCTATGAGTACCAGTACTGTCTGAACATCAGCTACAACGCCGAGGGACGGTACGGCGCGGGCTCGGCAATCTTCCTGCACTGTCTGGGCAGCCGCAAGCCCTACACCGGCGGCTGCGTCGCGATCCCCATGGATCAGATGCTCTTTATCATGCAGCACGTGTCCCCGGACTGCGCGGTCGTGATCGACACGCTGGAAAACCTGGGCGGCAGCTTCTGAGCCTTTGGACAAAGCCCGTTTCTGTCATCCCGGGCGAAGCGAAGGATCTTGAAAAGGCCCGGCTTTTGCCGGAAGGAAGGATTCTTCGTCACTTCGTTCCTCAGAATGACGGATCGTTTCCCGGTCAGGACGACTTTGTCGGCAAATAAAAAGGGGCCGCTGCAAAATAGCCTGTCATCCTGAGCGCAGCGAAGGATCTTTCTTAAAAAGGTCGTAAAAACCTTCAAAAGAAAGATCCTTCGTCACTTTGTTCCTCAGGATGACAAGGGGAAAGCTGTTTTGCAGCGGCCCTTTTTTTGATCATGGGCGCTGCGGCTCGATCCGAAAAAGGCCGTGGCGGTTGCAGTAAGCATACAGGCTCTTTATGCCGCCGCGCTTGAAGCGCGCGCCGGCCTCGCCCTCCGGGTACAGCCTGACGAGCTGCACTTCCCGATCCGAGACCGCGGCGAGGAAGGCGATGTGATGCTCCCTCGTCATGGGGTGATCGAGGCAGACGTAATACTCATCCTCGACCTTTTCGGCACGGATCATGTGCCCGGCGTCCGGCGGCTCCGGCTCCTGCGGGGGCAGCGTGATGCCGCAGCAGCTGACCATCGCCTCGCCGGCGGAAAAGATCACGTTGCCGCAGACCGGGCAGACGTAAAAGCAAGCCTTCGCCATGTTTGCGGAGCGGTTATTGTTCCGGACGCACGCGCCGGAGAGCAGCTCGATCACGGAGATGCCCAGCGCCGCGGACAGCGGCTCGAGCAGGCTGACGTCCGGGAAGCCCTGTCCCGTCTCCCACTTGCTCACCGCCTTGCCGCTGACGTGGATCGTTTCCGCCAGCTCCTCCTGCGTCATCCCTCTGCTTTCCCGAAGCGCGCGGATCACGGCGCCAGTGACATATCGGTCCATCCCGATCCCTCCTTACGGGAAAAGTATAGCTCGCGTGAGAGGAAAACGCCATCCACGCTGCGTGGGATCCCCCCGCACGGGCCGCCGTTATCTGTACAGCTTCGGGTAGGCCTTTTTGTCCAGCGAGCGGAGCAGGATCGTCGCCGCGGCGGAAAGAGCCGTCACGCCGAGGATGAGCGTCCAGGTCCAGGTGGAGCCTGCGCGGTCGTAAAACTGCCCGACGGCGATGTCGATGCCGCCCGTCACCGCCGTGTAGGCGACGGTCATGAAGGCGTTGATCCGCCCGCGGTGACTTGCGGGGACGCGGGTCGAGACGTAGGGCCCCTCCGCGATCGTCGTAAAGATCTCGCCCCAGGTGAAAACGAGCATGGCGAAATAGTAGCCCGGGATAAAGCCGAGCAGCAGAAGGAAGATCAGATAGCCCGCGAAGATGAGCGCCCGGCCCATGAGCATCTTGCTGGTATCGCGCATTTTGACGAAGAGCTTCGTGATCAGCGGCGTGAAGAGCACGACCGTGATGCAGTTGAGACTGGAGACCGTGCCGAAGATGACGGCGCCCGTGTCGCCGTGGACGGCGGCCATGTCCAGCGGCATGATGAAGTTGTACTGCCCGTAGGCGGCGGAATAGAGCGTCCCGCACAGCAGATAGAGCAGGATCATCGGGTTTTCCCTGAGCACGCCGAAGACGCTCAGGCCGTCCTTCTTCTCCTGATACTCCGCCTCCTCGCTCGTGTCCTCGACGGGCGTGACGTCCTTGATGAGAAAGGCGATGAGCACCGTCGAGATCGCGATGGAGCTGCCGCTGATGAGGAAGCTGAGCCACAGGTAGTCCTTGAACAGGATCCCCGCAATGGTCGGCGAGAGGACCAGCCCGAGGTTGCCGCCGAGATACATCAGCGAATAGGCGCGCTCGCGGTCCTTCGTCATCGACAGGTCGGCAAACAGGGCGTCGTATGAGGGATACTCCATGCTCTGGAAGACGCCCCCGACGACGAAAAGCACGATCGTGCCGATCCCGAGCGGGATCGCCGCGCTGATATAGAAGCAGACGATGCTGACGCAGTCGCAGATCACGATCATCCACTTTTTGTTGACCTTGTCGGCGAGCTTGCCGCCGATCAGGCTGGCGGGCAGCATGATGATGCTGGAGCCGACAAAGAAATACGATATTTCCGCAGCCGAGAGGCCGAGCTTCTGGCTGAGGATCATGGTCATAACGGGCCAGATCATGCTGCCGAGATTGGTGACGATCCTTCCGAAGAAAAGGATGTAGATCTCGCGCCTCAGCCCGCGGTATTGATTGAAAACTGTCATCTTATCCTCACTGACGGGTCAACCGTCGGTCCTGTTGTTGTCTGTTTGCGGATCCGGGTATGAGACGGCGCCGGGCGTCCGCCCTGTCCGAAAGGACAAAAAGGAAAACCGCGGACTGTTCGCCACGGTTTGAAAAAAGGCATAAAAACACCGTGACGCGAGCGCCACGGTCCGTACATCCTGTCTGTGTCCCGTCGGGACTAAAACGCACAAACCGAGGTCATCATACCATATTCAACTGCAAAGCTTCCGTTATTCATACGCATGGATGATCACCTCTCTTTCCTTGTTTTTTCAACAGGGCAAACTATATCAGACATGGCCGGGAAAGTCAAGCCTTATCTGCGCGCCCGTTCGGGGCTCCCCCGGGGGGTATACGGCCGGCCTCTCCGGCACGGATCCGGCCCGTGCCGGACGCTTTCCCCCGCGCCGGCATCGTTTTTGATCACTCGCAGGGGAAGCGGAACGAACAGAGCGCTTTGCCGCCGGCTTCTCCGCCGCCCGCCCGGCCGTCCCGCTCGGCGCGGACGAGCCGCATCCCCGCTTTTTCCAGCGCGCGCCGCGCGGCGCCGTCCTCCGGCGCGCAGGAGGCTGTCACGCAGGATATGCCCTCATTCTTCGTCAGATATTCCAGCACTTTTTTCAGCGCTTCCGCCGCAAGGCCGCGTCCCCGCCAGCCCCGGACGATGTTGAAGCCGACCTCGGTCCGGCCGCCTTCAAGGGGACGGGCGCCGATCGTCCCGACCACGACGTCCTCAATGTCCATCACCCACGCATAGAAATGCTCGTCACGACTGCTCTCGATGATCTGACGCACCGTCTCCCGCGCCGTTTCCGGCGTCGCGTAAGGGTTCCGCCCCGCGTACGGAAACGCCGTCGGATCCGTTCCCAGACCGCGATGCAGCGGCTCGGCGTCCTCCGGGCGATACCGGCGCAGGATCATCCGATCCGTCCACAATTCGACCGTGCCGTGCACTTCGATCTCTTCTATTGATTCGATCTGCGAGCGGTAAACGAGGAAATCTTCAATAAAAAGGCCTTCCTCCTCCCCGCCCCACTCGCATCTTAAAAACTCGCAGTCGCCGTATCGCGCGAGACCCGTCAGGGTGTCTCCGTATATGGTCCTGATGCGGACGTATTTCTGTTCGTATTCCGATAAAGACATGTTTCCCTCCGTAAACGGGAAGTCGGCTAGTTCCTTTTCTTGTCTATCGTATAAGACTGCATGCCCTTCCTGCAGCCGTTTTTCTCATAGAAGCCCTCCGCCCCCGGCTGCGAGCCGAAGTACAGCATGGTAGGCGTGTTTTCTTTTGCCAGTTGAAGAAGACGACTGCCGACGCCTTTGTTTTGATATTCCGGAAGCACAAGCAGTTCTGTGATCGTTCCGAAATAATAACCGTCCGAAAGGATGCGCAGGCAGCCCGCCAGTCTGTCGTTGTCATACGCGGTGATGTTTATGGTTTTGGCCAGAGCCTTTTGTGTGCGTTCCGCATCATAGCTGCCCGGCCAGATCTGATTGACAAACGAAAGAAAAACGGATGCGTCCAGCCGCTTGTCGTCTATTCTGTAGTCCATTTTATCACTCCTTCCGCCATCAGCATCTCCAGCACGCGTGCTTCCCGTTCAAACATCATCGGATTATACGGGCTTTCCTTTACGCTTCGATTCGCCTTGATCGCCGTTTCGGGATCAACAAACGCCAGGCGGTAAGACTCCTCCGCCTCGTAATCATCCAGGCGTTGAGCTGTCACGATATCCTTTGCTTTGCAGAGATAATAGTAATTATCCTGTACAAAGCGTTCCGTGGGGTCCGTATCGCTTTTCTGAACTCTGTGCACATATCCGAATTCCCGTACCGTTTCCGGAATAACGATCAGGCCCGCTTCTTCCTGCGTCTCCCGGATCATGGCCTCAACAGGGCTCTCGCCGTTTTCTATTCCTCCTCCGGGGAATTTGTAATAATCATATTTCAGGCTGCGGATCATGGCGACCCTGCCGTCTCTGATAATAATGCTTCGTGCGGAATCGCGCGTAAAAACATGCGTACACTGCGCGTGATCCCCTTTATCCATAAGAAAAAGCAATCTCATTTGCTCGGCCCTCACAAGCTCCGATCGGTCGAAGAAATTGTATCATACACCGCGATGGATAACAACAAGAAAGCTCTTTTGCCTGTGGTAGACAAAAGAGCTTTCTTTTCTGCCTAAAGACTGCTGTTCCAACAAAATGAGGTTAATCGTTGATTCTTATCAGCGGAAGCCTGAAAGCCATCGGCGAAACGCATCGACAAGCAGAAATTTAACGCGCTCTGTATTACAGCTTCAATACTGCGACGATTTCGTCGCCGTCCATTTCGCCATTTTCCACAAAGCCAAAAGAACGGTAGAGTTCTCTTGCCACCTCGTTCTCCGGCTCATAAGAAAGGGAGCAATACTCGGCTTTTCCGCAGGGCCACGTTCTGATAAAGTCGAGAGCCAGTTTTATCGCTTCTCTGCCGTAACCGCGTTTTTGATATCGCTTGTCGATCATCAAACGCCAGAGGGAGTAGTTGTTGACAAGTGACTTTGGTGCTTCAACGTCATCCCAATTCTCATACATCGCAGCCTCGTTAAAACCGATCATCAGGAACCCAACCGGTCTTTTGTCGTTATAGATGGCAAAGGGAAACGCAGCTGTGGCCGAATCCCGAACGCCGTATGCCTGGACGATACTTACCCAGTTTGCCGCAACGAAGCTTTTCTGAGCTTTGAACACCTTCAGATCAACAATCTCCCATATGTTGGTTGAATCGATTTTTACCAAATGTATCATATCTTTTTTCCCCGCACAAATCCCGATTTGTCGGGAGAATTATACCATTACCGCACCAGCTGCGCAACAAGAAAACCTCTCTTGTCCTTTCGGTAGACAAAAGAGCTTTCTTTTCTGCCTGAAGACTGCTGTTCCAACAAAATGAGGTTAATCGTTGATTCTTATCAACGGAAGCCTGAAAGCCATCGGCGAAACGCATCGACAAGCAGGAGTCTGTCTATATACAGGATCATCGTGTAGAAATAACGACAATCCACAATCCATTTATGAGTAGGTTATTCTGCTTTCTTTCTTATATCCGGATACAGAATCGTTCAAATCCTTCCGCCCTGGCTTTTTTGGACGTGCTTGATCTCCGCAAAGGACAAACAAAAGATACGTGGTTTTTGCTCTAAAAATGGAATAATTAGGTCTCCGAACAGCTGTGAAGCCGCTCGAAGGCCTGATGTTCTCTTGAAAAAGCCTAAATTTTGCCCAAAAAGCACGAAATAGCCGCCTTTGTCTTGGTAGACAAAAGCGGCTACTTTTCTGGCTAAAGATTGCTATTTTAACAAAATGGGAGCAATCGCTAAATTTTCCTTGTTTTAAAGAGATTGCTTAAAGCTAACACCAAAGGAACAGTCATACAAGTGAAACCGCCATTTCTCCACCTGTATTATGAACAGAGAAAGCCTTGCTGATATATAATTGTTTTTTTATCATAGAAAAAGGAAATAGAAAACTAAAACTGTGAAGATTTACACCGACAAATCCGATTGCCTGAATCCATAATTCATTCATGTGTGGATCACAGCTTGCTTTCTTAGAAGATGTTTCTTCTCAGCCTTCCGCTCCGGCAGCTCCGCAAGCAGGATTCCAGCCAGAATAAACATTCCGCCGATAATGCTCTGAATGGTAAAGGATTCTCCAAGGAAAAGCACTCCGAGTGTCGATGCCACCATCGGGTTCAGCGCACAAAACATCCCGGCCCGCTCGGCAGAGGTTCCACTCTGGGCCACAGGTTGGAGTGTGAAGCCAAAGCCGGTGCAGACAACAGCCAGCATGACAATGCCGATCCATTCCATCGTCCCGCTCGGAAGTCTGGGCGTTTCAAACAGGAAGCTTGCCGCAAGACTGAGCACACCGATCGTACCCACCTGTACAATCCCCGCTGCTAATGTGTCGATCCCGCTGTGGCTCAAACGGTCGGTGATCAAAATCGTGCAGGCGTAAAGGAGTGCCGCTATCAGACACCAGCGCTCCCCGGCACCGAAATGCACACCGCCAGCCAGTGTCAGGAAAGCCACGCCAGCAAAACAGAGAAGTACGGACATGACCGTCTTCACCTTGGGAAAGCGTCTTGTCCAGACAGCCTTGAGCAGCGGCACAAGCACGATTGCCGTGTTCACAAGGAACGAAGCGGTTCCGGACGCTGTACGTTTCAGGCCGTTCAGTTCACCTGTCATTACGAGGAAAAACATCCCGCCCATGATTATACCAGCCATAAACGTTTTTCTGTTCAGGTTTTTCAGACGTGGGAGAAACAGTGCCGAGAGCAGAACAAACCCCAAAATGAAGCGGACTCCCAACAGGTTGAACACACCCATA
>JAFSNA010000072.1 GCA_017447645.1 Oscillospiraceae bacterium
GAAGACCAGCGCGGCGACACCGAAGACGATCGCGAGACCGCCGAAGACGAGGAAGAGGCGCATATAGTTGTCCTCTTTGCCGATAAGCATGCCGCCGAGCACCACGCCGATGATCGTGCCGAGGATCGGCTGCGTGGCGAGCGCCGCGCCGATGTGGCCGCGGTTTTTCTCCGTCATGTTGTCGTTGAGCCACACGTTGAAGCCCGCGTCGTTGCCCATCGAGCCGAAGAAGGACATCAGCGCGTCGGCGAGGACGACCGCCGTCGCCGCGAGCATGAGGAGTTTGGCCGTGGCCGCGCCTTTGCCGCCGGTGATGAACTCGGTCGTGCCGAAGAGGATCGTGAAGATGCCCCAGAGGATGTAGCCGAAGCCGATAAAGGTCTTGCGGCGGCCTTTGCGGTCGGACAGCGTGCCGAAGACGAAGGTGGAGATCGTCGTGGCGATCGCGGAGACGGCGACCATCCAGGAGATGATCGTGGGATCCTTGGCGATCTTGGCGTAGACGAAGGTGTTGAACCACTGATTTTCGATGTTCCAGACCAGCTGGCCGATTAGCCCGAGGCCCCAGACCAGCAGCCAGAAGCGCAGCGCGGAGCTTTTCTTTTCTTTCATTCCGAATGTCTCCTCTCGGAAAAGCTGATAGAAAAAGAATAGCACAAAACGAAGCGATGGGCAATTTTTTCTTCTGTCTTTTCCTCTTCTTTTCCGTTGCGCCGCAGCGCGGGACTTGCTATAATGGAAGCATCCTTAACGGAACACATTTTTCAAAGGAGGAAACAAACATGGCAAAGAAAGTTCTTCTTCTCTGCGGCGACTTCACCGAGGATTACGAGACCATGGTGCCCTTCCAGGCGCTGGGCGTCCTGGGCTACCAGGTCGACGCGGTCTGCCCCGACAAAAAGGCGGGCGAGACCGTCGCCACCGCGGTGCACGACTTCCTCGGCGAGCAGACCTACACCGAGCTGCGCGGCCACAACTTCGCGCTGACGGCCGACTTCGACGCCGTCAAGGTCGAGGATTACGAGGGCCTGTTCATCACCGGCGGCCGCGCCCCGGAGTATATCCGCCTCAACCCGCGCGTTCTCGAGATCGTGCGTGAGTTCTTCGCTCTCGGAAAGCCCGTCGCGGCGATCTGCCACGGCCCGCAGGTGCTGGCCGCGGCCGGCGTGCTCAAGGGCTACAAGGCCACGGCCTACCCCGCCGTCGGCCCGGACGTGACGCTCGCGGGCGGCGAATACGTGCCCGTTCCCGTCACCGACGCAGTCGTCGACCGCAACCTCGTCACCGCCCCCGCCTGGCCGGCCGACACCGCCATCGTGCGCGAGCTCGCCAGGCTCATGGGCGCGAAGATCGAGATCTGACCGCTCGAAAAGCAAAAAAAGATCCATCGGAAGTTTCCGATGGATCTTTTTTTTGTCGGAATGATCAGCCCTTGATCGCACCGGCCACGAAGCTGTCCTGGATCTTCTTTGAGAGGAAGACGTAGATGAACAGCGTCGGGAAGGTGGCGAGCACGAGCGCCGCGCCGATGGGGCCCCAGTCGGTCGTATACTGGCCGGAGAGGGCCTGGACGCCGACGGGCAGCGTGCGGTACGCGGACTTCGAGATGAAGATGTTGGCGAACATCAGCTCGTTCCAGCACTGCAGGAAGGTGTAAATGCCCACCGTCGCCACCGCGGGCTTCATCAGCGGCACGATGATCCGCAGAAAGATGCCCCAGGTGCTGCAGCCGTCGATGCAGGCCGACTCGTCCAGCTCGCGCGGGAGCTCGTTCATGAAGCCCGTGCACACGAGGATGGCCATCGCCAGCGAGAAGGCCGAGTAGGGAATGATCAGCGCCCAGTAGGTGTTGAGCAGGTGCAGGCGCGAGAGCGTGACGTAGACCGGCACGATCGAGGCGTGGATCGGGATCGTGAAGCCCAGCATAACGATATAAAACAGCGGCGGATTCTCCCGAAGTCCGCCGCTCCATTCTCTTTACAGCAGCCCCAGCAGCTCGCCGCGCACGCCGTCCATGCGCGCGTCCGCAAGACCGAAATCCATTTCCTTATAGCTCCATACGCTGCGGGCCACGCCGTGCCGCTCGAGCACAGCGTGCAGATCGCGGAACCACTTGACGGCCTCCTCCGGCGCGACGACGTCGATCACGCCGTACTCGCCGCAGTAGAGCTCCGCGCCTTCCTTTTCGGCTTTTTCCAGCGCAGGAGCGAGGAAATCCTCGATCCACGCCTCGGACACACCGCTCTCGGCATAGCTGACGCGGCGCTCGCGGTCGAAGCTCGCGTCCATCCAGTAGGCGCCCTGGTGGGTGAAGATGTGCGGCTCGTAGAAGTGGAAGTTGTAAATCACATGTTCGTCGTAGGGCGCGTCGAGCGCGGGCAGCGTCCGCGCGCTGTTCCAGCAATAGCTGCCCAGGAGCACGTCGATCCCGGGCGCGATCGCACGGATGCGCCGCACGCACTCGCGCGAGATGCGTTTCCAGGCGGGGAGATATTCCTCGCGCGTCACCTCGTTGAGCAGCTCGAAGGCCACGCGCTCACACAGCGCGCCGTAGCGTTCCGCAAAGCGCTCCCAGATCGTGTAGAAGTACTCCTGATACTTCTCGCTGTCGAAAAAGCCGTCCTCGTGCTCGCCGGAGTCGAAAGAAAAGCCCTGCGTCTTGTGCAGGTCGAGCACGGCGCGCAGGCCGTACTTCCCGCACTGCGTCAGCGCGGCGTCGATTCGCGCGAGGCCCTCCGGCTTCATGCTGCCGTCGGCGTTCTGGATCACGTCGTAATCGATCGGGATGCGCACATGGTCGAAGCCCCAGCGCGCGATCTGCGCGAAGTCGCTCTCCGTGATGAAGCCGTCGAGACGCTCGGCGCTGTAGTCGCACTGGCTCAGCCAGCCGCCGAGATTGACGCCCCTGTAAAAGCCGCGTTCTTTGAACATGGTTTGGTCTCCTTTCATGGAAAAACGGCTCTCCTGTGCGGGAGAGCCGTTTGCTTTTTTCTTATCCCTTGACGGAACCCGCGGTGACGCCGCGGATGATGGACTTGGAGAGGAAAATATACACGATGAGCACCGGCAGAATGGCCAGCAGGATGAACATGTACACCTTGCCCATGTCGAACTTGGAGTAGTCCGCAGAGCGGAGCTGGGCGATCATGATCGGGACGGTCTTGAGCTCGGCCTTGTCGAGCAGCAGCGCGGGGATGAAGTAGTTGTTCCAGGAGGAGACGAAGGAGAAGATCAGCTGCACCGCCAGGGCGGGCTTCATGATCGGCAGCACGATCCGGTTGAA
>JAFSNA010000073.1 GCA_017447645.1 Oscillospiraceae bacterium
CACAACACCAACGTCAACGAGGAACAGGCCGCGGCCGCCATCCGCGAGATCAGAGGGGAGGACTGAAACCATGGAAATGAGAGCTGCTTACGCCGAATGTCTGGCGAAGTTCATGGAAGAGGACCGGCACGTCGTCGTCCTCGACGCCGACCTGGCCAAGGCCAGCGGTACCCGCAAGCTGTACGACCGCTTCCCGGAGCAGATGTTTGACTGCGGCGTGGCCGAGCAGGACATGGCCTCCATCGCGGCGGGCCTTGCCAGCTACGGCTTCAAGCCCTGGATCGAGAGCTTCACCCCCTTCGCCACGCGCCGCATCTGCGACCAGATCGCGATCTCGATCTCCTATGCCAAACAGAACGTCAAGATCGTCGGCACCGACCCCGGCATCTCCGCCGAGCTCAACGGCGGCACGCACATGAGCATGGAGGACATCGGCGTCGTGCGTTCCATCCCCGGCATGGTGATCTTTGAGCCGGTCGACGAGACCCAGCTGCGCGCGGCCATGCCCGTTCTGAACGAGTACGTCGGCCCCGTCTACATGCGTCTGTTCCGCAAGGTCACGCCCGACGTTTTCGGCCCCGACTACAAGTTTGACCTCTTCAAGGCCGACACGCTGCGCGAGGGCAGGGATCTGACGATCTTCGTCTCCGGCATGTTCACCCGCGACGTTCTTGACGCCGCCGAGGAGCTTGCCGCCGAGGGTCTCGACATCGAGGTCGTCAACGTCCACACGATCAAGCCCATCGACCGGGAGACCGTGCTCGCCTCCGCGCGCAAGACCGGCGCCGTGCTGACCGTGGAGAACCACAACGTCATCGGCGGCCTGCACTCCGCCGTGTGCGAAACGCTCGCGCTCGAGCGCATCCCCGTCAGCGCGCTCGGCGTGGCGGACCGCTTCGGCGAGGTCGGCAAGCTGCCCTATCTGCGCAAGGCTCTCGGCCTTACCAAGGAGGACATCCTCGCCGCCGCCCGCAAGGCCGCCGCGACCAAGTAAAAAAACTACACCGCTGATCCATGCGTCCCGAAAAACGTATGGATCAGCCTTTCTTGAAAAGGAGTATCCCATCATGAAGATTGCGATCGGAAGCGATAAATCCGGCTTTCCCGCCAAGGAAGCCATCAAGGCATATCTCACCGAGGCCGGCGTCGAGTTTGACGACCTCGGCACGCAGGATCTCGACCACGTCGTGCCCTACTACGCCGTGGCGAACAAGGTCGCCCCTCTGGTACAGAGCGGCGAATATGACAAGGCCGTTCTGATCTGCGGCACCGGCGCCGGCATGTGCGTCGTGTCGAACAAGTTCAAGGGCGTGTACGCCGTCGCCTGCGAGGGCGTGTACTCCGCAAAGATGGCCCGAGCGATCAACAACGCCAACGTCCTGTGCATGGGCGGCTGGATCGTCGGCCCCGAGATGGCCGTGGAAATGGTCAAGACCTTCCTCGCCACCGAGTGGTGCCAGGATCTCGAGGACTGGCGCAAGGAGAACATGAAGAAGTTCGCCGTTCAGGTCGCCGCGATCGAGGATTCCGTCTATGGCAAATGAGTTCGTCTACGCCCAGCCGGTCAAGATCTATTTCGGCGAGGGCAAGTTCGCCCGGCTCGGCGAGATCCTTTCCGAGCTCGGCTCAAAGCGCTGCGTGATCGCCTGCGGGCGGCACTTCGCCCCGGAAGCCGAGAAGATGAAAGAGTCGCTCGATCAGATCGTCGGCGTGTTCGGCGGCGTCGAGCAGAACCCGCAGCTGCGCGGCATCGAAGAGACCGTGCGCCTCTGCCGCGAGACGAAGGCCGACACCGTGATCGGCATCGGCGGCGGCAGCTCGCTCGACACGGCGAAGTTCGCCGCAGCCGTCACGCTCGGCGAGGGCGAGCCGCTGGAGTATTACCGCGGCGAGCATCCCTTCCCCGAAAAGCGTCTCACGATCGTCGCCGTACCGACCACCGCCGGAACGGGCAGCGAGGTCACGCAGGTCTCCGTCGTGTCGCACGGCACGGAGAAAAAGACCATCAACAACCCGGTCTTCATGCCGCGCGCCGCGATCGTCGACCCCGTGCTCTCCTCCACCGTGCCGCCGCGCACGACCATGAACACCGGTCTCGACGCGCTGGCCCACGCCCTGGAGGGCTACTGGAGCCGCAACCACCAGCCGATCTCCGATCTCATGGCCGTCGAGGCCGTGCGGATCATCCTCGGCAATCTCGAGACCGCCTATCAAGACGGATCGAATATGGAAGCGCGCGCCAACATGGCTTACGGCGCCCTGCTCGGCGGGCTGAGCTTTGCCCTGCCCAAGACCGCGGCCAGCCATGCCTGCAGCTATCCGCTTTCCGAGGATTACCATCTCCCGCACGGCGAGGCATGCGCCTTCACGCTGGATTCCCTCGTGCGCATCAACGCCGACGAGCGGCTTGAGCAGCTCTGCCGCGCCGTGGGTCTGAAGGACAGCGAGGAGCTGGCGCAGCGCATCGCCGCGCTGAAAAAGCTCGGCGGGCTGCGCACGCGCCTTTCCGAGCTCGGCGAGGTCGATCTCGACAAGCTCTGCCGCGACTGCGCCGCGCATCCGCTGATGAACAACAACCCCGTCCGTATGGACGAGAGCGCGCTGAGAAGGATGTTTGAAGCGCTGAGATGAAAACGTCTCTGAAAAACGCCGGGATGATCGGCGCGATGGTCGTCTCCTGGTCGATCTATTACGCCGTGTCCAAGGTGCTGGTCGGCGCGACGGGCTCTCCCCTTCTGACCGGCTTTCTTCTGCGCAGCGCGGCGCTGATCTTTCTGACGGCGCAGCTGCTGCTCGACGGGAGCTTCGCCCGGCTCTTTCACCAGGGACGGGCCGCCGTGATCCTCGTCGTGATCGGCGTGTTCGGCTTCCTGCTGGATCTCTTTGCCAACCTCGGCTACGCGCACGGTTCGCTGTCGACGGGCACCGCGTTGCTGAAAACCGACGTGCTGATGGTCAACCTCGTCACCGTGGCGCTCTATCACAAGAAGCTCTATCTCTCCGACTGGCTCGGAACGCTGGTGATGCTCTTCGGCGTGCTGCTGGTGCTGGGCGTGGATTTCGGCCATATGAGCTTCAATCTCTACGACCTCTTTTTCATCCTCAGCGCGATGTGCGTCACGGCCAACGCCTTCATCATCAAGACCGCGCAGGAGCGTTTTCACGAAGACGCCGACATGATCTCGTACTACAACAACTTCGTCGTGCTCGTCCTCTTCGGAAGCACCGCGGCCTTTGCGGGCGATCTGCGTCTCCCCGCGGCCGACACGATCCGCGGCTTTTGGCCGCTCGTGCTCCTCGGCGGTCTGGCGCAGACCGGGATCTATTTCTTCTACTATCGCAACCTCAAGCACTACGAGGTATGGATCGTCAAGCTCTATCTGCTGCTCATGCCGATCATGAGCTGCTTCATCGGCGTCTTCTTCCTCGGCGAGGAGCTGACGCTCAGAAAGGGCGCCGGTATCCTGATCGTGCTGCTCGGCGCGGCGGTGATCCTGCTGCGGGCGAAGCTGCACCGCGAGGAAAACACGCCGGACGATCAGCTGCGGCATCAGCGCCATCACCACCACGGACACCGCATAAAAGAAAGACATTGAAGGAAAGGAGTGAGCTGACATGTCCTTTGAGGGCGACAACATGATGGGCGTCAAGCGTACGAACCGCAGCGCGGCTCTGCGCGTCCTGCACGAGCGCGGCAGCATGTCGCGCAAGCGTCTCTCGGAGAGCATCAAGCTCACGCCCGCCGCCATCACCAAGATCGTCGGTGAAATGATCGCGGAAGGTCTGCTGACCGAGGGCAGCATGCTCCCGGGCAGCGGCGTGGGCCGGCGCGAGGTCATGGTCGAGCTCAACAGCCGCGCCCGCGCGGCGCTCGGCATCTTCATCAACCTGCGCCAGGCCATCGTCTCGGCCGTGTGGCTGGACGGCAGCGTCATCTTTTCCGAGAGCTTTGACCTGCCGCCGAAGGCTCCCGCGGAGGAGAGCGTGCGGATGCTCTGCCGCCGTCTGGCGGAGCTGGCCGTGGAAAACGCTTTGGAAAAGGAGCGGATCCTCGGCGTGGGCGTCGCGATGCGCGGCGTCACCTCTCCGGACGGCCGCGTCGTGCGCAACAGCTTCGGCGCGCTGTCGGAGCGGGACTACCCGATCTGCGACCGCGTCGAGGCGCTGACGGGACTTCCCTGCCTGATGAGCAACAACGTGCGCGCGCTTTTTGCCGCACAGATGTTCCTCTCCCGCGAGACGGAGATCGGCAGCCAGTTTTTCCTGCGCTGTGAGGCGGGCATCGGCGCGTCCTTCTCGATCGGCGAGCGGATCTGGCTGGGCAGCTCCGGACAATGCGCCGAGATCGGCCATATCCCCGTGATCCGCCGCGGCGGCAAGCCCTGCTCCTGCGGCAAATCCGGCTGTCTCGAGACGATCGCCTCCCCCAGCGCGATCCTGCAGGACGCGCTCGCCGTCTTTTCCGAGGAACGCACTCCCGTCCTCTGGCGCATCATGCGCGGGCGCAGCGGCGAGGAGATGCTGCTGGAGGACGTGTTTGAAGCCGCGCGCAGCGGCGACGCCGAGATCGCCGCCCTGGTGGACCGGGCGGCCGTCGCGCTGGCCGCGGCGCTCAAGGGCGTGGTCTACACGCTTGACCCCGGCAAGATCGTGCTCTATGGGCGGATGTTTGAGAATCCCTACTACCTCTCCAAGCTGATCGCCGAAATGCGCGAGGGCGTCGACTCCGGCCACAACGTGCCGATCGAAAAGAGCCGTCTCAACCACAAGCTGGAGGACAAGGCCGCGGGCCTGCTTGTCGTCGACGATTTCTTCGACAGGGGCGGACTGATCTAGTTTCGGTTTATCAAAAAGCAAAGCCTCGGGAGCGGCTTTGCTTTTTTCTATGTCCTGTGCTATGATAAAGAAAAAAAGAGAAGGAGCGTGTCCCATGAAAGTATTGGTCGTCAACGGCAGCCCGCGTGCAAAGGGCTGCACCGCCCGCGCGCTGGAGGAAGTCATCCGGGTGCTCAACGCCGAGGGAGTCGAGACCGAGCTGATGCAGATCGGCTCGCAGGACATCCGCGGCTGTCTCGCCTGCGGCGGATGCCGCAAAAAAGGCCGCTGTGTGATCGACGACGCCGTCAATGAGGCGGCGGACAAGCTGCGCGGCTGCGACGGTCTGCTTGTCGGCAGTCCGGTGTACTACGCCTCGCCCAACGGGACGCTGCTCTCCTTCCTGGATCGGCTTTTCCACAGCTCCGCCTCTCAGATGCACCTGAAGGTCGGCGCCGCGGTCGTGAGCTGCCGCCGCGGCGGCGCCGCCTCCGCCTTTGAGGTGCTGAACAAATACTTCACGATCTGCGGCATGCCCGTGGCCTCCTCGACCTATTGGAACAGCGTGCACGGCTTCACGCCCGCCGATGTGGAAAAGGATCTCGAGGGCCTGCAGGTCATGCGCAATCTCGGGCGCAACATGGCCTTTCTGATCCGCGCGATCGCCGCGGAGAGAGAGAAAAACGGCGCGCCCGTCATGGAGAACGCGGCCTTCACCAGCTTTCCGGACGGAAAGTGAGGGGTCCATATGGAGAAACGCGCATTCCGCGCGGGCGACATCGTGCGCCACTTCAAGCGCGAGACGGTCGATCCCTCCTCCGATCAGTACCTGTACAGGATCGTCGGCGAGGCCACGCACAGCGAGACGCGTGAGAAGATGATGGTCTACGCCGCGCTCTACGGCGACGGCGGGCTGTTCGTGCGGCCGCTGGACATGTTCCTCTCGGAGGTCGACCATGAGAAGTATCCCGGGATCAAGCAAAAATACCGCTTTGAGCTCGTGGAGCGGCCGGAATAAGAAAGCAAAGCCTTCCTGTTCGGGAAGGCTTTGCTTTTGCATGAAAACATTGATGTTTTCCCCGGTGTGTGATATGCTTTTGTAGATACAGGAGAGTGATCGATCTTGCGAATGAGAAGAAAACCGAACCTCGAGCCGCGGCTGGAAAAGTGCGCGGCCGTACTGCTGGAGGAACCCGCGGAATATCGCGGCCGCTGGCGCGATAGCTTCGGAGACTATGCCTCCGTCCACGTCGAGCTCGGCTGCGGCAAGGGCCGCTTCACGGCGGATGCGGCAGAAAGCGCGCCGGAGGTGCTGCTCGTCGCCGTCGAGCGCGACCCGAGCGCCCTCGTCATGGCGATGGAGCTTGCGCTCTCGCGGGATCTGCATAACGTGCGCTTCATCCTCGGGGACGTCAATATGCTCGGCGAGGTCTTCGCTCCCGGCGAGGTCGGACGGATCTATCTCAACTTCCCCGATCCCTGGCCGAAGAGCCGCGACGCCAAGCTGAGGCTCACCGCGCCGAATTTTCTGCGCCGCTATGCCTCAGTGCTCGAGGGCGGCGGCGAGCTGCAGTTCAAGACCGACAACACGCCCCTTTTCGACTGGTCGCTCGGACAGTTCTCCGCCGAGGGATGGGCCCTGCACAGCGTCACACACGACCTGCACGCGAGCGGCCTTGTCGGCATCCTGACGGGCTACGAGGCCAAATTCGTTTCGCAGGGGCTGAAGATCAACCGTCTCGTCGCCGGGAGGAACGAGAGCACGAAGACCCTGGCCGACGGCGAGGTACCGCGGCTGCGCAACGCCTCGCTGTGCGATGCGCGCGGCTATGAGGAGAGCGTGGAAACGAACGCGAAAAAGAAAGAGGAGCGCTCATGAGATTCATTTCCTGGAACGTCAACGGACTGCGCGCCGCGCGCGCAAAGGGCTTCGACGAGATCTTCCTCGCGCTCTCGCCCGACTTCTTCTGCCTGCAGGAGACCAAGCTGCAGCAGGGACAGATCGACATTTCCTTTGACGGCTACGAGAGCTACTGGTGCTACGCCGAGAAGAAGGGCTACTCCGGCACTGCGGTCTTTACGAAGCACACGCCTCTCTCCGTGAGCTATAATATCGGCGTCGAGGAGCACGGCCGCGAGGGCCGCGCCGTCACGCTCGAATATGAGAACTTCTATCTCGTCTGCGTCTATACGCCCAACGCGCAGGACGGTCTCAAGCGCATCGACTACCGCATGGCCTGGGAGGACGCCTTCCGCGGCTTTCTTCTCTCGCTCGACGCGAAAAAGCCCGTCGTCGTCTGCGGCGACATGAACGTCGCGCACGAGGAGATCGACCTGAAGAATCCGAAAGCCAACATCGGCAACGCTGGCTTTTCCTACGAGGAGCGCGGCAAGTTCACCGAGCTGCTCGAGAGCGGCTTCACCGACACCTTCCGCTTCCTCTATCCCGACAGGCGCGACGCCTATTCGTGGTGGAGCTACCGCGCCGCCGCGCGCGAGCGGAACGTCGGCTGGCGCATCGACTATTTCCTGGTCTCCGACCGTCTGCGCGGAAATATTAAAGAGGCCTTCATTCTGCCGGAGGTCACCGGCTCGGATCACTGCCCGGTGGGGCTGGATCTGCAATGGTGAAGATCGGCTCGGTCGAGATCCGCGGGGCTTTCGCCCTTGCGCCGATGGCGGGCGTGACGGATTTCGCCTTTCGCAAGCTCTGCCGGGGGCACGGCGCGGCGCTGACTGTCAGCGAGATGATCAGCGCGCGGGCGCTGTGCTATCACGACGCGAAGACGAAAGAGCTGCTGTATATGCCCGCCGACGAGCACCCCTCCTCCGTGCAGATCTTCGGCCACGAGCCGGCGGTCATGGCCGAGGCCGCGCCGATGGCGCTTGAGCTCTCCGGAGCGGACATCCTCGACATCAACATGGGCTGCCCGGTCGGCAAGGTCGTCAAAAGCGGCGACGGCTCGGCGCTGATGCGCGACGGTGAGCTCGCCGGACGCATCGTCGAGGCGGTCGTGAAGGCCATCTCCGTCCCCGTCACGGTCAAGTTCCGCAAGGGCTTCGACGGCGGCCACGTCAACGCCGTGGAATTTGCGAAGATCTGCGAGAGCGCGGGGGCCTCCGCCGTCGCGGTGCACGGGCGCACGCGCGCCCAGATGTACGCCGGCCGCGCAGACTGGGACATCATCCGCGAGGTCGCTTCCGCGGTAAAGATCCCCGTGATCGCCAACGGCGACGTGTTCAGCGCCGACGACGCCGTGCATATCCTGCGCTACACCGCCTGTCCGATGGCGATGATCGGCCGCGGCGCCTTCGGCGATCCCTGGCTTTTCGAGCGCGCCAACGCCGCGCTGGCGGGCTTGGAGATCCCCGATCCCCCGCCGCTGTCCGTGCGGCTCGACGAGGCCGTCGGGCAGATCGAGCTTCTCGCCTCCGTGCGGGGCGAGCGCGCCGCCTGTCTCGAGGCGCGGCACCATCTGCCCTGGTATCTGCGCGGAGTGCCCCACTCCGCCGTCTACCGGGCGGCGCTGACACATGTGGAAACGCTTGAGGACATCCGCAAGCTGGCAAAAGACATGAAACGAGATCTCAAGGATTGAAAGCGAGGTGAGGAAGCCTTGACCGAGGAGCAGATCCTCTCGATCATACGGGACGTGCTCGCGGGCAACACTGACGCCTTTGAGGACATCGTCCGCGCGTACGAGAGGAACGTGTACAACATCGCTCTGCGCATGAGCGGCAATCGCGAGGACGCTCTGGATATTTCGCAGGAGTCCTTTCTGAAGGCCTACCACTCCCTGCACAGCTTCCGCGGCGACAGCAAGTTTTCCGTCTGGCTCTACCGCATCGTCTCCAACACCTGCCTGGATTTCCTGCGCGAGCGCAAGCGCCGCGCGGAGGTCCCGCTCGTCCGCGAGAACGGCGAGGGAGAGACCGAGGACGCCCAGGTCGCCGACGAGAGCCTCTCGCCCGAAACGCTCTTCGAGCGTCGGCAGACGCGCGAGGCGCTGCGGCGCGGGCTGGAAAGCCTGCCGGAGGACCAGCGGAAGATCCTGCTGCTGCGCGAGATCCAGGGCTTCAGCTATGAGGAGATCGGCAGCATCCTCTCGCTCGAGAGCGGAACGGTCAAGTCCCGCATCTTCCGCGCGCGCAGAAAGCTGTGCGAATTTCTCTCCGGAGACGGGAACATTTCGCTCCCCTCTTCGTCAACAAAGACGGGAGGAGGTGACAAGCCGTGAAAGACTGCGCAACATATCAGGCCCTGATCAGCCGCCTGATCGACCGCGAGATCACGCCCGAGGAGGGCGAAGAGCTGGCCGCGCACGCGCGCGAATGCGAAGAGTGCCGCGCCGTCTACACCGCTTTTGTCTCCCTCTCCCACATGCTCTCATCCGAGCTTGTCGATCCGCCCGAGGAGCTCGCCGAAAACGTCATGGCGGAGATCCGCCGCAGCGAACTCTGGAAGCAGAACCGCAAGCCGCGCCGTCAGCTTCGCCGCTGGGCCGCGATCGCGGCGAGCGCCGTGCTGGTGATCGGTCTCGGCGCGCTGACGCTGCCTCGTCTGCTGGGCGGTATGGGCGCAGCCAAGTCGGCAAGCCCCCAGGCCGCTTATTCCGCCGCAGCGCCTGCGGCAGCCCCCGCTTCCGGCGCGAACGCAGCGGGCGAGGCCGCCCGCTATGACAGCGCCGCCGCGGACGACAGCCCCGCCGAGGCGGAAATGGCGCCGCCCATCCCCGTGAGCGACAGCTTCGCCGCCCCCGCCTCGGAGACGACGAAGAGCGAGGAGCAGATGATCTCTGAGGCCATCGCCCGCTCCGAGGAACCGGAGACCGTCGCCCCCACCGTGGACGTGACCGGTCAGGGCCGCGGCAGGAGCATTGCCGCCCTGCTTTCCGGCACGCCGGGCGATCTGCCCGCAAACCAGACGCCCAATCAACGGTTCCTGCTGCGCTATGACGTAGACGGCATCAGCACGCAGGTGCTTATCAGCGTGTACGGCGAAAAAGTGTTTTATATATCTCTCTCCGGAGAAGAGAGCGATATGATGCTTGCCGACTGCAGCTGGTCGACGCTGCGCGCCCGGATCTATAACTGAAAAGCGATGCCGTGCGGCCCGGTGACCTTCACCGGGCCGCCTTTGCCGTCCGAATGCCTGTTGAAAAATTAACATATCCATGTTATACTGATAAAAAGACGTGAAGAAATCAGAAAAGGGGTACCGTGCCGTGAAGCGTATCAAGGTATCGAACAACGTGATCCGCCGTCTGCCGCGCTATCTGCGCAAGCTTGACGAGCTGAAGGCCAGCGGGGTCGGCCGCATCTCGTCGTTCAATCTCGGCCAGCAGCTGGGGCTCACCCCCTCGCAGATCCGTCAGGATTTCAGCTGCTTCGGCGAGTTCGGCCAGCAGGGCTACGGCTACAACGTCGCCGCGCTGCGCGAGGAGATCGCCTCCATCCTCGGAATGGACCGCGGTTTCAAGGCCATTCTGATCGGCGTGGGCAACATCGGCCACGCGCTGATGGACAATTTCTGCTTCAGCGAATGGGGTTTTACGCTTGCCGCCGCCTTCGACATCGATCCCTCGATCGTCGGCACGAGCACCAACGGCGTCACGGTCAGGAGCATGGACGAGCTGCTGGATTATCTGCGCGGCAACAAGATCGACGTCGCCGTGCTCACCGTCCCCAAGGAGGCGGCCTCCGCCGTCGCCAAGCTGCTTTTCGACAACGGCATCGGCGCGATCTGGAACTTCACGAACGTCGAGCTGACCGAGCCGAACAGCCCTTCTCTCGTCGAAAACGTGCATTTTTCCGACAGTCTGCTCTCTCTCGGCTATTATGTGGCGGAGCGCTATGACGAGGAGGTGGCGCATGCCGCGCGCCTGGCCAAAAGCGAAAAGTGATCGTTTGTGAAATGGAAAAAGGCTTCCCCGCGCATGGGGAAGCCTTTTCTGCTGAAAGGTCTTTTATGAAGTTCGACGCTTTGATCTTCGATATAGACGGGACGCTCTGGGACTCCTGCGAGGCCGTGCGCCAAAGCTGGCAGCTGTCGCTGCGGAAGCATTACGGCTGCTTCGCTTCGCCCGATCTCGCCCAGGTGCGCTCGATCATGGGCATGGGGCCGGACGAGATCGCACGAACGCTTTTCTCGCGCTTCGGCACGCACGCGCGGGAGGTCTTCGACACGATCTCCGAGGACGAGTGCGCTTATCTCGCCGCACACGGCGCCGACGTCTATCCCGGCGTTCCGGAGAGGCTGCGCGCGCTTGCGCCGGCGCGGCGGCTCTTTCTCGTCAGCAACTGTCAGCGCGGCTATATCGAGGCCTTCCTCGCCTCCAACGCGATGGAGGACCTGTTCGAGGACTGTCTGTCCACGGGCAGAACGGGGCTCGGCAAGACCGACAATCTGAAAAAGCTGATGCGCGAACATGCGCTTTCCCGCGCCGTTTTCATCGGTGACACAGGCTCTGACGAGCGCGCCGCGCGCGAGGCCGGCTGCGCCTTCATCCATGCCACCTACGGCTTTGGGCAGGCGGAGAGCCCGGATGCCGTGCTGCGCTCCTTTGCGGAGCTGCCGGCGATCCTGGAGAGGCTGGAAAAGGAGGATGTGACATGTCCGATACGATAGCGGCCGTCGCCACCGGCGCGGTCCTGAGCGCGATCGGGATCGTGCGTCTGTCGGGAGACGGCGCGATCGCCCTCGCCGACACGCTTTTCCGGCCGCAGTCCGGCAGGCCGATGCGCGAGAGCGAGCCGCGCAGACTTGTCTACGGCTCGCTGTACAGCCGCGCGGGCGAGCTGCTGGATCTGTGCCTGTGCACGATCAGCCGCGCGCCCGACAGCTATACCGGCGAGGACACGGCCGAATTCCAGTGCCACGGCTCCCCCGTCGTGCTGCGCACGCTGCTTGACGAGCTGTTCGCCCTCGGCGCGCGGCAGGCCCTGCCCGGGGAATTCACAAAGCGCGCCTTTCTCAACGGAAAGCTGGATCTGACTTCCGCCGAGGCCGTTGCCGATCTGATCGAGGCCGAGAGCGCCGAGAGCGCGAAGAACGCCGCCGGTCAGCTCGCCGGCGCGCTGGGCGCGCGCACGGAGGGCGTATATGCCGCGCTGGCCGACATCAGCGCGCACTACCACGCTGTGCTGGACTATCCCGACGAGGATATCGAGCCCTTCCGGCTGCAGGCCTATGAGCGGACGCTGGAGGATGCGGCGGAGGAGCTGCACGCGCTGCTGGCGACCTACGGGCGCGGCAAGCTGATGCAGTCGGGCATCCCCGCCGCGATCGTCGGACGGCCGAACGCGGGGAAAAGCTCGCTGCTCAATGCGCTGCTCGGCTACGAGCGCGCGATCGTGACCCGCGTCCCGGGCACGACGCGCGACACGATCGAGGAAAAGCTGCGGCTCGGGAGGATCTGCCTGCGGCTGATCGACACGGCCGGCCTGCGCGAGACCGACGACGAGGTCGAACGTCTCGGCGTCGAGCGCAGCCGCAGCGCGATGGAGCGCGCCGAACTGCTGATCGCCGTCATCGACGGCAGCGAAGCCCTGACGGAGGAGGATGCGGCCATCTTGGCCGCCGCCGAGAAGGCAAAGAAGGCGATCGTCGTGCTCTCGAAAAAGGATCTCTCCGACAGCGCAGAGCTTCAAACCACGCTTCCCGTCGTGAAGCTCAGCTCCGTGACCGGCGAGGGCATCGAAGCTCTCGGGGCGGCCATTGAGGCAATGTTCCCGCTGCCCGAAGTCCCCGCGGGCGGCATCCTGACCAACGCCCGCCACGCGGAGGCCGTCTCCCGCGCGCTCGGCTCCGTCGAGGCCGCGCTGCAGGCCATGCGCGAGGGCGCGACGCCCGACATCGTTCTGACCGAGAGCGAGGCCGCGATGGCGGCGCTGGGAGAGCTTGACGGGCGCACGGTGCGCGAGGACGTCACAGCGCGCATCTTCAGCCGCTTCTGCGTCGGCAAATAAAGCAAAGGGCAAATCTGTGTCACCTTATCCTTGACAAGGCCCCTCCCCTGTGCTAATATAAGCGGGCAGCGTTGGAAACGCTGATCATTTTTCGGCTCTTCGTGCAGAAGTACCCAAGAGGCCGAAGGGGCTCCCCTGCTAAGGGAGTAGGGTGTCTATAAAACGCCGCGAGGGTTCAAATCCCTCCTTCTGCGCCATCAAAGAAACCTCTTTTGTCTACCAAGGACAGAAGAGGTTTCTTCTATACCTGTTACACTGAACTGTGGTATAATCAAACAACAACACATAACTTGCGGAGAAACGCTATGCTTAAAAAAATACAATGGATATTCTTTGATCTAGGCTCAACATTGATCGATGAAACAAATGCCGATCTGCACCGCATCCGGGATATGATTGCCGGAACGGATATTTCAGAGGAAGCGTATTGCGTGAAGCGTTTTGAAATGATCAAAAAGGGCGTTGGAGGCGATCAGGGAGCGATCGAATTCTTCGGTTTGACAAAAACGCCCTGGCACAGCGAAGATGAGCTGCCATATCCCGATGCCATACCGACCTTGGCAGAGCTAAAGCTTCGGGGTTACAAACTGGGCGTCATCGCCAACCAACCGCTTGGCACGGAAGAACGCCTAATAAACTGGGGGCTACACGACTATTTTGATGTGATTGCCGCTTCTGCGGAATTAGGCGTCGCAAAGCCTGATCCGTCCATCTTTCAAAATGCGCTGAAACAGGCAGACTGCCCCGCTCAAAACGCCCTTATGGTCGGCGACAGGCTGGACAACGATGTCGCTCCAGCGAATCGGCTTGGGATACACAGCGTCCGCCTCCTCCGCGGCCTCGGCGCTTACCACATGCCGCAATCTGCCGATGAACTGCCCGAATACACAATTCAAACGCTTGCAGAGCTTTTCAACACCTTATGATTGGTGTACTTTTGAGCGTTCTTTCTATGCTTTGGTGCACTTTTGGGCGCTCTTTCACAATATAAGTAAACCAGTTGGGGCTGGCGGTTTTTCTCCCTCCGCTCGCCAAGAAGGGGCTGTCCCGCTTCCCGGCGAGACAGCCCCGCGCTCTTCGTCAAAGGGAAACGCTCTCCCCCGCAAGATCCTTTCCGATCTGCAAAAACCTGTCTGGAACAGCCGTCAATATTTTTTTCAAATTTACGCAATAAAGTTGTTTTTATTGATTCTTTTTTTGACCCTCCCCCGTTATACTCAGCTCAGAAAACAAAAAACTGACACAGGGAGGAAATAAAAAAATGAAAAAAACGATTTCTTTGGTTCTGGTACTGATCCTGATGTTCGGCCTGCTGCCGATGGCCGCCTTCGCCGACAACGACAATGACGCCGTCGCTCCCGCCGAAGAGAGCGAAACCGTTTCCGAAGCAACGGAAGAGGCAACGGTCGCTGAAGCCGCCGCCGTGGTTTCCGAGGAGATCCAGGACGAGCCTGCTGCCGAGGCCGAGGAAAAGGCCGACGCCGCGCCCGTTGCCCCCACCCGGCCCGAAGCGCCTGTCGCGCCCGCCGCGCCCGCGGTCGACGGTCTCTCCGACGAGGAGGCCAACCGTCTGATCGAAGCCTACAACCGCGAAGTCGAACAGTACAACGCCGCGGTCGAGACCTACAACAGCGAGCTGGAAGCGTACGGCCTGGCCGTTGAGAGCTTCAACGAAGCTGCCGCGCTCTACAACACCGAGGCCGAACGCTATAACGCCGAGGCCGAGGAGCACAACCAGATCGAATCCGAAAAGCTCGCCGCGTACGAGGCGCAGATGGAAAACTACAACAAGCGCCTGGAGGTCTACAACAAGAACGTGGCCACGATCGCCCTCATCAACGAGCGCAACAGCGCCAAGATCGATGCGCAGATGGAAGCGCTCGGCGACATCGGCCGCGTCAACAAGGACAGCATCCTGTCCCTCGGAACGGTGCTGGAGGAGGACTATTACAAGAATTACGGTTATCGCTCGGTGCAGCTCGGGAAAGCCGGCGACCTGGTTGTCTACTGGGACGATCTGAATGCGGTCGGCGACGGCAAAACGATCCTCGTCAGCGAGGGCGATGCCTCCGATGTCCGCTACAAGGTTGCCAACCTCCACATTTTCCAGGACTTTCAGAACATGAACGAGATGTGGGCCTACCAGGAAGAGCGCGGCTGGGATTGCATGAACATCAATCTGGACGATGAAAAAGGCTGCCTGATCATTCCCGCCGCTCTGATCGACCGCATGGTCATGATGGAGTATGAGATCGCCGAGGTCAGCAAGAACGACACCGTCACCGTCACGAGCCAGACGCCCGTCTTCAACGGAACAGGTCTGACGACCCCCCGCTTTCTGGAAGGCTACACCGACGGTCCCTACTGGGCAAACGATGTTGTCTTTGCCACCAACGCCATGGATTACGACTGTGACTATACCGGCACCCAG
>JAFSNA010000074.1 GCA_017447645.1 Oscillospiraceae bacterium
GGCAGATCAGCACGTTGGGCCAGAGTTTTCCCTTCACGCCGTTGATGATGTTGTCATAGAACTTGGGCTTCATCAGCACCTTGTCGATGCGCAGGATGAAGTGCGCGCCGTACTGGCTGGTGATGCCGTTGAAGTTTTTGTAGGGGGGCGGATAGCAGCCGTCGACGAGCTGGCGGCCGATGTCCTCGTCGGCGTTCTCCAGCTCGCTGACCCAGGTGCACTCGAAGACCTGATAGGCCTCGGCGACCACCTTCGGGCGCGGCGTGGAGGGGTCGGCCTCGATGCACAGGCCGTCCTCGAGCGTAAAGCCGAAGTTCTTCATCTTCTCGGCGGGGGTATCGCCGGGCCAGCCCTGCGCCACGATCTTTTTGTGATAGCCGCGGCCCTCGGGCATGAAGTTGATGGCGACCTGTTTTCTGCCCGCCAGCAAATGCTGGGCGGTGTTGGAGGAGTTGCGCGCCTCCAGGATCATGGCGTAATAGCCCTTGCCCGCGATGTAGTACGGGAAGCACAGGGAGTAGGAGCCCACAGAGGTGCTGCCGTCCTCGGCGAGGGTCGAGAGCATGACGGTGGGCATGGGGATATAGGAGCTGGTCTGGTAGAAGTTGTCGACGATGCGGAGGTCTTTGAAGCGGCTCATGTCATTGTGTTCCTTTCTTGTCGATATATATCAGTTTTCTTTTTGCTTTGCGTAGATCAGGAAGAAGAGGGCCATAAACACCTCTCCGAACATGCTGATGAAGAAGATCAGGTCCGTATTGCCCGTGGCGGGACCGAGCGCGGAGAAGGCGAACATCAGAAAGCCGGCGAGGAAGAGCGCCGGGGTCTTCTGCTTGATCCAGACGACGACGCCCGCGATCATCAGCGGGATGACCGTGCCGAAGCTCAGGACCCTGCTGACGGCGTCAGCCCAGCCGGGCGTGCCCGCGCCGGACTTGCAGCGCACGACCTCGGCCATGGTCTCGACGCTCAGCTCCGTGGCGAAGCCCTCGGCGACGCCGAGCGCGATCAGGACGCCGGTAAAGATCCAGACGATCGTCTTCCAGGTCTTGTTGAAGTTCAGCGCGTAGGCGCAGATCGCAAACAGCAGCGGGATCAGCGCGCCGTGGAACACGAAGCGCATGCGGCTGAGGGCCATGAACAGCGCTCCCCCGCCCAGCCTTGAGCCGAGCGCGATGATCAGCGCGTCGTAGAAAAGCCCGAAGCATACCAGCGCCGTCAGACAGTGCAGGGGCTTGCCCCTGCCGCTCCCCTTCAGAGCCAGGAGCATGATCAGCAGTTCGATCGCGGCGATTACCCAGATCGCAATGGGACAGATGCCGATAAGGAATTCTCTCAAAAGCCACTCCTCCTTGACGGTTTCGATCGTGTTTCCGGGTCCGGAAAAGGCCGTTTCCTATATGGAATATTATAGTGCCCACGCCGGAGATTGTCAACCGCGCGAGGGGCTTTACAGCGAGGGGCGGCCTTTGTTATAATGAGAAAAAAGACGGGAGGAACAGCTATGAAAACGATCCCCCTCGGCTCGACCGGGCTTTTCGTCACCAAGACGGCGATGGGCTGTCTGCCGCTGCAGCGCTGCGAGAAGGACTACGCCGTGCGTCTGCTGCAGGCGGCGTACGACGGCGGCATCCGCTATTTCGACACGGCCAACTCCTACACCGACAGCGAGGAGAAGATCGGCCTCGCGCTCGCGGACGTGCGCGGCCAGATCGTGCTCTCGACCAAGAGTCAGGCGCGCGACAAGGCGGGCGTGCTCGCACATATCGAAAACAGTCTGCGCATGCTGCGCACCGATCATATCGACCTCTTCCAGTTCCACAACGTGCCCGCGATGCCCGACCCCGACGATGAGAACGGGGCCTACGCCGGCGCGCTGGAGGCCAAAAGCCGCGGCTGGATCGACCACATCGGCGTGACGACGCACCGCGTCGGCGTGGCCGAGGAGTGCATCGCCTCCGGCCGCTTTGAGACGCTGCAGTTCCCCTTCAGCTATATTTCCAGCGAGCGCGACCTCGCCCTGGCGGACAAATGCAGGGACGCGGGGATGGGCTATATCGCGATGAAGGGTCTCGCGGGCGGGCTGCTGCAGAATGCCCGGGCCTGCCACGCCTTCATGAAGGGCTATGACAACGTCGTGCCGATCTGGGGCATCCAGCGCTTTGAGGAGCTGGAGGAGTGGCTGGCCGTGGCCGAGGAGGATCCGGACCTGGACGACGAGCTGGCCGCGGTCATCCGAAAGGACCGCGCCGAGTTGGCCGGCAGCTTCTGCCGCAGCTGCGGCTACTGCATGCCCTGCCCGGTCGGCATCGAGATCCGCAACTGCGCGCGCATGGACAGACTGCTGCGCCGCTCGCCCTGGAAGCAGTATTTCACGCCGGAGTGGCAGGCGAAGATGAACCGGATCGAGGACTGTCTCGGCTGCCGGCGCTGCGCCTCGCGCTGCCCCTACGGGCTGGACACGCCGAACCTGCTCCGATACATGCTCAAGGACTACCGCGCGTTTTACGCCGAACATAAGGACGAGCTGTAACAGGACAAAAAGGAGCGCCCGAAAGCAAAAGCTTTCGGGCGCTCTTTTGTTTTTCAGAAGCAGGCTGCCCACAGCGGGATCGTGACGGCTGAGAGCGCCGTCGAAAGGAAGATCAGCTTGGCCGAGAGCTCGCGGTTGCCGCCGTAGATCGTGCAGAGCATCGTCGAGTTCGTCGCCGCGGGCATCGCCGCCATCAGCACCAGGACGCCCGACAAAACGGGATCGGCCTGCGTGAAGCGCAGCAGCAGCATGACCAGCGCCGCGATCGCGCCCAGGCGCAGCGCGACGTAGGGCAGCGCGCGCCATTCGTTGAACAGCTTGCCCAGCGGCACGCCGCCGAGGACCGAGCCGATGATCAGCATCGCGCAGGGCGAGGTCGCCTGGCCGATGAAGGCGCAGCCGTCGAGCAGCAGCGGCGGCACCGGGACGCGCAGCATATACAGGATCGCCGCGGCGAGGGCGGCGAGGAAAGCCGGGTTGAAGATCTTCCTCCAGGGCAGCCTGCCCGCAAGCAGGTACACTCCCAGCGAGAAGCAGATGAGGTTGTAGGGGATGTTCAGCAGCGAGGCGTAGAAGGCGGCGGAGGGGCCGAGCACCGCGGTGCAGACCGGGATGCCGATGTAGGTGACGTTGCCGCACATCAGCTCGAAAAGATAGACGCCGCGGTCTCCCGCCTTCGGACGCGTCAGGATGACGAAGAGCCAGGCGACGAGACCGCTGAACAGAAACAGCAGCGCCGAGTACAGCAGCGCCGTCAGCACGCCGCCCGCCGCGACGTCCACAGAGGTGTTCAGGATCGCCGAGAAGAGGTAGAGCGGCAGGATGAGCTTGACGACGAGATTTGACAGCGTCCCCGTCCCCTGCTCGGTGAGCACGCCCAGGCGGCGGCAGAGAAAGCCTGCCGCGATGCCGATGAAGATGACGGCGATCTGATGCAGAGCGGCGGACATGATCCTTCCCTCCTCAAACTGCTTTTTTCGTATTATACCACGCCGCAGCACCGCTTGGGAAGAGAGCGGGGCGGGAAAAAAGATGGTTTACAGAGCCGCCAATATTTGATAGAATATTATGTTGTGTGAAGCCCTGTCAGGCCTCTCCCGGTATGGCCTACGCTTCGGAAAACAGACTCTTTCGCTTCGGTCTGCCCGGCACCGCGCGGCGCGGACCTGATCTTGAAAGGTGGAACTGCATTGAAAGAAAAGATCCTGGCCTTCTTTCTCGGACGACGTCTGGAGGACACCGAGCTGAGCGAAGAAAAATTCAACGTCCTCTGGGGCATCCCCATTTTTGCCAGCGACGCGATCTCGTCCGTCAGCTACGCCGGAGAGGAGATCCTGCTGGTGCTGGTACCGGTGCTCGCGATGGCTTCCTTCCGCGTGTTCCTGCCGATCGTCGCGGCGATCATCTGCCTGCTCGCCATCCTCGTGTTCTGCTACCGGCAGACCATCGAGGCCTACCCCGAGGGCGGCGGCGCGTACATCGTGGCCTCCGACAACCTGGGGGAGAAGATCGGCCTGATCGCGGGCGGGTCGCTGATCATGGACTATATCCTGACGGTCGCGGTCAGCTCCTGCGCGGGCGCGGCGGCCATCACCTCGGCCTTTCCGTCCATGCTGCCCTACAAGGCGCTGCTCGCCTTTGCGATCATCTGCCTGCTGACCTGGGGCAACCTGCGCGGCATCCGCGACTCCTCCGTGATGTTCGGCGTGCCGACCTATCTGTTCATCCTGACGATGTTCTCGATGATCGCGACCGGCCTCGTCAAATACAGTCTCGGCCTTGTCACGCCCGCCGAGCAGGCGGTCATGACCGCCAATTCCGCCGAACTGGCGACGGACGCGATGGTGATCCTGATCTTAAAGGCCTTCGCTTCAGGCTGCACGGCGCTGACGGGCGTCGAGGCAGTGTCCAACGGCGTGCCCAATTTCAAGGAGCCGGCGCCCAAGCACGCCAAAAAGGTGCTGCTCGCCATGGCGAGCTTCGTGTGCATCATTTTCTTCGGCGTCAGCCTGCTGATCTCGCTGTACAAGATCGTCCCCTCCGAGGACGCGACCGCCGTCAGCATGCTGGCCGCAGCGGTCTTCGGCAAGGGCAGCGCCATGTTCTATGTCACGCAGGTCATGACGGTGGTCATCCTCTCGCTCGCGGCGAACACCGCCTTCGCGGACCTGCCGCTGCTGATGAGCCTCATCGCCGGCCACGGCTATCTGCCCAAGCAGCTCGTCAACCGCGGCTCCCGCCTCAACTTCTCCAACGGCATCCTCTTTCTCTTCGCCATGGCCTCCCTGCTCGTGTTCATCTTCCGGGGCAGCCAGCATCTGCTGCTTCCCCTGTATGCCAGCGGCGTGTTCATCTCCTTCTTTCTGAGCCAGTTCGGCATGTTCACCCACTGGCGCAGGCGGAAGGGGCCGCACTGGAAGCTCAAGGCGGCGATCAACGGCTTCGGCAGCGTTTTGACCGGCTCGGTGCTGATCATCATCGTCATCATGAAATTCGTGCGCGGCGCCTGGGTAGCCCTGCTGCTGATCTTCCTGTTCATCCTGATCATGCTCAACATCAAGCGCCACTATGAGAAGGTCAGCGACGATCTGACCATTTCCTCTGTGGAGAAGGCGCTGGCGGAGATCAACCTGGAAAAGACCGCGCGTGTCATCATCCCCGTGCAGGGGCTGAACAAATCCTTCATCAAAACGCTCAACTGCGCGCTGAGCTGCGGCTTCTCGTCCATGGAGCTGTACAGCGTCTGCAGCACGGAGGAACAGGCGCTGCGGATCAGAGAGCAGATCGAGGCGCTGGGCATCGACTGCGAGTTCCGCTATGACGTCACGACCCTGCGCAACACCAACGACATCCTCCTCGCCCACATCAAGCAGGAGGCCGGCTCTCTCAAGAACGAACGTCTGATCGTCATGATGGGCGGCCTCGTGGTGACCTCTCCCTTCGCCAAGATCCTGCACAACAGCACGACGCACCGTCTGATGCGGAAGATGGAGACCTATCGCAACGTCTATGTCTTCTCCGTTCCCTACGTCATTGAATGACCCCGCTGCAAAAAGCCTGAAAAGGAGATGTGCCAACATGGCTGTCGTCGGATTCATCGGAACGGGCAATATGGGCGGCGCGCTCGCGCGCGCGGCCGCGAAGAGCTCGCTGTGCGGGAAACTGCTGCTTGCCAACCGCAGCCCGGAAAAGGCGAAAAAGCTCTGTGACGAGCTGGGCGCCTCTCTTGCGGACAACCGCGGCGCCGCGGCGGCGGCCGATGTGCTCTTTCTCGGCGTCAAGCCGCAGGGGCTTGAAAAGATGGTCGAGGGCATCCGGGACGTGCTGGCAGGGCGGGAGCGCTGCCTCGTCGTCTCAATGGTCGCGGGCCGGACCGTGACAGAGCTGGACAGGCTCCTGGGCGGGCAGCCCGTCGTGCGCATCCTGCCCAACATCCCCGTCGCCGTCGGCGAGGGCGTCACGCTGCTGTGCGCCTCCGGAAAGGTCACGGAGGAAGAAAAGGAACTGGTCAAGGACCTGCTCGCGCCCTCCGGCATGGTCGCGGAGCTGCAGGAGGATCAGCTGGACGCCGCCTCCGGCGTCACGGGCTGCGGCCCGGCCTTCGCGGCGATGTTCATCGAGGCGCTGGCCGACGGGGCGGTGGCCTGCGGCCTGCCGCGGCGCGAGGCGATCGCCTTTGCCGCGCAGATGCTCGCGGGTACGGCGCGCACGCTGCTCGCCTCCGGCGAGCATCCCGACGCGCTCAAGGACCGCGTCTGCTCCCCGGGCGGGAGCACGATCCAGGGCGTGCGCAAGCTCGAGCAGGGCGCCTTCCGCGCCGCCGTGATGGACGCCGTAATCGCGACCTATGAAAAGGAGTTTTGACGCTTTTTCGGTTTTCCGCTTTCGGCAATAAAAAAAAGACCGGGGCTGTGAAGTCTCTCTTCACGGCCCCGGCCTTTTTCAGCTTGGATCAGTCAAGCAGGCTTTCGATCTCGTCCGCGGCGGCAGAAAGGTCGTCGCTGCAGACATGTCTGTCGCAGAAGGCGGACTGCGCGGCAAGACGCTTGGCCGTCTGCAGACGCAGCGAGAGCTCCAGCGCGCTGCGGGAGATCGCCTTGAGACGCTCTTCCAGCACGGCCTTCGAGGGCTCGACGTAGACGCAGATCGCCTCGGGCATGCTGCGCTTGATCTGCGCGGCGCGGTCAAGCTCGCGCTCCATCAGGACGCTGTTGCCTTTCGCAAACTGCTCCTCGACCAGCTTTCTCGACGTGCCGTAATCGTTGCCGGCAAATTCCGTCGTCTCCAGCAGATCGCCCGACTCCTTCATTGCGTTCCAGTCCTCCAGCTCGAAGAAGAAAAAGCCGACGCCGTCCCGCTCGCCCTCCTTCATTTTGCGGGCCGTCACGGGGACGACGGGGACCAGACGGTTTTCGCGCGCGAACAGGGCGGCGACGATCTCTCCGATGCCGACGCCGGACGGGCCGGAGATCACGATCAGTTTTTCGCTCATGGCTCATTCCTCCGCTTGGATCTGTTTATGCAAGTATAGCACGGCTTCCCGCTCCCGCGCAAGCCCCCGGTGGGGATGTCGTCACGCTGTCTTCTCCTCCGCCGGGCGCAGGTTCATGCCCACAACCGAGATCACGACCAGCGCGATGCCCAGACATTCCGTCGCCGAAAGGCGCTGGGCGAAGAGCAGCACGCCGAGCATCGCCGCAAAGACCGGCTCGATCGTGGCGAGCTGGGCCGCGCGCGAGGGCTCCATTTCCCGCAGGCCCGCCGTATAGAGCAGATAGGCAAGCAGCCCCGTGAAGAGGCCGCACACGACGGAAAGCAGCGCCGCGCCCGGAAGCGCTGCGATCTGCGCCGCGCTGCCGTTTCCGATCGAAATCGCGAGATAGGACAGCGCCGCGATCAGAAAGGTCCAGCAGACGTTGGTGAAGGTGGAATAGCCGCGCTGCTGGATCAGGCGGCTGAAGATCGAGTAGAGCGCGTAGCCCAGCCCCGCGCCGAGGCCGAGCAGCAGACCGCGCGGCGTCAGCGCCGCGCCGCCGCTTCCCAGGCCGGAGACGAGCGCGCAGCCCAGGACCGAGAGCAGCACGCACACGAGCTTGCGCGGCGTGAGCTTTTCGCCGAAGAGCAGCGCCGAGAGCAGCAGCACGATGGCCGGGGCCGTGTAGAGCAGCGCCGCCGCGGTGGCGATCTTCGTTTCGCGGATCGCCGCGGCATAGCAGGCGGTGAAAAACAGGATGCTCGCCAGACCGTTGGCCGCGAAAAGCCAGAGGTCCTTCTTTTCCACATGCAGCGCCTTTCTGTCCTTCACGAGCAGAGCGCCGAGGATCGGCAGCGAGGTGGAGGCAAAGCGCAGAAAATTGATGACATCCGCGCTCATGCCGCGCGCCTCGATGGCCGTGAGAAAGGAGCCGTAGGTGCCCCAAAGCATGGCCGAGGCGATCACCGCGAGCGCCGCTTTCTTCCTTTTCAACTCCCTCACGTCCTTTCCGTGCGATATTACCAGCGATTATAGCATAAAAAGAGAGATTGTAAATTGATTTTCCCGTTTTCATCTGCTAAAATATTTTCATTCCAGGCATCACCGTTCATTTCAAAGATCGATCCGGAGGGCTTGAATATGGATAAAAAGATCAAACGCATCGGCGTTCTGACCAGCGGCGGCGACGCGCCGGGCATGAACGCGGCCGTTCGCGCCGTCGTGCGCACCGCGATCGCCAACGGCATCGAGTGCGTCGGCATCCGCCGCGGCTGGCAGGGCCTGATCCACAGCGACTTCGTGCCCCTCTCGCGCGAGAGCGTCGGCCACATCCTCTCCCGCGGCGGCACGATCCTCTACACCGCGCGCAGTGAAGAATTCATGACCGAAAAGGGCCGCCTCAAGGCCGTATCCACCTGCAAGATGCTCGGCCTCGACGGCGTCGTCGCCATCGGCGGCGACGGCACCTTCCGCGGCGCGCTGGAGCTTTCGCGGCTCGGCGTTCCCGTCGTGGGCGTGCCCGCCACGATCGACAACGACGTGGGCTGCACGAACTACACCATCGGCTTCGACACGGCCTGCAATACCGCCATCGAGTGTATCGACCGCCTGCGCGACACGATGCAGTCGCACGAGCGTTGCTCGGTCGTCGAGGTCATGGGTCGCAACGCCGGCTTTCTCGCGCTGTACGTCGGCATCGCCGTCGGCGCGACGACCGTGCTGGTGCCCGAGCGCCCGATCGACTTTCAGCGGGACGTGGTGGAGCGTATCCAGGACTCCCGCCTTGCCGGCAACACGCACTTCATGATCGTCGTGGCCGAGGGCGTGGGCAGCGCCGTGGAGATCGGCAAGCGAATCCACGACGCCGTCGGCATGGACCCGCGCGTGACCGTGCTGGGCCATATCCAGCGCGGCGGCGCGCCCAATGCGCGTGACCGCGAGACGGCGACCCGCATGGGCTATTACGCCGTCAACGCCTTCGTCGAGGGCCGCGGCAACTGCATCATCGCCACGCAGGAGGGCGGCATCGTCGAGATCCCCATCGAGGAAGCGCTGCAGCGGAAAAAGCACCTGCAGATGGACCGCTACCGCATCATGGAGATCATGCAGTACGGCACCAAGCACAATCTCTTCGGGATCTGAGACAAAAAACAGGACCGCGCCGCGCTTTCGTGCGGCGCGGTTTTTCTGCCCGATGTGTTTCATTTGATTTTTTAACAATTTATGAAATGTGTCAAATATCGCAAAAATCCTATTGACATACTTTCCCGGCTGTGCTATGATGCCGCCGTAAACGACGAAGGAGGTGTTCGCGATGACGATCTATACGCCAACCGACAGGAAGGCTTTTCAGGCGCTGCTGAGCGCGCTCCGCGAGGGAGACTGCGTGCAGGTCGGCTCTTTTTCCGTGCTCGCCGCAAACAGCGCCGAGCTGTTCGAGGCGGCGGCCGCGCTGGAGACGCGCGGCGCGGAGCTGATCAGCCTGCGGGATGAGATCGACACACGCGCCGAGGGCGGAAAGGCCTTTTTCGCGCTTTGCCGCTCGCTCTCCGCGCTGGACGCCGCCAGGCCGCCGAGACGGCGCGAGGGCGTCGAAAAAGCGAAGGAGGAAGGCCGCTACAAGGGCCGCAAGCCCATCGCCGTCGACGAGGGGCTGTTCGATTCCGTCGTGTCGCTGTGGCAGAGCGGCCAGATCACGGCGCGCGACGCCATGGCCAGGCTGGATCTGAAGCCGAACACCTTTTATCGCCGCATCAAAGAACGGGAGGAAATGAAAATGAAAGACTATAAAAAGGTCGAGCAGGAGCTCAAAGCTGAGATCAAGGAGGCGGCCAAGCAGAGCCGCCGCGATCTTGACGAGCTGAAAAAGCAGGTCAGAGCCGAGGCCAAGGAGGTCAAAAAGGCCGCCGATGAGAAGCTGGAGCTCCACGACGTCGAGCGCGAGATGCGCCACGACCGTATGCGCGCCGAGGCCGAGCATCGCGACGCCGTCCGTCAGATGAGAAAGGACGTCGAGGCCGAGGCCCGGGAACTGAAAAAGCTGGCAGAGCAGGACTGAAGAGTTCCCACATCCGTTTATCACAGGGAGGCCGCGCGCCTCCCTGTCCGTTTGACAGGAGGAAAAACAGGTGGAGCGGAAGGAAAAACGCCGGGTCGGGATCCCGGACTACACGCTGGGAGAGGAAATATTCAACGCCGTTTCACACGGCGTCGGCGCGCTGCTGGGCGTCGCCGCGCTGGTGCTGATGGTGGTGCGCGCGCACGGAGCGCTTGCCGTGACGACGGTTTCCCTGTTCGGCGCGTCGCTGATCCTGCTCTATACGATGTCCTGCCTCTATCACGCTCTCTCGGCGAAAACGCCCGGCAAGAAGGTGCTGCGCGTGCTGGACCACTGCAACGTGTTCCTGCTGGTATTGGGCACCTATGTGCCGGTGTCGCTGCTCGGCGTGGGCGGCGCCGCGGGCTGGACGCTCTTCGGCGTCGTCGCCTTCTTCACCGTGCTGGGCGTCGTGCTGACGGCGGTGGATCTGGAGCGGTATCAGGTCGCGGCGGTGATCTGCGAGCTGTGCAGCGGCTGGTCGATCCTGATCGGCGTTTCCGGCCTGCTGCGCCGCATGGGCGTGCCGGGACTGTGTTTTTTGCTGCTCGGCGGGCTGATGTATTCCCTCGGCGCGGTGCTCTATGCCCGCGGCGCCAAAAAGCGCTTCCGCCATAGTGTGTTCCATCTCTTCTGCCTTCTGGGCAGCTTCTTTCATTTCTGGTCGGTGTACCGGTATCTTCTGTAGGTGATCGCCGTGAGTCTTTTTCTGACGCTTGCATATCTGTTTTTCATCGGTTCCGTGTTCGGCTGGGTGCTGGAGCTGTTTTTCCGCAGGTTCTTCTCCACGTCCAACCCCGAGCGCAAATGGATCAACCCCGGCTTCTGCACGGGGCCGTATCTGCCGATCTACGGCAGCGGCCTGTGCGTGCTGTATCTGCTCGCCTCGCTGGGCGATCGCTGGAGCGCGGGGAGCTCCGCGCCCGGGAGGCTGCTGCTCTTTGCGCTCATGGCCCTGAGCATGACGGCCATCGAATATTTCGCGGGTCTCGCGCTGCTGAAATGGGCGAAGCTGCGCCTGTGGGATTACAGCGACTGCCGCGGGAACGTCCGGGGGCTGATCTGCCCGCGTTTCTCCTTCTACTGGGCGGTCCTCGGCGCGCTGTATTATTTTCTCGTGCATCCGCATGTGCTGCGGGCGCTGGACTGGCTGGCGCACAATCTGACCTTCTCCTTTGTGATCGGCTGGTTCTTCGGCGTGTTCACGCTGGACGTGGCTTACTCGGCGCACCTGGCCGCGCATCTGAAGGCCTTCGCCGAGGAGAACCAGGTCGTCGTGCGCTACGAGGCGCTCAAGGCGCACATCCAAAGCGCGCAGAAAGCGGCGCAGCGCCGCGTCCATTTCTTTTTCTCGCTGCGCTCCGAGCTGCCGCTCGCCGAGCATCTGAAAAACGCGAAGGACGCGCTCGAGGAGATCCGGCGCCGGATCTGAGGAGCGCTCCCCTTCCCGCGCAAGCATATAAGGCAGGTAGTTTTGATAGAATTACCTGCCTTTTACTATTTCCATCCCCCTTATGTTGCAATTGCCTGGCGGCTTTGTTATTATTTCTTTGTATAAAAGATCAAAGGAGTTTCTCACGTGGCATTAAATAGCGGAAAAACGCAATATCCGGTCCTGATGGTGCACGGCGTCGGTTTTCGAGATTTGAAGTGGCCTTTGTACTGGGGGCGAATTCCAAATGCGCTCTCTGACATAGGGACTGAACTATTCTATGGGCAGCAGGATTGTTGGGCTCGTATAGAGGACAATGCCAAATCGCTCAAGGCAAGGGTCAGACAGATCTTGGACGAAACAGATTCGGAAAAAGTTAATATCATCGCTCATTCCAAAGGCGGGCTCGAGGCTCGCATGGTTGCCTCCACTCTTGGAATGGGCGGGCAAATTGCGAGTATTACTACGATAGGAACGCCGCACCGCGGTTCAAAAACGATCGACAGGCTGCTGAAAGCGCCGGATTCCCTGTTTAATATCGCCTCCTTTGCTGTTGACAACTGGATCGGTCTCATTGGTGATACAAAGCCGGATTTCTATGCTGTCTGCAAAGATTTTTCCACAGAATATGCCGAGAAGTTCAACAAAGAAAACCCGGATGTTCCGGGCGTCTATTATCAGAGCTTTGCGGGAGTAATGCGGACTCCGCTCTCGGATATAAACCTTTCAACCGCAAATGTAATTGTCAAGATGATAGAAGGCGACAATGACGGTTTGGTCAGCGTCGAATCTGCAAAATGGGGAGAGGCATTCACTCTGCTGACCGGTCGCACAAACAGGGGCGTTTCGCATTACGATGAAATTGACTTCAGACGCGCTCCGTTCTCGTCGAGAAGCAGCGGAGACGGCGTGGCAGACATATGTGATGTTTATAAATCAATAGTATATGATTTGGTTGAGCGGGGTTTTTGACGGGAATTCTCACTCCGATCGTACAAAATGCACCCCCTTTGCCATTTGCACCCCCCTAAACGTTTTTCCATCAAAACGCAGTATCTTTTTCAAAAAAGGCCGTCCCTGCCGAAGCAGGGACGGCCTTTTTTTGTGTGGGACGTATCAGTCCTCGCGGTGGCGGTAAGGCGTATTCTGCCATTTGCCGCCCCGGAAGCGGTGCAGCTCCTCCGTCAGATGATCCCAGAGCAGCACGTCGCCCTTCTCGGGGAAGAATTCCAGGAAGCGGCCCTCCACGAAGGTGTAGAAGCGGCTGATGTCCGTGCACATGCCGTAGGTGGGCAGCTGCGCGCTGGGGATCTCGAAGCGGAAGGGCCTGTCCTCCAGCGTGCCGTCAAAGGAGAGGCCGCCGGGATCGAGCCGCAGCACGCCCTCGCCGCGGATCAGCGAGGTCGCGTCCCCCTTCAGGGGCTTATGCTCCGGCAGGACGCCGACCTTGACGCGCCCCTCGTGGCAGAAGTCCGGCCTGCGCACCTCCTCGGCGGCGCGCTGCCGCTCCAGGATGGTCCAGTCCGTCACCAGCTCGGGGCATACGCTGTCGCCCACGGGACGGAGCGCGTAGTACTCGTCCAGCTCGACGGTATTGCCGCAGCGGCGGCAGCGCATCGTGTTGCCCTCGCACTCCATCTCATAGAGCGCGCCGCATTTCGGGCACAGATACAGCAGCGTGTCGAGCTTCTTCGCCATCTGTCCCTTCCCGTCGAAGCGCACGTGCGCCGTTTTGTTCCAGATGTAATCGTCGTGCGCCAGCAGGCGGTTCATCGTGTCCTCGATTTCCTCAACGGAGAGCGCCTTGAGCTGCTCGGACGTGAACATCCGGTCCACGACCACGTCGATGCGCCCCTTGCGCTGATCGAGACAGTGCTTGGTATAGGTCAGATAGGCGCCCGAGATCTTGGAATAATACACCGGCACGCCCAGCTTTTTCAGCAGCTTTGCGCCGCCGGGGATAACGGGCTGCGCCATTCCGGTGATGGAGCTCATCCCCTCGGGCATGATGCAGATATTGCCGCCGGCGGCGATCACGCGCAGGATCTGGCGCAGCGCGTGCGCGTCCGGCGTGAAGTTTTTCTTGGGGATCACCTGCATGGCCGGCAGCAGCAGGCTGGTGGGGAAACGGAAGAATTCGTTGTAGCCCACGACGTAGTTGAGCTTTTTGGGGTAGCAGGGCGGCGCGGTGAACTGATAGTCCACGCGGGAGGCGTGGTTGGCGATCATCACGATGGGGCCGCTCTCCTCCGCCGGGCGCGCGCGATAGCTGAAGTGCGTGTTGCTCAGACGGTTGAGCAGCGCCGTGACCTTCATCAGGATCCAGTACAGCCAGCCGGGCGGCGATTTCACGTTCGTTCTCTGTATCCTCTCGTCGATCGTCATCTTTTTCTCTCCTCGTGGGTCTGTTCGTTCGGCACCAGTCTGGCCCGCTCCATGGCGAGTATGATCAGCGGCACCAGCACGATGTGCAGGATGATGCCGGGGATCGCGTTGGTGACGGCGCCGGCGAGAAAAGCGCTCATCGGGAAACTGGAGCCCGAGAGGCCCGCGAACACATAGCGCGCCGCGCCCCACACCAGCCGGCCGCAGACCATGGCGATCAGCAGCGAGAGGTATATCCTCCCGACGCCGGGGCGCAGGCGGCGGTACAGAAAGCCGCTTACGGCGCCGTAGGCAGCCAGCTCGAAGGCCATGGCGCAGGCGCCGGGGAAGAGCGCGGGCATCCCGAAGAGGAGCGAGCGCATCAGAGGCGCGATGAAGCCCACGGCCAGGCCCCAGGGCCAGCCGCACAGAAAGCCGCAGAGAAAGACGGGGATGTGCATGGGGCTGAGCATCTTCCCGACGGTCGGGATCTGCCCTGTGAGGAAGGGCAGCACGAGCGCCAGCGCCAGGCAGACCGCGGCGTAGGTCAGCTTCTGTACTTTTTTGCTCATGCCTTCGCCTCCAGTTCCCTTCTGATCTGCGCAAGGCTCTTTCCCTGCTCGCGGGCGATACGCGCGAGATCCTCGTATTCGAGCTTTTCCCTGTCCGCGCCGTATCCCTGCGCGCGCTTGATCCGGACGGGGCCGTATTTCGTGTCCCGCACGTCCTCGCTGCGGGAGAGGAGATAGCGCTCTACGGTCTCTTTGCGGATCCCGATCGTCGAGGTATAGCGGAACAGCTCGGAGGCGAAACGCTCGCTCTCCGTCTCGCCGCAGATCACGCAGATCATGGCGCCGGGGCGGTTTTTCTTCATGCCGAGAGGCAGGGTGTAAACATCTCTCGCGCCGGCGGCAAGCAGCCGCTCCGTCGCGAAGCCGATCTCCTCCGCGCTCATGTCGTCGACGTTGCACGAGAGGACGCTGACGCGGTCTGTCTCCTCCGCGCTGCGGCCGAGGAGCGCCCGGAGGCAGTTGAGCTGCTCGAACTCCTTCTTCCCCATGCCGTAGCCGATCCGATCGATCTCGAGAGGGGGCATGTCTCCGAAGCGCGTGACGAAATGCTTCAGAAGCGCGGCGCCGGTCGGCGTACAGAGCTCTCCTTCGATCCGCCCGCCGTAGATCGGCACGCCCTTGAGGAGTTCCGCCGTCGCGGGCGCGGGGACCGGCAGCACGCCGTGCTCGCAGCGGACATGCCCGCAGCCGACGTGCACGCCGGAGGAGAGGATCCGCTCCGGGGCGAGCTCGCGGAGGATCATGCAGACGGCGGCGATGTCCGCGATCGCGTCCATCGTCCCGATCTCGTGAAAATGAACGTCGGGGATCGCGCAGCCGTGCACCTTGCTCTCCGCTCCGGCCAGGAGATGAAAGACGGAAAGCACGTCCTCTCTGACGCGGGGAGGCATGGCGCAGGAGGCGACGATCCCTTCGATCCGCTCCAGGCCCGTATGCTCCTGCGAGAGGGTGCGATCGTCTTCCTCGGCGCCGTTGATCCTCACGCGCATCCGTGATCCGGAGATCCCGTTTCTGAGGACCTTCTCCCGTCGGAATTCCACGCCGGGCAGGCCGAGACCGTTGAGCGTTTCAAGCATCCGCTCCGGGTCGGGAAGCAGCTCCAGCAAGGCGGCCGCGAGCATGTCGCCCGCCGCGCCCATGCCGCAGTCCAAATACAGTGTTTTCATCCGATTCCCCTCCCGGAAAAGACCTGGCGTTTTAGCAGTCGGCCGGGCGGCGGGGCGCGTCGGTCCGCCGTCCGGTTATCGTTCCTATTTTATCATAGTCCGCGGCGTCGTTCAAGCCATTGTTCCGGGAGAACTGCGCTTCTTCCCGAAAACAGACTGCAGCCCTCCGAGGGACCGGCTCGGAGGGCTGCAGCAGGGTGAGAGGTTTTTTTCGGCCGCCTGTGTTCCAGAGGTGAGAGAAACACATGGGATCGAGGGGAGATCCGAAGCGGCCGGTGAAGCATCTGATCTGAAAAGAGCATAACAGAAAGAGCGGCGCGGCGGAAGCCCCCCGGGGGGATGTTTTTTTATTTTTTCCGCATTTTTACCGCTTTTTGCCCTTCAGAGGCTCTGTCTCCCGATCATCTGAGCTTTCTGGTGAAGAGCGCGCGGATCGCGTTGAGCACCGCCAGCACCATCACGCCCACGTCCGCGAAGATCGCCAGCCACATGTTCGCCGCGCCCGCCGCGCCGAGCACGAGACAGATCAGCTTCACGCCGATGGCGAACCAGATGTTCTCATACACGATGCGCATGCATTTCTTCGCGATGCGGATCGCCAGCGCGATCTTCTTCGGGTCGTCGTCCATCAGCACGACGTCGGCCGCTTCGATCGCCGCGTCGGAGCCGAGCGCGCCCATCGCGATGCCGAGGTCGGCGCGCGTGAGCACCGGCGCGTCGTTGATGCCGTCGCCGACAAAGGCCAGCACCGAGCGCTCCGGTTTTTTCTCAAGCAGCTCCTCCACCGCGGCGACCTTGTCGCCGGGCAGCAGCTCGGTACGCACTTCGTCGATGCCGATCTCTTCGGCGACCGCTTCGCCCACCTTCCGCGCGTCGCCGGTGAGCATCACGGTCTTGGCGACGCCGGCAGCGCGCAGCGCGCGGACGGCCTCCTTGGCCGTAGGCTTGATCACGTCGGAGATCAGCAGATGCCCCGCGTAGGCTCCGTCCACCGCCACGTGGACGATCGTGCCGACGTGATGGCAGTCTATGTAAGCGATCCCCAGGCTGTCCATCAGCTTGGTGTTGCCCGCGGCGACCTGCTTGCCGTCGACCGCGGCCACGATGCCGTTGCCGCCGATCTCCCTGACGTCGGAAACGCGCTCCTCATCCAGCCTGCGTCCGGAGAGCTCCGCCTTTCCCGTCGGCTCGCCGTCGCCGCCGAAGACAGCGCCCTCGAGATACGCCTTGCGGATGCTGCGGGCGATGGGGTGCGTGGAGAAGATCTCCGCGTGGGCGGAGAGCTCCAGCAGCTTCGCGTTGTCCATGCTGCTGTGGTGGATGCCGCTGACCTCGAAAACGCCCTTGGTCATCGTGCCGGTTTTGTCAAAGGCCACCGTCTGCGTTTTGGACAGCGCCTCGAGATAGTTCGAGCCCTTGACGAGCACGCCTTCGCGGCTGGCTCCGCCGATGCCGGCGAAGAAGCTCAGCGGGATGGAGATCACCAGCGCGCAGGGACAGGAGATCACCAGGAAGGTCAGCGCGCGGTAGATCCAGCCGCCCCAGCCGGGAGCCTGGCCGCGCAGCAGGAAAAACAGCGGCGGCAGCACCGCCAGCGCCAGCGCGCCGGCGCAGACAGCGGGCGTATAGATCCGGGCGAAGCGGGAAATGAAAGCTTCGGAGCGCGACTTTCTGGAGGTCGCGTTCTCCACCATGTCCAGGATCTTCGAGACCGTGGACTCGCCGAACTCCTTCGTCGTGCGCAGGCGGATAAGGCCGCTCTGGTTGATGCAGCCGCTGATGACCTCGTCGCCGGGCCGCACCTCGCGCGGGACGCTCTCACCCGTGAGGGCGGAGGTGTCCAGCGTGCTGACGCCCTCGACCACGACGCCGTCGATCGGGATCTTCTCGCCGGGCTTGACGACGATCACGGTGCCGATCGCGACCTCGTCGGGATCGACCTGCTCAAGCTCGCCGTCAGCTTCGACGTTTGCATAGTCCGGGCGTATATCCATCAGGGCGCTGATGTTTTTGCGGCTTTTGCCGACGGCGTAGCTCTGAAACAGCTCGCCCACCTGGTAGAAGAGCATGACGGCGACGGCCTCGGTGTAATCCCCGCTCCTGTTGACGAGCGCGATCGCGATCGCGCCGATCGTGGCGACGGCCATGAGGAAATTCTCGTCAAAGACCTGCTTGTTTCGGATGCCCTTGGCCGCCTTGAGCAGGATGTCCCAGCCCACCGTCAGATACGGGATCAGATAGAGGAAAAACCAGACCGGCTCGTGCACGCGCTCGCCGAAGGCCTTCACGGCAAAGTGCAGCACGAGCATCAGCGCCGCCGCGATCACGATGCGCCACAGCATCTTTTTTTGTTTCTTGTTCATACGATCACCTTTGAAAAATGCGTATGACAGGCATCATACGCATTTTTGTCGTTTGATTCCGGATCAAAGATAGATCTCGCAGTCGTCCTCGACCTTTTTGCAGTTGGTCAGCACGTCCTTCATCACAGCCTTGGGATCGGCGCCTTCTTCAAATTCCACGCTCATCTTCAGCGTCATGAAATTGACCACCGCGTCCTTCACGCCGGGCGTTTTCTTCGCGGCGTCCTCCATCTTGTTCGCGCAGTTGGCACAGTCCACTTCGATCTTATAGCTCTTTTTCACGGGGAGATCCTCCTTGTCATATTCATTTGAACGTATGCTCATATGTTCATACGTAGAGAATACTCCCGTTCCGCGCGTTTGTCAAGAGGAAAGCGTCGGCGCGCGCCTGTTTTTTTCGTTTCGGAGAGGGCTTTGGGAGGAGACGGGCAAAAACGGCCGCCTCGGGCAGCCGTTTTTGCTGTGTCGCGTATAGACGCCGGGACGGTCGGCAAAAGGAAAGGGCGGCTTATCCCGCGCTGTGCAGCGTGCGTTTTCCGCGGTACAGGGAGGTATCGCCGGGGGCGGCCTCCCGCGCGGAAAGCGCGACCCTCAGCGGCGCCGCCACGGCGGAGAGTCTCTCCCGCAGCGCCGGAGCGTCGATCTCTCCGCGGCACAGCACCGTTACGTTCAGCTGCCCGTCCCGCAGATCGTAACGGCAGTCCGCGACGTGTTCGTCCGCAAACAGGATCTCGTCGAGCTGCGCCGCGCTCGGGCCCTCCGTCTTCCGCTCGATCCGGTCAAGCCGGATCGTCTCGCTGCCGCAGGGGCAGCGGCCGGGCAGGATGCGGGTGAAGTCCCCCGTGCGGTAGCGGATGAGGGGCATGGCCTCCATGCCGATCGTCGTGACGACGAGCTCGCCCCATTCTCCCTCCGGGAGCGGTCGGCCGCTTTCATCGACGATCTCGGCGATGACGTGGTTTTCCCGCAAATGCATGCCCGCATGGGCTGAGCAGCAGATCGCTCCGGCCATGCCCATCTCACGCGAGCCGTAGTGCGGAAAGAGCTTTGATCCCAGCAGCTCCTCACAGCCGCGCATCACGCTTGCCGGGCAGGCGTCCCCGCTGACGAGCGCGCGGGAGAGGCTTTTCCTTCCGCAAAGGCGCAGGATGCCCAGCAGCTGTGCGGGCATACCGACGAAGCTGTCGGGCTTTTCCGCTTCCAGCAGCGCGCCGTATTCGCCCCAGCTCAGAAAGGGCCCGGCCCTGAGCGCTCTGGCGCCGAGGCGTTCCACCGCCTCCGCGATCAGCTCGCCGAGACCGAAGGGGCCTGAGAAGGGGAAGCAGATCATGGCGGTGCCGCCCGGGAAGATCAGCTCGCCCAGGCCGGCCATATAGAGCCGCACCGTGTTTTCCAGATCGTCCTCGGTGTAAAACACGCGCTTGGCCGCGCCGGTGGTGCCGGAGGTCGCGTCGGAGAGCACGCGCCGGATCTGCGCCTGCGAGCAGAGCAGCAATCCCGGCGCGTTGTGCGCCAGATCCTCCTCCGTGGTGAAGGGCAGATCGCACAGCCGCTCCAGAGAGGCGATCCGCTCCGGCAGATCGCGGTAAAAGCCGCCGCGTTCCTTCTCGCGCGTCAAAAGGCGATTCAGCCGTTTGAGCTGGATCGCCTCGATCGTATCCCTGTCAACACGCTCCAGGCCCTCCTGCTCCGCGATCAGCGCGTCCAGGCGGGAGACGGGAAGGTCTTTCACAGCAGCTCCTTTTCCTGCAGGATCTCCATGCATTTCTCAAAGGTCGCGGCGATGATCTGCGGGCAGTACTCCACGCGCTTGGCGGGATTGCCCTTTGTGATGTCGCGGCAGTCGATGCCGCCGTATTCCGCGGTCATCTCATCGCTGAACCACTGCGTGAACTCGCCCAGCGCGCTTTTGTGCTCGGGGTGGTCCAGGCCCGTGTCCTCGCCCTTGCCGGTGAAATAAGAGATCAGGCAGGCGCCGCCGGTCATGCAGCCGCAGCAGCCCTGCGAAAAGCCCACGCCGCCGTTGAGGCCGCCCAGAGCCTTGACAAGGCCGGGGTTTTCCTCGCCGACGGTCTCCAGCATCAGGATCGCCAGGATCTGGCTGCAGAAATAGCCGTAACGGCTCAGTTCCATCACGCGGTCAAAGAGATCCATTTCTCATCCGTCCTTTCTTGCGATCAAAAGCCAATAGCTGCTCTTCCCCTTCGGGATCTCACAGCAGGGCGCGTCGCCGCGCCACAGCGCCTCGAGATAGTATTCTCGCCACGCCGCCGTCATGTCCTCGGCGCGGAGGAGCGCGAAGCCGTTGCTTTGCAGCAGCGGCTGCGGCTCTTCAAAAAACAGGTCCGAGAGCAGCAGCTTCCCGCCGTCCCTCAGCAGCCTGTGCGCCTCGCGCAGCGCGCCGCGCCGGTCGCCGGAGACGAAGAAGGCGCACTGGCTCAGCACGGCGTCAAAGCTGCCGTCCGGCCAGGGGGCGCGCAGGAAATCGCCCCGCTCCACGTTTGCGGCGCGCGGCGCAAGGTCGATCCCCCGGGCATCAAAGCCCTGTGCGCGCAGCAGCGCCACGCTCTCCCCCGCTCCGGCGCCCATGTCCAGCACCGACGCGCCGGGGGGAAGCTCCGCCAGCTCCAGCATGCGGCGGGTATGCGCTTCGCCGCCGGGATGCGACTTCATTTGTCCTCCAGCGCCCGTTCGACCGAGGCGACCTTGCCCAGCGCCAGCTCCTCCGGCACATAGACGAAGCCGCAGACGGGACAGACGGGCAGCTCGACAGGGAAGCCGTTGTCGAGATACATGAACTTGGCTTTTCCCTTCACAAGGGGCACGCCGCATTTGACGCATTTGAGCTTTCCCTGCGGGTCTATGGTGTAGTAATTCTTTTCGGCGGCCATGTTCAGCCCTCCCTTTTTTCGACCTTCATGCGGTGGCTCCAGGCGCGGTGCACAAGGAAGCCGTCCTCCGCGCGGCTGAACTTCACCCAGAAGGTGGCGTTGCCGACGCGGCGGCGTGCGACCAGCAGCCCGTCCTCGTCCTCGATCGCCTCGCCGCTCTCCCGGAAATCCTCAAGCACGGCGATCACGTCCTCGACGAGGATCATGCGGTCGTCCATCATCTCCCGCGCCTCGGGCGTAAAGGCGAGGGCGTAATCCAGCGTTTTTTCCATCGGATCCTCCATCCAGACCTCCTGCAGCAGCTCGTTCCTGAGGCTCAGGCGGTTCCTGCGCTTTTCGCTGATATCCGGCGGGCCGCCCGCGTCGGTGCCGTAGCAGAGTTCGAGGATGTGGCGGGATTCCCGCCCCCGGCGGGCAAAGCGGTCGCGGCAGGCCATGCAGTAGGAGATATACGGCGCGTCGCTGCGTTCGAGGCACTGTTCGGTCAGCTCGGCGGCGACCTCGCGGTTGGCATAGGCGGTCAGACCGCCATAGCCGCAGCAGGGGCTTCGGTCGCCGGACCAGGGCGTTTCCACCAGCGTGCAGCCCAAGGCCGCGGCGAGCGCGCGGATCGCCTTCTGGGTGTGTTCGTCGCCGCGCGCACCGCAGGAATCGTGCAGAGCCGCGGGCCTGTCGAGCGCGTGCGCGCCCTCCGGCAGGCCCAGCTCCAGCAGCACGTCCCAGACGCCGCGCACCTCGCGGGAGGAAAAGCTTTTCAGCTCCTTCGCGCAACTCGGGCAGCCGGCGATCACGATCGGATCGCCCAGACGGGCGAGCTCGCGGTCCAGTTTTTCGTGCGTCTGCTCCTCCATCTCCGTCCGCCCGGCCCAGTCGGCGATCGCTCCGCAACAGCCGAGGATCAGCGCCACGCCGCCCTCGAGCCGTTCACAGAGGTCGAGATACGCGGCCCTGACGGTCGCCGGGGCAATGGCCGCGGCCTGGCAGCCGGGGAAGAAGACGTAGCGGCACTTCTCAAAGCCCGGCTGGGGGCGGCACAGAAAGGCCTCGTTGTTGGAAAAGAGCATGTCCATCAGCGCGAATTCGTGCGGGGCCAGCGGCATCTTGTCCGTGGAGACCATGTTGCGCCGCGCCGCGGCGCAGACGCGCGCCATGTCGAAGCCGTTGGGGCAGACCACGCTGCACTGGCCGCAGAGGGCGCAGGCGTTCATGGCCTTGTTCAGCGGATGGTCGCCCATGATGATCTGTGTATTGTTGTAGATCTCGCGCGAGAGCAGCCCGGGATGCTTCTTGTAATGCCTGAGATAGGCGCAGGATTTCAGGCACTCCTCGCAGTGGCACTGGATGCAGCGCGCGGCCTCCTCGGTCGCCTGCTCCTTCGTATAGCCGTCCTCGCCGCCCTCGACGCGCCGCAGCGCTTTTGCCTCGGAGAGATCGGTGTACAGCCGGCTTTCGCAGGCGCCCTCCTGTCCGCGCATGTTGCGCGGGTCGAGCTTCTGGGCCAGACGGTCGACCGTCAGCGCGGCCTTCTTCGCGCCGAAGGCCGTGTCCAGCACACCCTCACAGACGCCGCAGACAAGGCCGTGTTCCTCGCAGAACATCAGCTCCGGGACGATCACGGCGCCGGGGAAGAGCTCGTCCGTCAGCTCTTTCGAGGCGCAGAGCACGTCGAAGAGCGCCTTCTTTTCTTCGTAAAACGCCGCGTCGGGGCGGCAGTTGAATTCAAATTGGATATCCTTGCCCTTGAGCCGCTTCAGTTCGAGCGCAAACGCCGCGTCGCCCAGAAAGGGCGCGCAGGCGCGCAGATAGCTCTCGGGATCGCCCTGGGGGCAGAACACGGTGATCGGGTAGGCCTTCTTTTCCAGCTCGCCCGCGAGGAGGAGCGTGAACAGATCCGCGCCGAGGACGGCGACGGTCTTTCTTTTCTTCATGCGGAACACGCCGCCGGAGCGCGTCTGCTCGCCGAAGCGGGCGACCGCAGCTTCGACCGCGCGGATCGCGACCGCGTCGCCGAGCTCGCCGAGACGGCATTTCTCTTCGCAGGGCGCCTCGCAGCCAGCCGAGAGGATCAGCGGGAAGGGAGCGATCTTTTCATAGAGCTGCAGCGCCTTTTTGAAATCGCCGTCCGCCGCGGCCTTCATGAAGGCGCGCACGTCCAGCTTCAGGGGGCAGGCGGCGCTGCAGAAGGGCGGCTGCTCGTAGACGCAGCGCGCCGTCATGGCGTCCATCTCCTCCTTGGAGATCTTGTTGACCTTATAGACGTGGGTGGAGCCGCGCTCCTGGATCTGCGACATTCCTCCATCCCCTTTCGTGGTTTTTATGCAATAGAGAGGCCCTTTCGGGCCTCTCTATTATAACATGGGTATTGCGCTTTGAAAAGCTTAGTTCTCCAGCGCCTTGAGGGCCGCGAGCACCTTGTCCGGGCGAGCCGGGATGCGGGTGATGCGGGCGCCGGTGGCATTGTAGATGGCGTTCAGGACGGCCGGGTGCGGCGCATCCAGCGGAGCCTCGCCGCAGCCGGCGGCGCCGTAGGGGCCGTACGGGCGGTAGGTCTCGTTGAAGTGCAGCTCGATGTCGTCCGGGATGTCGTTCGGGTACGGGATGCCGCACTTGAGGAGGCTCGTCTCCTTCTCGAGATCATCGAAGTCCTCGCTGAGGGCCAGGCCGATGCCCTGAGCCAGGCCGCCGTAGAAGTTGCCTTCGACGAGCAGGCGGTTCATGATCGTGCCGACGTCGGCCACGCAGGTGAACTTCTCGACCTTGACCTTGCCGGTCTGGGTGTCGACGCAGACCTCGGGGAGGAAGATCGTGTACATGTAGGTCGCGAAGGGCTCGCCCTGGGCGGTATCCTGGTCGACCGGGTGATCGGCGCAGTAGGTGGTGACCCAGTTGCCCTCGACCAGCAGCTTCTTGCCGTCGGCGACCATCTCGTCGTAGGTGCGGAAGGTTCCGTCGTCCTTCTTCATCTCGGCGATCAGGGCCTCGGCGGCGAGACGGCAGGCGTTGCCGCTCATGACCTGGGAACGGGAGCCGCCCGCAGGGCCGGAGTTCGGGGTGATCTTGGTGTCGTTCATGACGAGACGGATCTGCTCGGGCTTGATGCCGGCCTGACGCAGGGTCTCATGAGCGGAGACGAGCGCGCCCATGTCGGCGCCCTGGCCGTGATCCTCCCAGGAGACGTAGATCGTCACGGTGCCGTCCTTGTTCAGTTCGGCCTTCGCGGAGGAGGCGTCAACGCCGTCCAGGCCGCAGCCGTAGACGCCGAGGGACACGCCGATGCCGTACTTGTAGCGGCCGTCGGAGGCGGCGTTCTTCTCTTCGCAGCGCTTCTTGCCGGCGTAGTACAGCGGGCGGGCCTTCTCAAACAGGGCCTCTTCGCAGTAGACCTCGGGCGGGTAGCCGGTCGGGATCGTGGTGTGCTCGGACTCCTTGTAGCAGTTCATCGCACGCATCTCGAACGGGTCGATGCCCATCTTGGCGGCCAGGCAGTCGATGGCGATCTCGGAGCCCATGAAGGACTGGGGAGAGCCGTAGGCGCGGAACGCGGAGCCCCAGGCATGGTTCGTGAAGACGGTCTGGCTCTTGTTGCGGATGGAGTTGATGCCGTAGCCGGCGCCGGTGAACTGGCTCAGACGCATGGTCAGCAGATCGCCGAACTCGGAGTACGGGCCGTGGTCGACATAGTTGTCGCCCCACAGGGCCAGCAGTTTGCCGTTCTTGTCGGCGGCCAGCTTGATGTGCATGAAGGCCGGGGAACGCTTGCCGGTGTAGGTGATGTTCTGGAACTGGTTGAAGTTCAGGCTGACGGGCTTGCCGAGGATCTTGACGGCCGCGCCGATGAGAGCCTCGTTCGTCGGGGAGAACTTGTAGCCGAAGGTGCCGCCCGCGTGGTTCTGAACCAGGCGGAGGTTCTCCATCGGAACGCCGATGCCGGCGGCGATCATCGGCATGTGCAGGTGGATGCCGATGGACTTGGAGTGCACGGTGACCATGCCGTCCTCGTCGATGTAGCCGTAGCCGTTGTCCGGCTCGATGTGCAGGTGGGGCTGACGGGAGCAGTAGCTCTCGATCTCGACCTGCTGGCTGTCGGGGATGCTGTCCCAGTCGAAGTCGGGGCCCTTGATGCAGTTGGTCTCATAGAAGACGTTCGGGGTGCCCGGGTGGATCTCGATGGCGTCGGGGGCCATGGCGTCCAGCGCGTTCATGTAGGCGGGCAGAACCTCGATATCGACCTTGACGGCGTCGGCCGCGGCTCTCGCGTGCTCCTCGGTATCAGCGGCCACGATGGCGATGGCGTCGCCGAACTGGAAGATCTTGTCGGAGCAGAGGACGGGGCGCTCAAAGCCGTCGGTCTTGTTGTGCTTGGGCAGCATGACCAGACCGTTGATCTGGTTGGTGCCGCCGGCAGCGAGAATGTCCTTGTAGGTGATGACCTTCACGACGCCGGGCATCTTCTCGGCCTCGGAGGTGTCGATGCTCTTGATGTTGGCATGGGAGACCTTGGCCTGGGTCAGGGCAAGGCGCAGGCAGCCGGGCATCTTGAGCGCGTCGTCCGCGCCGAAGTCCCAGGTGCCGGTGAC